>NZ_JAAZUH010000002.1:334378-668756 GCF_013185915.1 Stenotrophomonas bentonitica | reverse complement strand
CACCCACACGATCACCGCCAGCGCCAGCGCGGCCAGGAACTGTACGGTGCTGGAGGCCAGCGCGCGCGTGGTTTCCACCTTCATGTTGAGGCCGAGCATGCGGTTGGCCAGGCGCGAATAGCGCGCGATCTCATGCGCCTGGGTGCCATGCACCTTTACTTCCTGCTGCGCGGCCAGCGACTGCTCGGCGGTCTGCGCCATGCTGCCCATGCCGTCCTGGATGCCACGGCTGATGCGCCGGTAGCGCTTGCCCACGAACGACACGATCACGCCGATCAGCGGCACCACCACCAGCATCGCCACGGTGACCTTGACGCTCATCTGCAGCATCACCACCAGCATGGCGATGATGGTCAGGGTATCGGCGACCAAAGTCTTGAGCGCGTCGGCGCTGGCCTGGGTGACCTGCTCGGTGTCGTAGTTCAGGCGGCTGACCATGACCGGCGTGGCTTCGCTGTCGAAGTGCGACGACGGCAGGTGCAGGTACTTGGACAGCACCTGCTCGCGCAGGTCGCGGACCACGCTGCGCCCGGTGCGGGCCAGCGCGTAGTCGCTGACCAGGGTGGCCAGGCTGCGCATCATGAACAGCCCGAGGATGGTCAGCGGCAGGATCACCGCCATGCGCGGCTCGGGATTGACGAAGCCGCGGTTGACCAGCGGCTCCATCAGCTTGGTGAAGTGGTAGCCGGCCAGCGCTTCGACCACCATCGCGATGACGGCGGCGACCATGAACACCCAGTAGGCGCGGGTGTATCCGAGCAGGCGTTTGTAGATCGGCCAGACCGGTGCGTGTTGTTTACTCATGGACGCACCTCCGGCGCGGTAGCGATGGCGATGCGGCGGAAGCCGAGCTGGCCCAGGGCGTCCTGGGCCGTGACCACGGCCTGGTACGGAGTGCGCGCGTCGGCGCGCAGCAGCACGGTCTGCTCACGGTCGCTGCCGGCGACGGCGGCAATGGTCTGCTTGACCGACTCGACGTCGGTGCGCAGCACTTCCTGGTCGTTGATGAAGTAACGGCCTTCGGCGTTGACCAGCACGCTCAGCGAGCGCGGCGGCTCGGTGGTGTCCTGCTGGCTGGCGGTCGGCAGCTGCAGCTGCAGGGTCGAGCGCGCGTCGAAGGTAGTGGTGACCACGAAGAAGATGATCAGCACGAGGATGACGTCGATCAGGGGTACCAGATCGATATGCACCTCGTCCTGGACCCGGTCGTTGCGGATGCGCATCCGTCAGCCCTTGGCCGTGACAGGCGCAGCGGCCGCAGACGCGGCGCCGGCGCGGGGCGGCGTGTTCAGAACGCTGGGGCGGCCGTCCAACGCGTCGAGCAGGGCCGACGCCTCCATTTCCATCTCGATCACGTATCCGCCGATGCGGCCCTTGAAGTAGCGATGGAACATCAGCGCCGGAATGGCCACGATCATGCCGGTGGCGGTGCACACCAGCGCCTTGCCGATGCCGCCGGCCAGCTGGTTCACGTCGCCCACGCCGTGGTCGAGGATGCCCATGAACATCTGGATCATGCCGACCACGGTGCCGAGCAGGCCCAGCAGCGGACCGGCCGAGGCGATCGTGCCCAGCGCGTTCAGGAAACGCTCCATGCGGTGCACCAGGTGCCGGCCGGCATCTTCGATGCGCTCGCGGATCTGGTCGCGCGGGCGGTTGCGCGCTTCCAGCGCCACGGCCAGCAGTGCGCCCAGCGGCGAGTTGGCCCGCAGCGACTGGATGTGAGTGGGGTCGAGCTTGCCGCGCGCGGCCCAGTTGCGCACTTCCTGGCCCAGCCCCGGGGGCAGGACCTCATTGCGCCGCAAGGTCCAGAAACGCTCCAGGACAATCGCCAAAGCCAGTACGCCCAACAGCAGCAGCGGCAGCATCGGCCAGCCACCGGCCTTGACCAGTTCCCACACGTTTCAACCCTCCGGCCCATTGGCCGTGTTTATGACCGCCGATAGGATAGCAGCCGACCGCGCCCGCTCCGCGGCATCCCACCAACGGCGTTCGAAAAGACGCTGTTCGCGGATCTGCAGCCCGTCCCGGCCCAGCCATATCCGCAACGCGCCGCTGTCGGCGGTACCCAGCACCTCGGCCCCGGCCGCGCGCCAACGCTGCACCACCTCGCGGCGCGGGTGGCCGAAGCGGTTGCCGTGCCCGGCCGAGACGATGGCCAGGCGTGGCGCCACCGCCTGCACCCAGTCGGGGCTGGAGGACCCGGCGCTGCCGTGGTGGGCCACCAGCGCGACCTCGGCGCGCAGCGCGCCGGGGGCGGCCGCCAGCAGGCGCGCTTCCTCGGCGTGGCCAATGTCGCCGGTCAGCAGCACGGCGCCGTGGACGGTCTGGATGCGCAGCACGCAGCTGCTGGCATTGCCGGCGTAGGCCATCGTCGCTGGCGGGTGCAGGACGCTGAAGTCGACCTGGTCCCAGCGCCAGCGGTCCCCGCGCTGGCAGGGCGTGAGGTCGGCGCGCACCGCACCGGCCGGGGCATGCAGTGGCGGAGTGCCGAAGTGGAGGCGCACGGCCGGCATGCCGCCCGCGTGATCGCGGTCGCCGTGGCTGAGCAGTACGCGGTCCAGGCCGGCTTCGCCCACCGCGTGCAGGGTCGGCACGACGATCCGCTCGCCGGCGTCGAAGCCGCCCTCTGCCGCCGGTCCGGCGTCGTACAGCATGCGGTGGCGATGGGTGCGTACCCACACCGCCAGGCCCTGGCCCACGTCCATGACCAGCAGTTCGACCTCGCCGGGCGCAGGGCGGTCGCGGGCCGGCCACAGCAGCGGCAGGCACAGCAGCAGGGCCGGAACACGCGCCCCTGCGGCACGCGGCAGCAGCAGCCAGAACACGCCGAACAGGGCTGCCGGTACGGCGCCTGCGCCCGCCACGGGTGCCCACCACAACGCCCAAGGCTGCTGCGCGACGATGCCGAACAGCCACCAGCTCGCCTCGAAGCAGGCGGCGGCCGCGCGCCATGGCCAGCGTCCGGCGCCTTCGCATAGGGCTTCCAGTCCTGTACCCAGCAACGACAGCGGCACCACCACCAGGCTCCACCAGGGGATCGCCAGCAGGTTCACCAGCGGCCCGGCGCGCGAGGCCTGGCCGAACAGCGCCACGGTCAGCGGCAGCAGCGCCAGCGTGGCCACGCCCTGCGCGGCCAGGAAGGTGCGCAGCCAGTGCAGGTCGCGCCCCGGCAGGCACCAGACCAGCCACAGCACGCCGGCGAAACTGAGCCAGAACCCCGGCGCCAGCAGCGACAGCGGGTCGACCAGCAGCACCGCCAATGCCGCCAGCGCCAGCGACTGGCCGACCGAACCTGGCCGCCGCGTGCAGCGGGCCAGCGCCACCACCGCGATCATCAACACCGTGCGCACGGTCGGCAGGGCGAAGCCGGCCGCTGCGGCGTACATCGCGGCTCCGGCCACGGCCGCCAGGGCGGCGGCCAGTGGCCGTGGCCAGTACAGGCCCAGCATCGAGACCGCCCGCCATATGAGCGACGCCAACGCCGCCGAAAACCCCGCGACCAGCCCCACGTGGAACCCCGAAATGGCGATCAGATGGGTCAGGCCCAGCGCGCGCAGGTCATCCCAGTCGCGCTGCCCCAGCGCCCGGGTGTCGCCCAGCGCCAGCGCCTGCACGAAGCGCGCGCCGGGGCCCGGCACCTGCACGGCGATGGCCGCGGCCATGCGCTCGCGCCAGGCCGGCAGTCCCATCGGCGGGCCCAGCGCCCTGCCCGCGCGCACATGCCCGGTGCCGGCCAGCCGCTGCAGCAGCGCATGCCGTTCGGCATCGAAACTGCCGGGGTTGCGCAGTCCCCGTGGCGGGCGCAGGCGCGCCTGGAACTGCCAGCGGGCACCGGCCTGCACGGCCAGGCGCGGTGCAGGCGCGCGGGTGGGCGCGGCGTCGTACCAGGCCAGCGCCAGCTCGCGACCGCGCAGGCTGTCCGGCTGGGCCGGAACGTCGTCAACGTGAAAACGGAACTGGGTACTGCGTGGACCATGCTGCGGCAGGTCCACCACCCTGCCCTGCACCGTGTACTCGCGGGAGGTCGCGTGGGCCGGCAGCTGCAGGTCCAGTCCGGCAATCCCCTGCACCGTGGTCCAGCCGATGCCCACCAGCAACGCGCCGCACCAGCGTCCACGCCCCCAGCTGCACCAGAGCAGGACGCCGGCGCACAGCGCGCACCACGCCGCGACCACTGGCATCAGCACCGGCGCGAACACCACCCCGCAGGCGCCGCACAGCAGCGCCGCCGCGGCCGCTTTGCCGAACATCGGCAACGGCGCGGCGAAAATTCGAGGGGACCGGTGCGACACGCATGACATGCAGCTCACCCGCTGCGATGGAACGCACAGCGTGGGCACGCCGTGTTGCCCGTGCCATCGGCCGGGTGCGCAACAGGGTGTCGGGAAGTCCCGCTGGCGCAGGACGCAGAAAGCAAAAAAGCCGACCTGATGGCCGGCTTTTCTGTTGTTCCACCGCAGTCGCTGGGACTGGAGTGGTGGGCGGTACAGGGTTCGAACCTGTGACCCCTACCATGTCAAGGTAGTGCTCTACCGCTGAGCTAACCGCCCGTTTGTCTCGCTGCCCCGCTGCGTTTGCGTCGGTGCAGGCCGCGTATATTACGGACGTCCTGCGTGAAGAGCAACACTTTTGTGAAGGTTTTTAACAACCGATTGTTCAGCCCAGGCTGAGCTCCTTCAGCTGCCGGATCTGGTCGCGTACGCGTGCGGCATCTTCGAACTCCAGGTCGCGTGCATGCTGGTACATCTGCTGCTCCAGCGCCTGCAGCCGCTTGGCGATCTGCGCTGGCTCCAGGGTGCGGTAATCCACCGCGTCCTCGGCCACCTTGCCACCGCGCCCCTTGCCCTTGCCACGCGCTTCCTTTTCGGCCGCTTCCGAGCGCGCGCCTTCCAGCACGTCCACGATCGGGCGCAGTACCGACTTGGGCACGATGCCGTGCGCTTCGTTGTACTCCTCCTGCTTGGCACGACGCCGGTCTGTTTCTTCGATCGCCGCCTGCATCGAACGGGTGATCTTGTCCGCGTACAGGATCGCCTTGCCACGAAGGTTGCGCGCGGCGCGGCCGATGGTCTGGATCAGCGAGCCGGTCGAACGCAGGAAGCCTTCCTTGTCGGCATCGAGGATCGCCACCAGCGACACTTCCGGCATGTCCAGGCCTTCGCGCAGCAGGTTGATGCCGACCAGCACGTCGAACTTGCCGAGGCGCAGGTCGCGGATGATCTCAACGCGCTCCACCGTGTCGATGTCCGAATGCAGGTAGCGCACGCGGATGCCGTGTTCGGTGAGGTATTCGGTGAGGTTCTCGGCCATGCGCTTGGTCAGCGTGGTGACCAGCACGCGGTCGCCGAGCTTGATGCGCTCGGTGACCTCGCTCATCAGGTCATCGACCTGGGTGCCGACCGGGCGGATTTCCACCACCGGGTCGATCAGGCCGGTCGGGCGCACCACCAGTTCGGTGATTTCGTCAGCGGCCTCGCGCAGTTCGTACGGCCCGGGCGTGGCCGAGACATAGATGCTGCGCGGGCAGCGCGCCTCCCACTCCTCGAAACGCAGCGGTCGGTTGTCCAGCGCCGACGGCAGCCGGAACCCGAATTCCACCAGCGTTTCCTTGCGCGAGCGGTCGCCCTTGTACATCGCGCCGATCTGCGGAATGGTGACGTGCGATTCGTCGATCACCAGCAGCGCGTCCGGCGGCAGGTAGTCGAACAGGGTCGGCGGCGGCTCGCCGGCGGCCTTGCCGGTGAGGTGCCGCGAGTAGTTTTCGATGCCGTTGCAGAAGCCGACCTCGGCCATCATCTCCAGGTCGAACTGGGTGCGCTGCGCCAGGCGCTGCGCTTCCACCAGCTTGTTCTGCTCGTACAGCTGCTCCAGCCGCACCTTGAGTTCGGCCTTGATCGTATCCACCGCCGACAGCACGCGTTCGCGGGTGGTCGCGTAGTGGGTCTTGGGGTACACGGTGTAGCGTTGCAGGCGGCGCAGGCTTTCGCCGGTGAGCGGGTCGAACATGCTGATCTGCTCGACCTCGCCGTCGAACAGTTCGATGCGCACCGCTTCGCTGTCCGACTCGGCCGGGAAGATGTCGATCACCTCGCCGCGCACGCGGAAGGTACCGCGATGCAGCTCGTACTCGTTGCGGGTGTACTGCAGCTGGGTGAGGTGGTTGATCAGGTCGCGCTGGTCGATGCGCTCGCCGGTGGACAGGATCAGGCGCAGCGACAGGTAATCTTCGGGCGCGCCCAGGCCGTAGATGGCCGAGACGGTGGCGACCACGATCGCATCCGGGCGCGACAGCAGGGTCTTGGTCGCCGCCAGGCGCATCTGCTCGATGTGTTCGTTGATCGAACTGTCCTTCTCGATGAAGGTGTCCGACGAAGGCACGTAGGCTTCGGGCTGGTAGTAGTCGTAGTAGCTGACGAAGTACTCCACCGCGTTGTGCGGGAAGAACGCCTTGAACTCGCCGTACAGCTGCGCGGCCAGGGTCTTGTTCGGTGCCATCACCAGGGTCGGCTTCTGCACCTGCTGGATCACGTTGGCGATGGTGTAGGTCTTGCCCGAGCCGGTCACGCCCAGCAGGGTCTGCTTGGCGATGCCGGCCTCGAAGTTGGCCGTCAGCTTCTCGATCGCCGCCGGCTGGTCGCCCGCCGGGGAGTACGGAGATACAAGTTCGAAGCGATCGCTCATGGTGCCGCCATAGACCGGGCCTTCCATTATACCGGGGGGTTGGGTGACGGCTGGCTGAGGGGGAGGACTACCCGGGAAGGCGTTGACCGCCGATGGGCATGGGCGTCGGCGGGGCTCAGGGTAAAGGGCCTGTCCTCGCGGATCCCCGCATGCAATTACGGCGCCGCCCCTCCCGCCATCTGCGCGGCATGACCCTGCTGGAGCTGAGCCTGGCGCTCGCCATCGTCGCCCTGCTGTGCCTGCTGGCCCTGCCTTCGTTCAGCGCCACCGTGTCCCGCATGCGCGCCGAGAGCCTGCGCATGCAGCTGGTGTCGGTATTCAACAGCGCCCGCAGCACCGCGATCACACGCCATGAACCGGTGGCGGTGTGCCCGAGCGCAGATGGCCGCACCTGCGGCAACGACTGGAGCCGCGGCTGGTTGATTCATCGGGACCACGGTGACGCCAGCGTTGCGCCCGCCGAAGAGGACATTTTCCAGTTCCGCCCCGGCTATCTGGACCCGGCGCTGCGGGCCACGTCCAGCCACGGACGACGGCGCCTGCACTTCCAGCGCGACGGCCGCAGCAGCGGCAGCCCGATGACCGTGGACATCTGCGCGGCGGGCGCGCTGCGCGGCCAGGTGATCGTCAACAACGTGGGCCGGACCCGGGCACCGCGGATACGCGACAGCACCGACTGCCCGCCCTGAAACGACAAAAGCCGCGATTGCTCGCGGCTTCTGCAGATACTGGCGCCCGAAGTTGGACTCGAACCAACGACCCCCTGATTAACAGTCAAGTGCTCTAACCGGCTGAGCTATTCGGGCGGGGACGCGAATTCTAGACGTTCATCGAGGGCGTTGCAAGATCCCCCACGCGTTTACCAGCACTCCTGCGCACTGGTGTTGGCGGGGGTCTTCACCCCTGCCTGGTTCACCGAGATCGTCGCGCAGGGATCCTTGGCCTGGTCGCCCTGCGGGACCGCAGTGATCGTGAAGGTATTGGCGGTGGGTGCGTTGAAGGTCACCTGGTAGATCGCCCTGCTGCCATCGCGCGGCGAGGCGATCGTGGTGGCGCCGCTCTCGGCGAACGTGAAGCTGGAGTAGCTGTTGTTGAGCGTGTGATGGCGCTCGGCGCGCTGCGCGTACTCCACCAGTTCGGCCTTGGCCGCGGCGCGCTTGGATTTGCGCACCTGGCTGGTGTAGGACGGGTACGCGATGGACGCCAGGATAGCGACCACGGCGACGGTGACCATCAGTTCGATCAGGGTAAAGCCGACGACCTTGTACGGACGGCGTCCTTGCGGGAAGGAAGTCTTGCTCACTGGATCTGCCTCCACGATTGGCGACCGCACGGATAGGGGACGTAGACGATATCAGGACCATTGGGGTAGCCCATGTAGCAGCCGGCGCCGCCCGGAGGTGCAGGTGCCGGCCCACCACCGCCGCCACCGCCGCCACCGCCACCGCCACCGCCACCGCCACCACTCAGCGATGCCACCGGCACGCGCGGAAGTGCGAACGGGGTGTTGTTGAGCACGGGCGCGCTGCCTGGACTCCGGTTCTTGAGTCCGGCGGTGCCGACTGCGAAGCCCGTACCGCCCGGCGAGTTCAGGGTGGCACGGCCCAGCGCGCCCTCACCGGTCAACGGGGTCAGCGCAAAGAACCAGTTGATGCCCGTTGCGGCACAGCCACCCGAGGTGGACGGTTGCGGCGCGTAGGTGGAGAGGCTGACGATACCGTTGGCCAGCGTCGGATTGCTGACAACGCGTTCGCTGAGCCCGTCCTTGAGCGTACTGACCGGCAGGTCGATGTACCACCCGCGCGCGTTTGCGGGGGCGCCCGCAATGGCGGTGAGCGTCCGCGAGTCGCCGGAGGTATTGACGGTCCGCCCCATCAGATTGGCGCGGGTCACGGTGCTGCTGGTCGGGCCAGCATCGGTATCGTTCACGCCGTAGATGGTCTGCTTCGAATTGTCGCGCACGTCTTCATTGAACGAGAAGCTGCCGGTACCGAAGTAGAGCATCAGGCCGCCATTGGGGCCGGTGCCGGTGGTGATGCCGCCGGTGATCGGCTGGCGCACGGTCAGGCCCTTGTCGGTGGACGGCAGGCTGGTGAACAGCGGCCGGGTGGGCGTCGACATGTCGCGCAGGTCGAACTTCCACACCGCGCCCTTCTGGTCGGTGCCGTACACGGTGTCGGAAATGCCGTCGCGTGAGCGCACCTTCTGGTCAGTGCCGCCCCAACGATCGATCACCACGATGCTGCCCAGGCCGTTGGTGCCGGACGGGACGCCCGTGCCGGTCTCGACCGCTTCGATCATGGTTGCGCTACCGTCGGCGATATCCACCACGAACAGCACCGCCTTGCCATTGGCGCTGTTGAAACCGTTGCCGAAGATGGCCTTCCACTTCAGGTCGGTGCCCACCTTGACCGGCACGATCACCGGCTTGGCCAGCACGAAGCCAATGTTGTTCCGCACCTTGGGGTCCAGGGTGGTATCGAGATCACTGATCTCCCACTTCTTCGAGGTCGCTGCGAACGCATTGCCCGGGGTCACATCCAGGGCGAACACGCCGCGACCACCGGCACCGGAGGCGCCGACAAGGGTGGTCCGCCACGCATTGCCATAGTAGGTGTCACCGACGGCAATCTGACCGTCCACGAAATAGCGGTGCTGGAACTTCTGCGACGTCTTCTTTTCCGGCTCCGCGCGGAACAGCAGATTGGCCATGTTGCCGAGTGCGGTGTTCGGAATGTAGGCAAACGCTTCGGTACCGCCACCGGCAACCGTGTCGCCCTTCGCGTCCATGCCGCCGTTGAACGCGTGCAGCATGCCGTCGTTGGCGCCGACGTAGATCATGTAGTTGGCGGTGTCTGCCTTCTTCTTCAGGTACTCCGCGTAAGCCTTGCTCATCGTCGTATCCGCCAGGCGGCGGTACCCGTAGTCGTCCTTGGGCGAACTGACGAACGGCGTGGACGTGACGATGTCGCCGAGACGGGTGGTACGATCGCGCAGGGTGCCACCATTGCGCACTTCGCGGGTGGTATCGCCCCGCAGGTAGCTCACCGCCATGGCAACGTCGATCTTGCGATCGATCAGCTCCTGGGTGGTGTTGCAGATCGACATGTCGGGATACTGCGTGGGCTTGTTGCAGATGTCGCCCAGGCTCACGTTGCCGGAAGTGAACTCCTGGGTCGCGCCATTCTTCGTGAAGAAGATCTTGCGGGACGCCGCGCTCTGCAGCTTCTCACTGGCTTCCCAGAACGGCGTCTGCACGATCGAACGCGTGGTCGGATCCACCGACAGCTTGGTGGCCGTCAACTTGCCGAACCAGTCGGTGCCCTCGTTGGTGTACTCGTAGTACGGCGCGACCGTCAGCGAACCCGCGCCGATGCGCGCACCGCTGAAGCCGGTACCGCCCGACGGCGAGGAGCCGGCAGTCACCGCCGACAGCACGCGGCGCATGGCGTCGGTGATTTCCGCCGGCGTGCGGGCATTGATGTACTCGCCGCGGGTATTGACTGCGGCGTGCCAGATGTCATCGACCGTACTGCGCGCGTCATTCTCCCACTGCGGCCAGTTGTTGTAGATCGCGGGGGTGGTGTAGGCGTTCTGCGGGTTGTCCGGATTGAACAGATTGCCACGCGCACCCAGGGTAACGCCGTAGAAGTTCAGGTGGAGATTGGTCTGGCAATCCAGCTGCTTGTCGGGATTTCCGCCCTTGCACGCCGCCGGCACCGGCACCTGGCCCGCGGTCAGGTCGGGACGCAGCGGCGGCAGGCCGTTGATGTTGTTGTAGTACTTGCTGACGATGTCAGCCATGGTGTCGGAGTAGCTGTCCGAGAACGGCGCCCCCATGGTCTGGTCATTGTTGCCCACCGTCTTGGTGCCGCCATTGCTGAAGCCGTCGGTGAACAGCATCACCGCGTTCTTCTGGCAGACCTCCAGCACCGGCGCTGCATCATCGGTGCGGGTGAACTGCTGGGTCGCCGAATACACCGCCTGGCGGTTGGGCGTACCGCCGCTGGCCGGCAGCGCAAGCATCTCGTCGAACAGCGCCTTGCGATCGGTGTCCACGCTCATCTTGCGCATCGGCAGGCGCTTGGCGGCCGTGTCGTAGCTGCCGTTCTGGTTGATCCGGAAGTAGCCGACGCGCAGGTTGGCGACGTTCGACAGCGAACGCGTCATGCCGGCGATCATCGCGCGGTTGCGGTTGCCATAGTACGTAAACCAGTTGGCGAAGTTCTTTGAACCAGCGTCGCTGTCGCTGGCCGGGAGCGTGTACTTCCACATCGCACACCCGGTGCCGCACGCATCGCTCACCTGCACACGGGTCGCGCCGGCATAGGCGTTGGCCTCGCCTGGCAGCTGCGGGTACGGGTCACTGGTGCCGTTTATCACTTTGACGAAGAAGGTCGCCGGCCAGTACTCGACCCGCGTGTCTGAAATGTTGTTGTTCCAGGTGCCAGCGTTGCGGTACGAGGTTCCGTTGATGTACGCACCCGCCTGGTACGTCATGCCACGCTGGATACGGAAGGTTTCGGTGCCGTAATAATTGCTGGTCAGGTTGACGGTAGTGGTGGCCGCAGTCGGCTTGGGATCGATCCGCGCCTTCGACGGGATGGAGGGGGCGAAGGACACGTCCTTGTCATCCTTCCACGGTTCATACCTCACCGTCGGATTGAAATACGTAGGGTTGTACTGGGACGAGCGCGCGAAACCAAGCGAGTCGAACGGCGGCAGGCCGTAGTAGCTGCCGCTGATGCGGGGCCCCGGCATCAGATAGAAGTAATCGCAGTTGCCCGATGTGTTCACCACGCCATTGGCGTCAAAGAAGCTCAGCCGACTGGTACTCCAGCAGCCCTCGCCGTCCTGGCCGGGGAACTGGGTCTGGAAGGTCATCGAGCCGGAGTCATCCACGGCCATGATGAAGGCCGGCGTGGTATCGGCCGGAATGTTCAGCGGCTTCTGGGCCAGGATGCCCTGCCCCTGCGCGGCAATCAGGTTGTAGCCGACAAATGCCAGGCCGATCACTGCCACCGCCGAACCGGCGGCCGTCCACTTGAATCTGCGCGTAGCCATGGCCGCGTTCCTCAGAGCTTGAAAATGGTGTCGATGACGGAGCGCGACGTCGGGTTTGCCGGGTCGTCGGCCGCATACGCGGTAATCTGGAAGGTGGCCGTGGCCTGGTCGATGGGCAGGCCCTGGTCCTGCGAATTGCTGCCCGGGCCACCGCACTGGTCGATCTGGCGCACCCGCACCGTCGGCGCGGCCGCCTTGGCATTCGTCAGATCCCTGCCCCACTGGACCGGGTCAAATCCGTCTTCGCAGTTCTGGGTGATGCTGGTGACGTCAACCAGGCTGCTGTTGGCCGGCGTCTCGCGGTCGGTGATCGCTTCCACAGCGTCCTCCGCGTTGCGCACGGCACCTTCGGTGTTCTGGAAGGAGCGGCTGGAGGCGCGGTAATTGGACGCCATCTTTTCCTGCATGCCAGCGACCTGGATGCCGGCGATGCCGATCAGGGCGAGCAGCAGCAGCATGATCAGCGCGACATACAGCACGGCGCCCTGCTGGTGGCGGGCTTGCGGGAAAGCACGGAGGTGCGGCGAACGGTTCATGGTCAGTTCCCGAACAGGCGATTGCGCAGGGCGACGCTCACTTCATAGGCGGTGCGATAACGCCCATCGGTGACGGCATCCTGGTTGTAGGTCATGCCCAGCACGCCGAGCCGGGCGGCTGCATCGGTGGGCTTGGCGTTGCCGGTACGGTCGGAGCTGCGCGCGACCAGTCCCACCTGGACCAGGCCCACCCGCCGCCATGCAGCGGCACCGGTGGCGTTGGTGTCGACCGAAACCCCGGAAGCCACGTTCTGCAGGGTGATGTTGCCGACCGGCGGGTTCGCGCCGGTAATCGCCCCGGCACTATCGAGACCGTACATCAGCTGCAGGTTCTCGATGCCTTCGACCAGCTCTTCGTTGATCGTGTACTGTCCAGCCGAATTGGCGCGCGCACGGCGCAGCCCGGGACCGTTGGTACCGACGCCGATGTAGTACACCATCGACTCGGCGCGGTACACCACGGTCGGCTCGGGCTGCGGCGAATAGCGGGTGAGATCCACGGTGCCGGCGGTGATCGTGTTGCCCGACAGACTCCCGGCGAACACATCGACGTTCTCACAGTTGGCGATGCCAAACATGGTCGGCGTGGCAATGCCGTTCTCCGTGAGGCGCTTCCAGCGATCATTGGCAGGTTCGAGCGTCAGCTTCTGTGCATTGATGGCGGTCACCGGCACGCCCTCCGGCGCCAGGAATCGGAGGACCAGCACGTCGCTGCCCGCCATCGGCGCCGGGGTCAGGCCACTGATGGTCCCGGGCAGGCCGGCCGGCACGCTGCCGCCGCCCACGTTGAGCGTATCGGTTGGCGCAGTACTGGGCGCTTCATAGCCCTGGATGGCTACGCTGAAGTCCAGCGGACTGCCAGCGCCGGTGGGAGCGACCAGGTTGTTGCGGGGCAGGCCCGTTTCCTTGATGAAGTGCGCCTGGTCATTCACGCACCCCATGTGCCCGGCCATGCGGATGTCGCGCTCGAGGAAGTCCAGCGCGAAACGGCCGTTCTCCTGCGCGCGGGCCACGCCTTCGGAAAGCCGCGATGCCTGGCTGGAAGCAAGGAAGACCTGGGTGACGCCCAGCATCAGGATGAGACCGATGACCAGGGAGACCATCAATTCGATGAGGGACAGGCCGGCCTGGCGGCTGCGGATCATGAGCGGACCTTTCATAGCTGGGTCACGATTTCGAAGGTGGTCGCTGCATCCGGCGCGGTCCTGCTCCAGCGCTCATCGGCCCAGCTGACCCGGACCGTCGCTACACCTGCGGCCACGGTGACATTCGCCGAGGCGTTGTTGCCGAGGGCCTTGACCACCTGGCATTGCCAGCGGGCGATGTTCTGCTCCACCGTGACGTTGTTGATCGGACGCGCGCATACCCCGGCGGCGGTCTTGGTTCCCGACGCGAAGCTGGCATTGCTGTACCACTCGGACGCATGCCGGTTGCTGCGCATCAGTTCAGTCAGGTCGTAGGCGAGGTTGGTGGCCTGGGTGCGGTAGTTGGCGCTCTGGACGTAGCGGACGTTCATGGTCTGCAGCAGCGCGAAGCCGAGCAGGCCGAACGCCAGCACCACCACGGCGACCAGCACTTCAAGCAGGCTGAAGCCGCGCTGGCGGCCCCTCGGACGGTAAGGGTTACGGATCATTTGCAGTCTCCCTTCACGGTCGTGACCTGGCCGGAGGCGTTGATGGTCATCGTGCTCTGCAGCGGCTGGCTATCGCATTTCTGCGGACGCAGGGTCACTTCCTGATCGGTGCCGTTGCGGCGACGCCCCCGGCCGTCGAAGGCGATCAGGGCGTTGGCAGGACCCGTCACGACCAGGGCACTGTTGACGGCGGTGTAGCGCAGCACGGTTTCGGCGTTGCTGAAGGCGCCGTCGCCATCGCTGTCGCTGAAGGCCAGCATGCCCAGGTTCCATTTCCCGTCACAGCTGGTGCCGTTGCTGCTGCCGCAGACCGCCCCGCCCTGGTTGTTGCGGATCGCGTCGCTGCGGGCGAGGTTGACCAGGCCGATCACCTCGTTGTGGGCAGTGGCGAGCCGGTTGGAACGGATCAGGCTCTGGAAGTTCGGAAAGGCGATCGCAGCCAGAATAGCCACCACCGAAACGGTGACGATCAATTCGATGAGTGTGAAGCCTTTGGACCGGCGTAAAGACATGGGACGCTCCCCAGCGTGATGACAGGACAATGAACGCCCCGCCGTCCAGCGGCAAGCGCCGGAAGGACGAACGGTCGCCCAAGGGCGACGGGCGTCAAACCGTTGACACCCGTACGGTGAGGGGGCCGGGCGGACTCCCCGTCCGCCCTGCCCGTTCAGCTCAGGCCAGCACCCGGTAGCAGGGCTGGTATTCGCCGGAGATCTTCATCCGGCGCTGGTCGACGAAGGCGCGCAGCAGTTCGTCCAGGGCCTGCATCATGTCGGCGTCGCCGTGGATCTCGAACGGCCCGAACTGCTCGATGCGGCGCATGCCGTCTTCCTTCACGTTGCCGGCCACGATGCCGGAGAACGCGCGGCGCAGGTCGGCCGCCAGCGCATGCGGCGGGCGCCCGTGGTGCAGGTCGAGCGCGGCCATGGCTTCATGGGTCGGCACGAACGGCTGCTGGTACTCCCACGGAATCTCGATGGACCAGTTGAAGAAGAACGAGTCCTTCTGCGCCAGGCGGTGCTCGCGCACGCGCTTGATGCCGGCCGACATCTGCCGGGCCACGGCCACCGGGTCGCCGATGATGATCTGGTAGCGCTCGGCGGCGGCATCGCCCAGGGTCAGGCGGATGAAACGGTCGATCTGCTCGAAGTACGGCGCGGCCACGGTCGGGCCGGTCAGGATCAGCGGGAACGGCAGGTCCTTGTTTTCCTCGCGCAGCAGGATGCCGAGCAGGTACAGGATCTCTTCGGCGGTGCCGACGCCACCGGCGAACACGATGATGCCGTGGCCGATGCGCACGAACGCTTCGAGACGCTTCTCGATGTCCGGCATGATCACCAGGTGGTTCACGATCGGATTCGGCGACTCGGCGGCGATGATCCCGGGCTCGGTCAGGCCGATATAGCGCGTGGTGTGCTTGCGCTGCTTGGCGTGGGCGATGGTGGCGCCCTTCATCGGGCCCTTCATCGCACCCGGGCCGCAGCCGGTGCAGATGTCCAGCCCGCGCAGGCCCAGCTCGTAGCCGACCTGCTTGGTGTACAGGTACTCGTCGCGGCCGATCGAGTGGCCGCCCCAGCAGACCACCAGGTTCGGGTCGCCCGGGTTGAGGATGCGTGCGTTGCGCAGCAGCCCGAACACCGCGTTGGTGATGCCCTCGGACGACTCCAGCTCGGCCGCATAGGCCGGGCCCATCTCGATGGCCATGTAGGCCAGGTCGCGGACCACGGCGAACAGCAGCTCGGCCACGCCGCGGATGATCTCGCCGTCCACGAAGGCCATGGCCGGCGCGTTGACCAGGTCGATGCGGACGCCGCGGTCCTGCTGGGCGACCTGGATGTCGAAGTCGGGGTACAGATCGCGCGCCGCGCGCGGATCGTCCGAGGCACTGCCGCTGGTCAGCACCGCCAGCGCGCAGCGCCGCAGCAATTCGTGCATGCCGCCGCCGGAGGCGTCTCGCAGGCGCGCCACTTCGGCACGGGAAAGCACGTCCAGCCCACCGCGCGGGTAGATCCGCGCGTCCTGCACCGGCAGCGCGCGCGCCGGCTTTTCAATGATGGTCATTTCCATTCTTTTTGCTGCCTCTAAGGCTGCCAACTTTACTGCTGCCCCCTTTAAAAGCAAAACGGCCGGGTTTCCCCGGCCGTTTCTTTACTCCTTCACGCCTTCAGCTCATCAGAACTGGTAGCGGAAGCCCAGCTGGACCGACCACTGCGAGACACCGACGTCGAAGCCGTCTGCGTCATTGTTGGCCACCGCCGGCGTGTCCGCGCCGGTGAAGTTGTACACGTACTTGCCGTCCTTGATGCCCTGCAGGGCAGCCACGCGCGCATCGGCAAAGAAGCCGTAGTCGTAGATGTTGCCCCAGTCCTTGTTGAGCATGTTGCCGATGTTCTGGACGTCGATCCAGATCTCCGACTTGTGGCCCTTCATGAAGCCCGGCAGCTCCTGGCTGACGCGCAGGTCGAAGGTGTTGATCCAACCGGTGCGGAACTGGTTGGCCGGGGCGTAGCTGCCCGCGTACTTGGCCAGCTGCGGGTTGTTGGCCAGCCATTCGTAGAACGACTTCTCCATGTTCGCGTCGGGGGTGAAGGTGCTGCCCACCAGGCTGCCGAACAGCACGTCGCCCGGGCCGGTCGGCACGTAGAACAGGTCGTTCGCGGAACGGCTGTCGCCGTTGGCGTCGTTGGTGTACACGTAGCTGTACGGACGGCCGCTGCGACCTTCGTAGACCAGGCCAACGCGGGTTTCGTAGTCACCGAAGAACTTGTGCTTCCAGTTCAGCGCACCCGACAGGCGGTCGCGGATCTGGTAGCGCGAGGTGTTTTCGACTTCGTCGTTGGCGTTGAAGGCGTACTGGTAGCCCCAGCCCGAGCTGGCGGTGGAGCTGGTCAGCGTGCCGACTTCGGTCGCGTCGGTGTAGGTGTAACCGATGTTCCAGGACCAGTCGCTGTCCGGCGCCCACGGCTTGGCCAGCGAGACGGTGAACTGCGAGGTGCGGCCCTTGTCGGTGTTGGCGATTTCGTACACGGCGTCGTATGCCGGGTTGCGGCCGAAGCGGGCATCGTTGTTCGACCAGGCGTTACCGTTACGCGACTGGGCGTAGTACATCTGACGACCGTCCGGACCCAGGAACTGCACCGCACCCAGGTTCAGGTTCTTGTAGTACAGGGCGTCCTTGACCTTGGTGACCAGCAGCTCGGCCGAGGCCACGACGCCGTACCACGGCAGTTCGTGGTCGAAGGCCAGGTTTGCCTTGTACACCGACGGCATGTTGAAGTCGCTGCCGACGAAGTTCACGTTCTGGCGGTTCAGGCCCGGGGTGGTCGGGACCGGCTGGCTGTCCTTGCTCGGGTTGAACGGCAGCGCCGGGTTGTAGGCGTTGAAGGTGTAGACCGAATTGTTGAAGCCGGTCGCCGAGTAGCTGTTGCTCAGCCACACCTGCGGAGCATCACCCTGGAACAGGCCCACGCCGCCGCGCAGCTGGGTCTGGCGGTCGGTGTCGAAGGTGTAGTTGAAGCCCGCGCGCGGCTGGATCAGGAACTTGTTGCTCAGCACTTCGCTGTTGTTCAGGCCGAAGAACTGCGAGGCCGCAGCGTTGTAGGCCGGGGCCGGGGTGGTGTCGGCACGGTCGCCGCGCACACCCAGGGTCAGGGTCAGGTTGTTGTTGACGTACCAGGTGTCCTGCACGAACAGGGCCAGGTTGCTGTACTTATAGTCCGCCGGAATCGAGCCCGGGCTGCGCTCCGGGTTGTAGTTGTAGCTGCTCCAGCGGCCGGCAGCGAAGGCGTCCAGGCCGGCGAAGGTGTAGGCACCCCACGAGTTGGCGCCGAAGTAGTTGTAGATGTCGTTGGTGTCGTACGAGGCACCGAACTTGACGTCGTGGTCACCCAGGGTCCAGGTGCCGGCAGCGTAGTAGTTCCACGCCTTGGTTTCCAGGATGTTGTTCTGCGAGTTGACTTCGGTACCGAGGTACAGCGAGTCGCCGGTCGGCGCAGTCGGGGTGCCGCGGAAGAAGATGCGGATGCTCGGCGCGTCGGTGGACACGTTGCGGATCGCCGAGTACTCGCGGTACGAGGCCTTCAACTCGGTCGAGAAGTTCGGGCTCCAGTCGCTGAACAGCTGGGCGACGTAGCTTTCGTTGGTCTTGTCGTGCTGGTACCAGTACGAGCTCAGCGAGGCCGTGCTGGTGCTCATGCCGTTGATGCGCAGCTTGCTCTGGTCGATCTTGCTGTAACGGATGTTGGCACGGTGGTCGTCGCTGATGTTCCAGTCCAGCTTCAGCGCGTACTCTTCCATCTCGGTGTCGCCGTTGCTTTCCAGGCCACCGGCGGCAATGCCGTAGCCTTCAGCAATCTGCTGCGCGCGGGTCACGTCGGCCAGGGTGAACTGCGGGTTGGCCTTGCCCAGCGCGGTGCCGCTCAGGTCGGCGCCCGGGGCGGCCTGCTTGAACTTTTCGTAGTTGGCGAAGAAGAACAGCTTGTCCTTCACGATCGGGCCGCCCACGGTCATGCCGTAGGTCTCTTCCTTGGTGAAGCCCTTGAACGGCTGGCCTTCCGGGTTGTCGCCGAACCAGTCGCCGTCACGGTAGGTGCCGTAGACCGAGCCGTGGAATTCGTTGGTACCGGACTTGGTCACCGCATTGACGGTGGCGCCGGCGGCGGCAGCGATGCTGACGTCGTAGTTGGACAGGTTGATGTCCAGCGCTTCGATGGCTTCCATGGCGACCGGCTGGCGGCGGGTCGGCATGTTGTTGCCTTCCAGGCCGAAGGTGTCGCTGGCGGACACGCCGTCGATGTTGATCGAGTTGAAGCGCGGGTTCTGGCCACCGGCCGAGATCGAGCCCGAGGCGCGGTCGATGAAGGTCACACGCGGGTCAAGACGCATCAGGTCCTGGATATTGCCGCCGATCGACGGGGCTGCCTCGATCTGCTGCTGGCTGATGTTGGTGCCCGAGCCCATCTTGGTGGAGCTGAACACTTCCGAGCCACCGGCCACGGCCACGACCTGCACGGCTTCCAGGTTGGTGGCAGCGACGTCGCCGGTCAGGGCGGCGTTGACGGTACCGGTCTGGTTCACGCCCAGGTACACGCCGTCTTCGGTCTTGGTGCCTTCACCGGACTTGGTGATGGTGATGGTGTACGGACCACCCACGCGCAGGCCGCGCGCGTTGTAACGACCCGCAGCATCGGTGGTGGCGCGGCTGACCGTGCCCGACTCGACGTGCGTGATGGTGACTTCGGCGCCAGCGACAGGCTGGCCAGCGGCGGACATGACCTGGCCGCCGACACCGGCAGAGGTGCTCTGGGCGAAGGCGGGGGCGGCAGCAAGTACAGCCATGAGGCCAAGGGTGAGCTTGGACATCCGGAGACAGCGTGGGTCGATCATTGGGAGTAGCCTCGATGCGAGTTGGCGATGACGGAAAAAAAGCGCGCCCAAGCAGCAGCCGTTCAGGCAGCTGCATGGACTTTTATCTGGGTTCCCTTGCCGCAGGCTGGTTTCAGCCGCAACGGTTAACACTAGATTAACACGATAAGCCCGCTGTATGACGGTTTGGCGACAAAACACACGCCATCACAACGCGATCGTGACGCCTTCTTCACATTTGGCTGAATTGGACCAAATGCGACACTTTCCGCCGTTCAGGTGCGGTAGCGAGCCAAGGTTCGTGGGTACACCCCGGCAGGGTGCCAAGCCGGTGTGTCCGGCTGGTTACGACAAGGCCAGTACCTGGCCGCGATGCGCCACGCCGGCGGCGGACAGCAGTTCGACGGCGGCGGCGGCGTGAACGGCCGGTTCGCGGGCAACGCCGTCCTCGTCCAGCGAGAAGGCACGGGCCCGCAGCGCGGTGCGCATCGGGCCGGGCTGCAGGCCGCTGACCCGCACCGGGCTGCGCGCCAGCTCGTCATGCAGCGCGGCGATCAGCCCACGCAGGCCGTGCTGGGCCGCACCGTAGCCGCCCCAGAAGGCCCGCCCTACCCGCTCGGGATCGTCCACGGTGAACACCAGCGCGGCATCGTCGCGCTGGCGCAGCAGCGGCAGGCAGGCCTGGGCCAGCCAGGCCGGGGCGGTCAGGTTGACGTGCACCGCCCGTGCAAACGCCGCCGGGTCGGCGTGTTCGAACGGGGTCAGGCCCGGGAAGTCGGCCGCGCAGTACAGCACGCCGTCGAGACGGCCCAGTTCGGACTGCAGGCGTTCGGCAAGGGTGGCGTAGTCGTCCGGGGTGGCCCCTTCCAGGTCCATCGGGTACAGCAGCGGCTCGGGCCCTGCGGCTTCGACCGCCGCATAGACGCGGTCGAGCCGGCGCGGTTTGCGCCCGAGCAGGACCACGGTGGCCCCGGCTTCGGCGCAGGCCACGGCAGCGGCGCTGCCGAAACCACCGCCGGCCCCGGCAATGAGAATGACGCGGTCGGCCAGCGCCCCGGTCCCGACCCCAACGGACGGGACCGCGCTCATGGCTGCGAGGCCTCTTCGACGATGCGCTTGAGCTCGCCGGATTCGAACAGTTCCAGCACGATGTCGCAGCCGCCGATCAGCTCGCCGTTGATGAACAACTGCGGGAACGTGGGCAGGTTGGAGAAGCGCGGCAGGTTGGCGCGGATCTCGGGTTCCTCCAGCACGTTGACGGTGCGCAGCGCGACCGCGCCGGCGGCCATCAAGGCCTGCACGGCCCGGCTGGAGAAACCGCACATGGGATACTGCGGGGTGCCCTTCATGAACAACACGAGGGGGTAACGCTCCACTTCGGCCTGGATCTGCTGCATCACCGCCACCACACTCTCCCTGCGCAACGGGGCACCCCACCTCGGCGGTCGGATAGACTCCCTGTAACGATCATTGTAATCCTACTGGCCCTGCTGCGACCCATGCCCTTCGACCTGCCCCGCCTGCCCTACGACCGTACCGCCCTGCAGCCGCACCTGTCGGCCACCAGCCTGGACCTGCACCACGGACAGCACCATCGGGCCTACGTGGAAGCGGTCAACGCACGCATTGATGGCACCGAGCTGGCCGAGCTGTCGCTGGAGGAGATCGTGCGGCAGAGCCAGGGCAGCCTGTTCGACGCGGCGGCGCAGGCGTGGAACCACGCCTTCTACTGGCAGTGCCTGGGGCCGCGCGCCGGCGGCGATCCGCAGGGGCGGCTGGGCGAACTGGTGAGCCGCCACTTCGGCGATGCCAAGCGACTGCGCGAGGAGTTCGAGCGGGTCGCGCTGGGCCTGTTCGGCGCGGGCTGGGTGTGGCTGGTGCAGCACCCGTCCGGCGCGCTGGCGATCCAGGCCACGCGCAATGCCGGCACGCCGCTGACCGGACAGAGCACGCCGCTGCTGGCGTGCGATGTGTGGGAACACGCCTATTACATCGACTACCAGAACGACCGCGCGCGTTACCTCGAGGCGTTCTGGAAGCTGGTCAAGTGGGACTTCGTGGCCTCGCAGCTGCGCGAGTAATTACCCGCGCAGCGTTGCGACCGCTGGAGCGACCTGTTCGGCTCGCTGCAGCCGGGTGCCCACCGCTTCGATCTCCGCCGCCAGCTGCGCCGCGTCATCGCCGCGCAGGGTGGCGTGGCCGACCTTGCGGCCTTCGCGCGGCTGCTTGCCGTAGTCGTGCCAATGGCCGCTCGGCTGGGCCAGCACGGCGTCGGCATCGGGCATCTCGCCGATCCAGTTGAGCATGCAGGCATGGCCGAGCATGCGGGTGTCGCCCAGCGGCAGGCCGAGCACGGCGCGCAGATGGTTTTCGAACTGCGAGGTTTCGCTGCCTTCGATGGTCCAGTGGCCGGAGTTGTGCACGCGCGGCGCCATTTCGTTGGCCAGCAGTTCCTCGCCCCGGCAGAACAGTTCGAGGGCGAACACGCCCACGTAGTCCAGCTTCTCGGCCAGGGTGCGGGCGTAGCCGATGGCGGCGTCGTACTGCGCGGGTGACAGGTTGGCCGGCGCCACGCTGGCCGAGAGCACGCCGTTGACGTGCCAGTTGCCGGTCACCGGCCAGGCGCGGAACTCGCCGTCCAGCCCGCGCACGGCGACCACGCTGACCTCGCGCTCGAAGGCGACGAAGCCTTCCAGGATCAGGCCGGTGCGCTCCACCTGGCCACCGAGTTCGGCCCAGGCCGCGTCGATGTCGTCGGCGCTGCGCAGGCGGAACTGGCCCTTGCCGTCGTAGCCGAAGCGGCGGGTCTTGAGGATGCACGGCAGGCCGAACTCGCCGACCCTGGCGGCCAGCTCATCACGGCTGCGGATGTCGGCGAACGGCGGCAGCGGAATGCCCAGTCCTGCGAACAGGGTCTTTTCGCTCAGGCGATCCTGGGCGACGGCCAGGGCGTCCGGATTGGGATACACCGGCACGCGCTCGGCCAGGAACTGCGCGCTGCGCGCCGGCACGTTCTCGAAATCGAAGGTGACCACGTCCACGCGTTCGGCGAATGCCGCCAGCGCGGCGTCGTCCTCGAACGCGGCGACCTGCAGCGGCGCTACCTGGCCGCCGCACGCGTCGGCGGCCGGGTCGAACAGTTCAAAGCGCAGGCCCATTGGGGCGCCGGCCAGGACCATCATGCGGGCGAGCTGGCCGCCGCCGAGGATGCCAACGGTCTTCACGGTCATTGGCGCGGGTCGTCGTGGGCCATGACGTCTTCGGTCTGGCGGGCGCGGAAGGCGTCCAGCGCCTGGCCGATGGCGGCCTGTTCCGGCGCCAGCATGGCGGCGGCGAACAACGCGGCATTGGACGCCCCGGCATTGCCGATGGCGAAGGTGGCGACCGGGATGCCGGCCGGCATCTGCACGATCGACAGCAGCGAGTCCATGCCGTTCAGGGCCTTGGACTGCACCGGCACGCCCAGCACCGGCACGGCGGTCTTGGCCGCGATCATGCCCGGCAGGTGCGCGGCGCCGCCGGCACCGGCGATGATCGCGCGCAGGCCGCGCGGGCCGGCCTGTTCGGCGTAGGTGAACAGCACGTCCGGGGTCCGGTGCGCGGACACCACTTTGACTTCGTACGGAACACCGAGCGCGTCGAGCTTCTGCGCCGCATGCTGCATGGTCTCCCAGTCGGAGCGGGAACCCATGACGATGCCGACGAGCGGCGCGGATTGGTTGGGGGTCATTGGCCGTCACCTGCCTTAAAGACGTATTCTAGCCGCCTTCCACGCATTACGAAGAACCCCATGAACCGCAACGTCATCGACCGGCTGTGCTCGCCGCAGACCCGCCAGCCCCTGTCCCTCCTTGACGCCACGGGCCTTGAGGCCCTGAACAAGGCCATCGCGGCCGGTGCCGTGACCAAGGTCAGCGGCGACCCGCAGGGCGAAAAGCTGCGCGAGGCGTTGCTGACCCGCGACCGCAAGCAGGTGTTCCGCGTGGACGACGGCATTCCGGTGCTGCTGGCCGAAGAGGCCATCGACACCGCGCAGATCGCCGACTTCCCGGAAAAATGAGCCCGGCCCCGCTGACGCCTCCGGCCCCGGCTCAGGTCCAGGCCGACGTGGCCCGCGCCCTGGCCGAGGACATCGGCAGCGGCGACGTCACCGCCGCCCTGCTCCCGGACCGCCCGGACAGCGCCTACCTGCTGTGCAAGCAGGACGCGGTGATCGCCGGTCGGCCGTGGTTCGACGCGACCCACCAGGCGCTGGATCCGGACGTACGGATCGAGTGGCGGGTCGCCGAAGGCGATACGGTCTCCGCCGGCACGGTGCTGGCGATCCTGCACGGGCGCAACCGCAGCCTGGTCAGTGCCGAGCGCACCTCGCTGAATTTCCTGCAGACGCTGTCCGGCACCGCGACCACCACGGCCCGCTACGTGGCTGCCGTGGCCGGTACCGGCACGCGGATCCTGGATACGCGCAAGACCCTGCCGGGGCTGCGCGTGGCACAGAAGTACGCGGTGCGCTGTGGCGGTGGCGTCAACCATCGGCAGGGCCTGTTCGACACTGTGATGCTCAAGGAAAACCACATCCGCGCCGCCGGGTCGCTGACCGCTGCGGTGCAGGCCGCACGCGCGCAGTGGCCGCAGCTGCCGCTGGTGGTGGAGGTGGAAGACCTGGACCAGCTGCGGGAGGCGCTGGCAGTGGGCTGCGACCGGATCCTGATCGATGACTTCGACGCCGCCACGCGGCGCGAGGCGGTGCGCATCGCCGCCGGGCGGATTCCGCTGGAGGTGTCCGGCAGCGTGGACCTGGACGGGCTGCGCGCGATTGCCGAAGACGGGGTGGACTGCATCTCGATCGGGGGCTTGACCAAGCATGTGCAGGCGATCGATCTGTCGTTGAAACTGGGTGAGCCGCCGCGGTAGTCGGGTTGGCACGCATCGGATTTTCACGGTGCGGGCAAGTCGTGTTTGCGACGCTGTGCGGGCCCCCACCTGGAGAGCGCGTATGCGCCCCCTGCTCCTGCTTGCCTGCCTCTCGCCCGCAGCGCTGCTGCTGCCGGGCACCGCTGCCGCCGCCGAAGTCTGCGACATCCCACCGCGCTATGGACTGAGCCCGCTGGCCGTCAGCATCGTGCGCACCGCCTGCAACGAGCACCGCCTGTGGTACCGGCCCTTCATCGACGCCGAAGGACGCGCCGCCAACCTCGGCGTCAGCGAAGCCGAGCGGCTGTACCTCTCCGACGACAGCATGCCGGCCTGGCAGCGCGTGGTCGCCTACTGGCGCGACAGCGGCACCCTGGGCCCGATGGGCAGCCAGCCCGGCGCGACCAGCTGCATGCAGCCGTTCGGCACACGCTACAGCGACAGTGACTGCCGGGCCTTCCTGATCGACAACCCGTGGTCGGCGGCATTCATCTCCTGGGTGATGAGCCGTGCGGGCGTGCCGGGCTTTACCCGCTCGCCGCGCCACATCGACTACATCCGCGCGGCCTACCAGAACAGCGGCCCGTACCGGATGACCGACCCGGCGCAGGAGAAGCCCTCCCCCGGCGACCTGCTGTGCTACCTGCGCGACCGCGACGAAACGCTGAGCTACGCCGGGCTGGTGCAGCAGCTCAGCGGGGGCAAGGTGGCGAACTGGAAATCGCACTGCGAGGTGGTGATCGCGGCCAACATGGGCGGCGACCACACCCTGTACCTGATCGGCGGCAACGTCATGAACACGGTGGCGATGCGCAAGCTGCCCCTGGACCGCAACGGCCGCATCCAACTGCCGCCGGCCCGCTCCTACGATCCGTACGGCGTCGGCTGCACGCCGGGCCGCGAGGATGAGTGCAACTTCAACCGCCAGGACTGGGCGGCCCTGCTGAAGCTGGTGGCGACCTCGCCGATGGGATACACGCCCAGCTACCCGCCAGCGCCAACACCCGCGGCGGCGCCCGTACCCGCGTATGCGCCGACCACTCCCCCACCGCCTGCAACCGCCCAGCCGGGCGTACCGGCGACCCCGCCGCCGCAGAAGCTGACCTTCCCGCGCGTGGTTCCGCCGCGCCCCGTGCCGCCGCAGTCGCCGCAATCGCCTCCCCCGCCGCAGCAGCCGCAGCAGCCGCCCAACAAAGTGGACGAACCGCAGCCGGGTTGATCCGCGACCGGTTCGTCGCCATCTTGGAGGTTCCTGACCCCGATGCCGTGCCGAGCCGCCGATGCCCAGCTTGATCCTGTTGATGATTGGCGGTGCCTTCGCCTACGCGTTCTGGAATTCGTCGCGCGCCGCCGCCGAGCGCGCGATCGAACTGGGCCGCAATGCCTGCCGCGCCGCCGACGTGCAGTGGCTGGACCAGGCCGTGCATGCCAGCAGCATCCGCGTGTGCCGCAAGGAGAACGGCTGGCTGGGCTGGGAGCGCACCTACCGCTTCGAGTACTCGCACGACGGCATCGACCGCCACACCGGCCGCATGGTGCTGCGTGGCGACCAGCTGGTGGCGTTCGTGGGGCCGTCGGCGGCGCGCATCAGCGAGATCCGCCGCAGCGTGGATACCAGCGGCGCCGAAGACGTATAGGGAAACGAAATCGCCGCCCATGGGGCGGCGATTTTTTATTTCACTACCCGCAGGTGCGGACGGCCGCTGGGCTTGGGCGGGGTGTCGTCCGGGGTCGGGGTGTCGTCCGGCGGGAGCGTATCGTCCGGGCTCGGCTCGTGGCCGGGAATGTCGTCCGGCAGCGCCATGCCCTGCCCGGTCTCGCGGGCGTAGACCGCCAGCACGGCCGAGATCGGCACCTGCACCGGGTAGCTGGTGCCGGAAAAGCGCGCCGAGAAGCTCACGCTGTCGTTGTCGATATGCAGGCGCACCACAGCGCGTTCGGCGATGTTGAGCACCACCCGACCATCCTTCACCGCGCTCGGCGGCACCTGCACGCCGGGCATGCCGGCGTCGACCAGGATGTGCGGGGTCAGGTCGTTGTCGTTGATCCATTCCACCAGGGCCCGCAACAGGTACGGGCGGTGGCTGGTCATGCGGAAAGTGTCTTCAGTCATGCCGCAAGTGTACGCGTCCGCGCAGCGAAACGGTTCTCAGGCCGGCAGCTCGCGCAGCTTCTTTTCCTGGTCGGTGAGGCTGCGGATGAAGCCGGGATGGCGGAAGATGCGGTTGCCGTAGTCTTCGATCGACTTGCCGTCCTTCGGCAACGGCACGTCCAGCGACTGCAGGCGCCAGATGATCGGCGCCATGGCGCAATCGGCCAGGCTCATTTCCGGGTTGAGGAAGAACTTGCTGGCCTTGAACAGCGGCACCGCACTGGTCAGCAGTTCCTTCAGGCGCTTGCGACCGGCTTCGGCCTGGGTCTTGTTGCCCAGCTGGATCGCCTGCACCTGCGGCACCCAGTCGTGTTCGATGCGCAGCATCGCCAGGCGGATGCGCGCACGCGACAGCGGGTCTACCGGCATCAGCGGCGGGTGCGGATAGCGTTCGTCGAGGTACTCGCTGACCACCGAGGCCGCGTACAGCACCAGCTCGCGCTCGACCAGGGTCGGCACCGAGTGGTACGGGTTGAGGTCGATCAGGTCCTCGGGCGGGTTCTGCGGGTCGACCGGGACGAAATCATAGGTAACGCCCTTGGCAGCCAGCACCAGGCGCACGCGATGGCACAGCACGTCGTCGTTCGAGGAAAACAGCGTCAGGGTATTCCGCATGCGTACGCTCGCCGCCATCAAAGGCTCTCCAGCAGCCGATATCCGTCGACTGCATCGGCGCCGCCGGCCCATTGCCGACAGTCGTCACAGGTCCCGAGTGTGCAACTGCCCATCACAAAAGCCAATAGGCCGATAGACGTAGGCCGATCGATGCAGGCACATCGATCGACGCCGCCAATCACAGGACCTCAGTGCACGTCCTTCCAGTATTCCTTCTTCAACAGGTAGATCAGGAAGGTCAGCAATGCCAGGAACAGCACCACCCACACGCCCAGCTGCTGCCGCTTCAGCGCGGCCGGCTCGCCGGCGTACTCCAGGAAATTGGTGATGTCACGCACCGCCTGGTCATACTGCCCCGGGTCGAGGCTGCCGGGCTGGGCCAGAGTCAGTCCGGTCACCGGCGCATCGGCGCCCGGTGCTTCCGGCTTGCCTTTCACCGCATGCTGCAGGCCCTGCATTTCCCACAGCGGGTTGGGCATGGAGGCATTGGGGAACAAGGCATTGTTCCAGCCCAGCGGCCGGGTCGGGTCCAGGTAGAACGACTTGAGGTAGGTGTAGATCCAGTCGCTGCCGCGCACCCGCGAGATCAGGCTGAGATCCGGCGGCATCTTGCCGAACCACTTCTCGGCCTGGGCGTGCGGCATGGTCACCGGCACCGGTTCGCCGATCGGCACGCCGGTGAAGTTGAGGTTGTTCATGACCTCTTCTTCGCTCAGCCCCAGGTCGGCGGCCATGCGCGAGTAACGCAGGTACTTGAGCGCGTGGCAGCCGGAGCAGTAGTTCATGTACAGCTGCGCGCCGCGCTGCAGCGACGCGCGGTCGCCCAGGTCGTTGCCGGCCTGCAGGGTCTTGCCGCCTTCGGCGGCACCGGCCACGGTACTCGCCAGCATCAGGGCGGCCGCGCAGGCCAGCCGGACAATCCAGTGGTCAGTCATGCATGGTCACCCGGTCCGGTACCGGCTTGGTCCTGTCCAGCTTGGTCCATATCGGCATGGTGATGAAGAAGGCGAAGTAGAGGAAGGTCAGCACGCGTCCGACATAGGTTTCATGCGCGTCGGTGCCGGGGCCCGAGCCGATCACGCCCAGCCAGATGAAGCACACCGCGAACACGCCCAGCAGTGCCTTGGACAGCACCCCGCGGTAGCGGTACGACTTGACCCGTGCGCGGTCCAGCCACGGCACCAGGAACAAAATGGCGATGGCCGAGAACATCACGATCACGCCGCCCAGCTTGTTGGGCACCACGCGCAACATCGCGTAGTACGGCGTGTAGTACCAGACCGGCTTGATGTGCTCGGGGGTGACCAGGCGGTTGGCCTCGGTGAAGTTGTCGTGCTCCAGGAACAGCCCGCCAAAGCCGGGCGCGAAGAAGATGATGAAGGCCGCCAGTACCAGCAGGAACCCGGCGCCCACGCCGTCCTTGAGGGTGTAATACGGATGGAACGGGATGCCGTCGGTAGGCGCGGTCGGCGACCAGCGGTTGCCCTTCGGGCCCTTCTTGATCTCCACGCCGTCCGGGTTGTTGGAGCCCACTTCGTGCAGCGCGCCCAGGTGCAGCACGACCAGCAGCAGCAGCACCAGCGGCAGTGCGATCACGTGCAGTGCGAAGAAGCGGTTGAGCGTGGCGTCGCTGGGCAGGTAGTCGCCCATGATCCATTCGGTGAGTCCGTTGCCGATCACCGGGATCGCGCCGAAGAGCGAGATGATGACCTTCGCGCCCCAGAACGACATCTGCCCCCACGGCAGCACGTAGCCCATGAAGGCTTCGGCCATCAGCACCAGGTAGATCAGCATGCCCAGGATCCAGACCAGCTCGCGCGGCTTCTGGTAGCTGCCGTACATCAGGCCGCGGAACATGTGCAGGTAGACCACGATGAAGAACAGCGAGGCCCCGGTGGAGTGCATGTAGCGGATCAGCCAGCCCCACTCCACGTCGCGCATGATGTACTCGACCGACGCGAAGGCTTCCGCCGCGCTGGTCTTGTAATGCATGGTGAGGAAGATGCCGGTCACGATCTGGTTGACCAGGATCAGCAGCGCCAACGAACCGAAGTAGTACCAGAGATTGAAGTTCTTGGGCGCGTAGTACTCGCTGACATGCTTGCGGTACACCGGCATCAGGCCGGGCGCACGGGCGTTGACCCAGTCGAAGACGCCGGTGGCGGTACGGGAAAGGATGTTGGCCATGCTTACGCTGCCCCCTGCGGATCAACGCCGATGATGATGGTGCTGTCGTCCTGGTAATGGTGCGGCGGCACCAGCAGGTTGATCGGCGCCGGGACGCCCTGGAAGACGCGGCCGGACATGTCGAAGCGCGACTTGTGGCAGGGGCAGAAGTAGCCGCCCTTCCACTCGGGGTCGAACGGCTCGGGGCGGATCTCGGCGATCATTTCCGGCGAGCAGCCCAGGTGCGTGCACAGCCCGACCAGGACCGAGACCTCGGCCTTGATCGAACGGAATTCGGGGTTCTGCTTGAGCACGTAGGCCGGCTGCTGGTCAGCCACCTTGGACTCGGGGTCCCTCAGGCGACCATCCAGCCCGGGCAACGCCTCGAGGATGGCCTTGGAGCGTTTGACGATCCAGATCGGCTGGCCTCGCCACTCCATGACCAGTCGCTGGCCTTCCTGCAGCGCGCTGATGTCGGCAGTCACGGGCGCACCGGCCAGCTTGGCGCGGGCACTGGGATTCCAGGACTTGATGAACGGAACTGCTGCAAAACCGACGCCGACCGCTCCCACCACTGCAGTGGTTGCTGAAAGAAATCGTCGACGTCCAGTGTTTACTGGATCGTTTACCCCATCGTTGGCCATCCGGCACTCCGATATTGATTTAGGTAGCTTGAGGCTGCCAGCAGACCGGTGGGGGCCAGTCCACAATGAATCAGGAACGACTATAGCGGAAGCAAAGTCCTGCGCACAACGCATTCAGTCCGATGATCGACGGGATCCGGACATCATTGCGCCGTGCTGGTGGCACCGCGATAGCGCTCGGCCAACTGGGCCACGCGCTTCACGTAGTACTGGGTTTCGCTGTACGGCGGTACGCCACCATGGCGGTCGACCGCGCCTTCGCCGGCGTTGTAACCGGCGGCGGCCAGGGTCAGGTTGCCGTTGAAGCGCTTGAGCAGCCACGACAGGTACTGCACGCCGCCGCGGATGTTCTGCGCGGCATCGTACGAATCGGTGACGCCGAAACGACGCGCGGTGGGCGGCATCAGCTGCATCAGGCCCTGCGCGCCGGCACGGCTGAGCGCGGTCGGGTTGTAGGCCGATTCGGCATGGATGATGGCGCGCACGATCGCTTCTTCCACCCCGAACTCGCGCGCGGCGGCGGAGATCTCGGACTGGAAGGCGGTGGTGTTGAGGCGGACCGAGCCAAAGTTGACGCCCGGGTTGGCGCCGCAGGCATAGCAGCGCTCGATGTAGCTGTAGCGGATGGTGCGGACCTGGCCAAGGCTGGCCAGCTGCGCCGGCCGCTGGCTGGTGTAGTGGCGCACCCCGTCCTGCATGTAGGAATAGACCTGCCCGTTGACCACGCGCGGCGCCTTGCCACCGGACGGTGCGGCCGCCGGGGCCGGGGCCGAGGCCGCGGTGAGCACGGTGGCGGGCTGGGCCGGGGCCGAAGCGGGCGTGATGGCGCTGGTCGCCTTGCCGCCGTCGACCGCTGCGACGGCCACCGGGGCGGCGGGCGCGGGGGCCGGTGGCGGAACGTAGCGGCGCGGGGCGCTGCGGTCCGGCCGGTAACTGCTGACCACGCTGCAGCTGGCGCCGGAGACCCGCTTGCTGACGTAATTGGGGACGCCGTCGGCACCCACGCACTTGTACAGGGTGCCCGCACTGGCCGGCATAGCGGTCAGCGCAGCCAAGGCCAGCGCAGCGATCCCCAGAATCCCCTTCATGGCGCGGAGTGTCTCCGTTTCGCGGGCCCTTGCCAAGGGTTTGACGCGACATTCACATACCGCGTCACGTTCCGCGCCGGGGGGCTGGCCCCGGAGCCGGTACAATGCCCGCCCATTCCGCCGCCCTGCCCAGGGCCGCGCGCCCGCCCACCCGACTGGAATAAGCGCCATGAACGGGACGCCAGCTTCGACCCTGCCGACCTCGGCCGGCACCGCCGTGCCTGCCACCGATTCGCCCCGCCCCGACCTGCTGCCCCTGCCCGGCGCCCGCCCGCAGGTGGCCGGCCCGGTGCGCGGCAAGCTGTACATCAAGACCCACGGTTGCCAGATGAACGAGTACGACTCGACCAAGATGGCCGACGTGCTCGCCGCCGAAGAAGGCCTGGAGCTGACCGACGACCCGGCCGAGGCCGACGTGCTGCTGATGAACACCTGCTCGATCCGCGAGAAGGCGCAGGAGAAGGTGTTCAGCCAGCTCGGCTACTGGAAGGCACTGAAGAACAACGGTCGTGGCGTGATCATCGGGGTCGGTGGCTGCGTGGCCTCGCAGGAAGGCGAGGCGATCATCAAACGCGCCCCGCACGTGGACCTGGTGTTCGGCCCGCAGACCCTGCACCGCCTGCCGGAGCTGATCCGCCAGCGCCGCGAATCGGGGAAATCGCAGGTCGACATCAGCTTCCCGGAGATCGAGAAGTTCGACCGCCTGCCCGAACCGCGCGCCGAGGGCGGCTCGGCCTTCGTCTCGATCATGGAAGGCTGCTCCAAGTACTGCTCGTTCTGCGTGGTGCCCTATACCCGCGGCACCGAAGTCAGCCGCCCGTTCGAGGACGTGGTGGTGGAAGTGGCGCAATTGGCGGCGCAGGGCGTGCGCGAGATCAACCTGCTCGGCCAGAACGTCAATGCCTATCGTGGCCCGTATGGCGACGGCGAATTCGCCGACCTGGGGCTGCTGATCCGCACCATCGCCGAAATCGACGGGGTGGACCGGATCCGCTTCACCACCTCGCACCCGCTGGAGTTCAGCGACTCGCTGGTGGACGCTTACCGCGACGTGCCGCAGCTGGCCAACTTCCTGCACCTGCCGGTGCAGGCTGGCAGCGACCGCGTGCTGTCGGCGATGAAGCGCGGCTACACCGCGCTGGAGTTCAAGGCCAAGATCCGCAAGCTGCGTGCAGTGCGCCCGGAGATTTCGATCAGTTCGGACTTCATCGTCGGCTTCCCCGGTGAAACCGAGGCGGATTTCGAGAAGACCATGAAGCTGATCGAAGACGTGGGCTTCGACCAGAGCTTCTCCTTCATCTATTCGCGTCGCCCCGGCACCCCGGCGGCAGACCTGGAAGACACGATCACCGACGCCGAGAAGCATGCACGCCTGTCGCGCCTGCAGGCGCGCATCAACGAGCAGGCCGCGGCCATTTCGCAGGCGATGGTCGGCACGGTGCAGACGGTGCTGGTGGAGGGCCCGTCGCGCCGCAACGCGGACGAGCTGACCGGCAAGACCGAGAACATGCGCTCGGTGAATTTCCCGGGCCAGGCGCGTCTGGTCGGGCAATTGGTGGACGTGGAGATCACCGAGGCGTACAGCAATTCATTGCGCGGGCGGTTGGTGGTCGCGTGATCGGACGGTGCAGCCACGCAGGGCGTGGCTCTACCATCGGCCGAAACCGGTAGAGCCACGCCCTGCGTGGCTGCGGTGCCTGATCAATCCAATCGCTTGCGGAACCGCAGAATCGCCAGCGTCATCATCACCACGATGAAGGCCAGCAGCGCCAGCACTTCCGGCCACAGCTCCCACCAGCGCGCGCCGCGCAGCATGATGCCGCGCACCAGGCGCAGGAAATGGGTGAGCGGCAGGATCTCCGCCACCCACTGCACGATGCGCGGCATGCCGGCGAACGGGAACATGAAGCCGGACAGCAGGATCGACGGCAGGAACACGAACATCGTCATCTGCATGGCCTGGAACTGCGACTGCGCCTTGGTCGAGATCAGCAGGCCGAGCGACAGGTTGGCCGCGATCAACAGCACCGCCGCCAGGTAGACGTCGAGCACGCTGCCGCGCACCGGCACCTGGAACAGCCACATGCCCAGCAGCAGCACCAGCGTGGTCTGGATCAGCCCGATCGCCGCGTACGGCAGCACCTTGCCCACCATCAGCTCGCTGCTGCTCAGCGGCGTGGCGATCAGCAGTTCCATGTTGCCGCGCTCGCGCTCGCGCACGATCGCCACCGCGGTGAACATCACCATGGTCATGGTCAGGATGATCCCGATCAGCCCCGGCACGATATTGACCGCCGAACGCCGCTCCGGGTTGTAGAACGCCACCACGCTGATCTGCCCCGCAGACCCGGACGCCCCGGCACGCAGCGGCCGGTCATTGCGCAGCGGCTGGGTGTCCAGCGGCACCTGCGCCAGCTGCACCGCCGCGCTCTGCACCACGGTGTCGCTGCCGTCCACCAGCACCTGCACCGCTTCGCGGCCGTCGAAACGACGGCGTTCGAAATCCGGCGGAATCACGATGCCCAGGCTGACCTGCCCGCGCCGCAGCGCGGTCATCAGCTGTTCGGGCGTGTCCACGTGCAGGGTCGGCGTGATCACGCCGGTGGCGACCATGTCCATCAGCAGCGCGCGCGAGGCCGAGGTGCCGGCCTGGTCGGCAATGCCGGTATCCAGGTTGCGCAGGTTGAGGTTGATCGCGTACCCGAACAGCACCAGCTGCATCACCGGAATGCCGACGATCATGGCCAGGGTGATGCGGTCGCGGCGCATCTGTCGCAGCTCCTTGAGCACGATCGCCCACAGCCGGCGCAGGTTCATCGCGCGGCCCCGGCGTCGGCCTGTGCTTCTCGGCCGCGCGTGGCCGACACGAACACGTCTTCCAGGTTCGGCTCGCTGCGCACCACCTCCGCGCCCTGCCCGTCTTCGCGCAGCGCCTGCTGCAGGCGCGGCTGCGCGTCATCGCCGCTGTCGAGCAGCACGCGCAGGGTGTTGCCGATCTGGGCCACGCTGAGCACGCCCGGCAGGCCGGCCAGTGCACGCTGCGCCTGCCGCGGCTGCGCGGCATGCACTTCCAGGGTGCGCCCCTGCAGTGCCGCGGTCAGTTCGGCCGGGCTGCCGTCGGCGACCAGCACGCCACGGTCGAGGATGGCCAGCCGATGGCAGCGTTCGGCTTCGTCCATGTAATGCGTGGAGACCAGCAGCGTGGTGCCGGCGTCGGCCAGGTCGAAGAGTTTTTCCCAGAAATCGCGCCGCGACTCCGGGTCGACCGCGCTGGTCGGTTCGTCCAGAAACAGCAGCTCCGGCTCGTGGATGACCGCCCCGGCCAGGGCCAGCCGCTGCTTCTGGCCGCCGCTCATGGTACTGGCCAGCTGCTTCTGGCGGTCTTCGAACCGGTATTGCTGCAGCAGCGTGTCGATCCGCTGCGCGGCCTTGGCGCGCGGGATGTCCTGCACCGCCGCCAGGAACTCCAGGTTCTCGCGCACGGTGAGGTCTTCGAACAGCGAGAAGCGCTGGGTCATGTAGCCGATGCGACGGCGCAGCGCTTCGGCCTGTTCGGGAATGCGCAGGCCCAGCACTTCGATCTCGCCTTCGGTCGGCGTGAGCAGGCCGCACAGCATGCGGATGGTGGTCGACTTGCCCGAGCCGTTCGGGCCGAGGAATCCGTAGACGTTGGCGCGCGGCACGCTGAGGTCGACATGGTCCACCGCGGCGAGGGCGCCGAAGCGCTTGGTCAGCCCACGCGCCCGGATCGCCAGCGGCGCGGCGTTCAAAATTCGACCCGTACCGGCGCGCCGGCCGGCAGGTCGGCCAGCGCTGCCTTGTCGTCGGCGGGGTCCAGTTCGATCTCGGCCAGCCAGCTCAGCCGCGCGACGTCTTCGCCACTGAGCGCGTAATAAGGCGTAAAGGTCGGATCGCTGCGGATGCTGCGCACGCGACCCGGCAGTGCGCCGTCGCGGCCCTGCAGGTGCACCTGCGCGGCTTGCCCGACCCGGACCTTCAGCCGCAATGGTTCGGGCAGGTAGACCCGTGCATACGGGCGTTCTCCGACCAGCAGGACCACCAGCGGCGCGCCGACCGGCGCCTGGTCGCCCAGCTTGTAGGGCAGCGCGTCGACCCGGCCGGCGCGCGGCGCCACCAGGTCGAGCTTGCGCAGGGTCACCGCCTGCGCGGCCGCCTGCGCCTGCGCGGCCTGCAACGCGGCTTCGCCCTGCGCGACCTGCTCGATACGGGTGCCGTGCTCCAACGCCAGCAGCGCCTGCTCGGCCGCACGCACTGCGCCCTCCGCGCTGCCGGCCGCGGCGCGGGCACGGTCCACGTCGGACGCGGCGATCAGCTGCTGGCGGCCCAGCGGCTGCAGGCGCCGGTAGTACGCCGAGGCGTCCACCGCCTCGGCGCGGGCGGAGGCGAGCGTGGCGCGGGCCTGGTCGATGTCTTCGCGGCGGGGGCCATCGCGCAGTTCCCGGAGCGCCTGCCCGGCCTGGCTGGCCTGCGCCTCCAGTGCCTGCAGCTGCGCGGCGGTTCGGATCGGCTCCAGCTGCAGCAGCGCGGCGCCGGCTGCCACCTGCTGGCCTTCGCGCACGCCGATGCCGACGATGGTTTCGGCGGCCGGTGCGGGGACGGTGATGCGGTCCCATTCAAGGGTGCCGAGTGCGGCGGGCGGGGTGGGTTTGCAGCCGGCCAGCGCGCACCCGGCGACCGCCAGCAGGAGTCCACGCAGGGGCAGGTAGCGGACTGCAGGCATCGGCGGATCCCGGGCGCGGTCAGGGCGGTGGCGGAAGTCGTCACCTTGCGCATGCGCACGTGAAGGACGGGTCATGTCGATCACTGCAGCGTGGACGGTGGTCACTAAATGATCACGCTTTCGTAACCCTTGCGGTTGTTGGGGCGTGCGGGGTTATCCACATGTTTCTTCAGCAACGGCCCACAAGCGGTGTGGAAAACCGGGGCGGTTGTGTCCATTTTTTGACCATGGGGTTGGGAGCGTTGCAGCAGTAAGGTCGCGGGGAGCTATCCACAGGTTGCTGAGGTGCTGTTGCACAGTGGGTGTGGAGAAGTCGATTGGGGATGGACCGCCTGGGACACGCGTGGCGTGTCGCTACCGGTTGGGGCGTTCGGCGTGTAGCGACCCTCACCCGGGGCGCGCTACCCTGTCTGTCCCCTTTCATTACGCGGCACGGTCGTTGCGACTGCGGCCGCCGGACGCAATGACCGCACTGGCACACCGCGATTTCACCCTGGCCCCTGAAGACAACGAACGCCTGGCCAACCTGGCCGGCCCGTTCGACGAACACCTGCGCCAGATCGAACTGAAGCTGGGCGTGGAGATCGCCAACCGCGGCCACGTGTTCCGGGTGACCGGTCCCAAGGCCGTCGCCGAAGAGGCGCAGGCGCTGATTGAAGCGCTGTACGTGGAGGCGGCCGACACCCCCTTCGACAGCCACGCCATCCACCTGCGGCTCAACCAGGCCAATGTCGAACAGCTGGTCGATCGCAGCTACGAAGCGCAGGACGTGGCGATCAAGGTCAAGCGCGGCACGGTGCGCGGGCGTGGCGCCAACCAGGCCCGCTACCTGCACCAGATCGCCACCCATGACATCAACTTCGGCATCGGCCCGGCCGGCACCGGCAAGACCTTCCTGGCGGTGGCCAGCGCGGTCGACGCGCTCAACGAATCGCGCGTGCAGCGCCTGATCCTGGTGCGCCCGGCGGTGGAGGCCGGCGAGAAGCTGGGCTTCCTGCCCGGCGACCTGAGCCAGAAGGTCGACCCCTACCTGCGCCCGCTGTACGACGCGCTGTATGAAATGCTGGGCGTGGAGAAAGTCGTCAAGCTGCTGGAGAAGAACGTCATCGAGATCGCGCCGCTGGCCTACATGCGCGGGCGTACCCTCAACGACGCGTACGTGATCCTGGACGAAGCGCAGAACACTACCGTGGAACAGATGAAGATGTTCCTGACCCGGCTGGGCTTCGGCTCCACTGCGGTGGTAACCGGCGACCTGACCCAGACCGACCTGCCCAAGCACGTGAAGTCCGGCCTGCGCGACGCGGTCGAGGTGCTGCGCGACGTCGACGGGGTGAGCTTCACGTTCTTCGAAGCGCGCGACGTGGTACGCCACCCGCTGGTGGCGCGGATCGTGGGCGCGTATGACCGGCGCGATCTGCAGCAGGTCAAGCCGGACGCGTGAAGCTTCCGGCGGCGCAGCCACGCAGGGCGTGGCTCTACCGCGGGTGGGCGCGTGCGCGTAATAATGGGCGTCTTCTGTCGTGAAACACCGGAATCTGCCATGACCAAGGGCCCCGTCCGCCTCGATGTTGCCGTCAGCTATGCCCTGCCCCGGGCCGGGCTGCCGTCGGCGGTGAGCTTCCGCAAGTGGGTGGCCGCCGCGCTGAAGGGCCGCATCCGCGAAGCCGACCTGGCGATCCGGGTGGTGGACGCGAAGGAAGGCCAGTCGCTGAACCGGCATTACCGGGGCAAGGATTACGCCACCAACGTGTTGAGCTTCCCGGCCGAACTGCCCGAAGGCCTGCCCAAGGGGGTCAAGTTCCCGCTGCTGGGCGACCTGGTGATCTGCGCCCCGGTGGTGGCCACCGAGGCGGTCGAACAGGGCAAGGCGCTAAACGCGCACTACGCGCACCTGACCGTACACGGTGCGCTGCACCTGCTCGGCTGGGACCATGAGGACGACAAGGAAGCCGAGGCGATGGAGCAGCTGGAACGCGAGATCCTGGCCGACCTCGGCATCGCCGACCCCTATGCCGGCGAGCGCTGAGACCATGACGCTGCTGCGCACCGCCTGCCTGGGCCCGATGATCCTGGCCGCCGTACTGGCCTCCTCCCCGGTAAAGGCAGCTCCGCAGGCGCCCGCCCCCGAGGCCTCCGCCACCTCAACGCCACGCCTGGACCTCGCCGCCCTCATCGAGTGCCGCCAGCGCGTGGCCGACTATGACGCCGTGGCCGGTGTAGTGGCCGACCCGCTCAAGGCGGTGGCCAACGGCATGGCACCGCTGCCGCAGACCAACCAGTTCATGAGCGAGTTCCGCCTGGCCACGCCGCTCACGGTGTTCGACCAGCGCACCGAGCTGGTTACCGTGTCCGGCGCCAGCATCATGGCGATCCTGGACGTGGCCGACCCGCGCCCGCTGGCCAAGGCCTTGAAGCTGGAAGACGGGGTCGACAACCCGGACAAGTTCATGGCCGGCCGCGAGGTGGTGAGCCGCGATGTGACCGACCCGCGCACCGGCGAGCCGATGATCGAGTCGATCATCCTGAGCCTGTCCACGGTTAAGTCCCACCCCGGCAAGACCCTGGCCGGCTGCACCTACAGCCTGGACCTGCCGGCCGAGGACGAGGAGGCGCCCGCCCCTACTGACACCCCGGCCGCCCCTGCCGGCACCCTGCCCCCGTCCGTGAACACCCCGGTGGACCAGCGCTGACAGCGGCCCGCATCCTGCTATATTGGCCCCAACGCCCGGCTCGCCGGGTGCCTTTTTTGCAGAGATGTCTGAAGACGACAGTAGTAGCTCCCTCTCGGAGCAAAATGAAAAGAAGCGCAGCTGGCTGGAACGCCTGACCTCTGCCTTCTCCGGCGAACCCCACACCCGCGACGAGCTGGTGGCGGTCCTGCACACCGCGCACGACGACGGCCTGATTGCCGCCGACACCCTGCGGATGATGGAAGGTGCGATCTCGGTGGCCGAGCTCACCGTAGGCGACGTGATGATCTCGCGTTCGCAGATGGTCTCGCTGCCGGTGGAAGCCCCCTTCCTGGAACTGATGAAGCAGGTGGTCGAATCCGGCCATTCGCGCTTCCCGGTGCACGGCGACAACAAGGACGACATCCTGGGCGTGCTGCTGGCCAAGGACCTGCTGCGCGGCGTGGTCGCCGACAACGGGCCGGCCAACGTGCGCGAGCTGCTGCGCCCGGCGGTGCTGATCCCCGAGGCCAAGAAGCTCAACGTGCTGCTCAAGGAATTCCGCCTGTCGCGCAACCACATGGCGATCGTGGTCGACGAGTACGGCGGCGTTGCCGGACTGGTCACCATCGAGGACGTGCTGGAGCAGATCGTCGGCGAGATCGACGACGAGCACGACGAGGCCGAGGACCACACCGCGCAGATCGCGATCCAGGCCGACGGCCAGTACGTGGTCGACGCGCTGACCCCGATCGAGGACTTCAACGAGCGCTTCGGCGCCGGGTTCTCCGACGACGACTACGACACCATCGGTGGCCTGGTCACCGAGGCGATCGGGCACCTGCCCGAAACCGGCGATGAGCTCACCCTGGACCGCTTCGTGTTCCGGGTGGCCCGTGCCGACGCGCGCCGCGTGCAGGCGTTCCACGTGACCGTGCTGCCGCCCGACATCTCCATCGAGGATTGACCCACGCCATGCGGCCCCTGCTGATGCGGTGGCCGTTGTGCCGCCTGTTGTTCCTGCTGGTCCTGGCCAGCCTGTCGTCGATTGCGGTGGCCGAAACGCCACCGCCGCGGATCGGCATCGTCACCATGCAGCCCGGCTCGATCTTCTTCGAGCGCTTCGGGCATGACGCCATCGTGGTGGTCGACCCGGTCACGGGTGAGGCCACTTCGTACAACTTCGGCTACTTCGATCCCAGCGAACCGGATTTCATCAGCCGCTTCATCCGCGGCGACATGATGTATTACCTGGTTGCGCTACCGCTGGAGCAGGACCTGTCCTACTACCAGGAGAGCGGTCGCGGCGCCAACCTGCAGTGGCTGGACCTCAGCCCCGAGCAGGCCCGCACCCTCGCCGCTTCGCTCGCCGAGCGCGCGAAGCCTGAAAACGCGCGCTATCGCTACGACTACTACACCGCCAACTGCGCCACCATGGTCCGCGATGCGATCGACGGTGCGCTCGGCGGCGGACTGCATTCGCAGCTGTCCGGACGCTCGCGCGGCAACACCTACCGCAGCGAATCGGTGCGGCTGGCCTCGCCGGCGCCGTGGATGTGGCTGGGCTTCGACATCGGCCTGGGCCCGTTCGCCGACCAGCCGCTGTCGCGCTGGCAGGAAGCGTTCGTGCCGATGCGCCTGGCCGCGGCCCTGCGCGAAGTGCGCAACAGCGAAGGCCGCCCGCTGGTGCAGTCCGAACAGGAACTGCTGCCGCATCGGATCGCACCGGAGCCGGCCGAATTCGCGCGCCGCTGGTGGCCCTGGCTGCTGTGCGGGCTGGTGCTGGCCGCCGGGGTGGTCGCGCTGCGTCGCCGGCCGCGCCTGCTCGGCGGGCTGGCCCTGCCGCTGTGGCTGTTCTGCGGCATTGCCGGCGCGCTGCTGACGTTCCTGTGGGGCTTCAGCGCGCACCATGCAGCCTGGGCCAACCGCAACCTGCTGCAGCTGTCGCCGCTGTGCCTGCTGCTGCTGCCGGGCGCGGTCACCCTGCTGCGCGGGCGCACCCCGCGCGCGTGGTTCCGGGTGCTGCTGTGGGCGGTGGCCGCGCTGTCCGCGCTCGGGCTGGTGCTGCACTGGCTGACCCTGCAGCCGCAGATCAACCTGCAGTGGATCGTGCTGATGCTGCCGGTTCATGTGGCGCTGGCGTGGGTGCTGGGCCGTCGTGACCTGGCTGTCACGGGTCGCTGACGCAGGATGTCGTCCATGGAAAGCACTGCCAACCCGACCTGCGTCATCAACTGCGTGCACTACGACGACCAGGGCAAGCGTCACGACATCGCACTGGATGACATCAGCGATGTGATCGCCAGCAACAACGGATTCGTCTGGGTCGGCCTGTACGACCCGGGCGATTCGGTGCTGCTCAAGCTGCAGGAGGAATTCTGCCTGCACGACCTGGCCATCGACGATGCGCGCAACGCGCACCAGCGCCCGAAGGTGGAGGCCTACGGCAATACGCTGTTCGTGGTGGTCACCACCGCGCAGCGGGTGCACGACCGCATCGAGTATGGCGAAACCCATGCCTTCCTCGGCCCCCGCTTCCTGGTCACGGTGCGCCATGGCGCATCGTTGTCGTATGCGCCGGTGCGGGCCCGGGTCGAGCGCGAACCGCAGCTGCTGACCATGGGGGCCTCGTACTGCCTGTATGGCGTGCTGGATTTCGTGGTCGACAACTACCTGCCGATCACCACCGATTTCCGCGACACGCTGGATTCGCTGGAAAAGGACATCTTCGCCGACAGCTACCAGCGCAGCACCGTGGTGCGCCTGTATGAGCTCAAGCGCGAACTGAACAAGATGCGGATGGCAGTGGCGCCGCTGCAGGACGTGCTGGCGCAGCTGCGCCGCTACCCCGGCGAGCTGATCCCCGACGAAGTGAAGCTTTATATCCGTGATGTGCACGACCATGCGGTGCGGATCAGCGATGTGATCGATACCCTGCGCGAGATGCTGGGCACGGCGCTCAACGTGAACCTGTCGCTGGTGACACTGGCGCAGGGCGAGACGGTGAAGCGGTTGGGTGCGTGGGCGGCGCTGCTGGCCGCGCCTACGCTGATCACCAGCTGGTACGGGATGAACTTCGCGCACATGCCGGAGCTGGACAAGTCGTGGGCATATCCGGCGATGATCGTGGGGGTTGGCGCGGTGTGTGTCGGGTTGTATTGGTTGTTCAAGCGCGCGAAATGGTTGTAGACCGCCTGGGCCGGCCAACGGCCGGCGCTACCGATGAAGGGTTGATCCGACGCGGACGTTACGCCACGTAAACCGTCTTGATGTTCATGAACTCATGGATGCCATGGTCGGCCAGCTCGCGACCGAACCCTGAGCGCTTGCTGCCACCAAATGGCAGCCGCACGTCGCTCTTCACGATGGCATTGACGAACGCGGCGCCGCACTCCAGGCGCTTGGCGATCCCTTCGCCGCGCACTGCATCCCCACTCCACACGCTTCCACCAAGCCCGAACGTGGTGTCATTGGCCACCCGCAATGCATCGGCGTCATCGCGCACGCGCAGGATCGCCGCCACCGGCCCGAACAGCTCTTCCTCATACGCCGGCATGCCCGGCACCACGTTGTCGAGGATGGTGGCGGGATAACCCGCGTGCGTGCCGGCTACTGGCTCGCCACCGAGCAACACCGTGGCGCCGGCCGCAACGCTGGCCTGTACCTGCTTGTGCAGTTCCTCGCGCAGGTCGGCACGCGCCATCGGAGCCAGCGTGGTCTTCTCGTCCTGCGGGTCGCCGTACACGCGCGCCGCCGCCGCAGCGACGAACTTCTCCACGAACGCATCGGCGATCGCGTCGACCACGATGAAACGCTTGGCCGCGATGCAGGTCTGCCCGCTGTTGTCGAAGCGCGACTTCACCGCCGCGGCCACGGTCTTGTCCAGGTCGGCGTCGTCCAGCACCACGAAGGCGTCGCTGCCGCCCAGTTCCATCACGCACTTCTTGAGCTGGTCGCCGGCATTGGCCGCGATCGAGCGCCCTGCCCGCTCGCTGCCGGTCAGGGTGACCGCCTTGACCCGCTTGTCGCGCAGCACCTCGGCGGCCTGGTCGTTGTCGATGTGCAGCACGTCGAACACGCCTTCGGGCAGGCCACCGTCGCGGCACACTGCCAGGATCAGGTCGGCGCACTGCGGCACGTTGCTGGCGTGCTTGAGCAGGGCCACGTTGCCGGCCATGAACGCCGGGGCCAGGAAGCGGAACACCTGCCAGATCGGGAAGTTCCACGGCATCACCGCGAACACGCAGCCGATCGGCTCGTAGCGCACGTAGCTGCGCTGCGCCTCGGTATCGATCAGCTGCGGCTTGAGGTAGTCGGCGGCATGGTCGGCGTAGTACTCGCAGGCCTGCGCGCACTTCTCCACCTCGGCCAGCGCCTCGCCCTTGAGCTTGCCCATCTCGGTGGTCATCGCCTGCTGGATATCGTCCCTGCGCGCGCGCAGCTGGGCGGCGATGCCGCGCAGGATCGCGCCGCGCGCCTGCAGGGTGTTCGCGGCCCAGTTCGGGAAGGCCCCGGCGGCCGCAGCCAGGCGCTGTTCGACCTCGGCGGCCTTCAGCAGTTCATGGCGGTAGGTCACCAGGCCAGTGGCGGGGTTGACGATTTCGACGGTCATCGCGGTGCTCCGAAAGACAGGGCGCCAGTGTGCGCCTGCCTTTGTGAGCCGGATGTTGCTGGAATTGGCGAAGACCGTCCTGCGGGCGCGACACAGCGTCGCGGCAGGTCAACCCGGGTCCTGCAGCGCCATCTGCATGTCGCGCTGGCGGCGCTTCTCGCTGCGCGAGGTGATGAACCAGCCCACCACCGCCGCCACCGACACCGCCAGCACCATCAGCGTGGCCAGCGCGTTGATTTCCGGCTTGATGCCCATGCGCACCGAGGCGAACACCTTCATCGGCAGGGTGGTCGAGTTCGGCCCGGCCACGAAGCTTGCGATCACCACGTCATCCAGCGACAGGGTAAACGCCAGCAGCCAGCCCGCCACCAGCGCCGGTGCGATGATCGGCAGGGTGATCTGGAAGAACACCTTCAGCCGGCTGGCGCCCAGGTCCATCGCCGCCTCTTCCAGCGACCGGTCCAGCTCCTGCAGGCGCGAGGACACCACCACGGTCACGAACGAGAGGGTGAAGGTCACGTGCGCGATCCAGATGCTGCCGACCCCGCGGCTCGGGAAGCCGGGAATGCCGCCCATCGCCACCAGCAGCGTCATCAGCGAGAAGCCCAGGATCACTTCGGGCATCACCAGCGGCGCGGTGATCAGCGCCCCGAACACGGTCTTGCCGGGGAAGCGCTTGAAGCGGGTCATCACCATGGCGGCCATGGTGCCCAGCACCGTGGCCGCGCTGGCGGTCCAGAACGCCACCTTCAGGCTGATCCACAGCGCATCGAGGATCTGCCGGTTGTTGAACAGCTCGCCGTACCAGCGCGTGGAGAAGCCGGACCACACCGTGGCCAGCTTGGAGGCGTTGAACGAATAGATCATCAACAGCAGGATCGGCAGGTACAGGAAGGCAAAGCCCAGCCCGAGGACCGTCCAGCCCAGCCAGCGGCTGCGGCGCACCATGCTCATGTCAGCTTCCCTTCCAGCTCACGCTGCTGCACCCGGTTGAACAGCAGGATCGGCACCAGCAGCAGGGCCAGCATCACGATCGCCACCGCCGAAGCAGTCGGCCAGTCGCGGTTGTTGAAGAATTCGCCCCACAGTACGCGGCCGATCATCAGCGTGTCCGGGCCGCCGAGCATTTCCGGAATCACGAATTCGCCCACCGCCGGAATCATCACCAGCATGCAGCCGGCGATGATGCCGGTGCGCGACAGCGGCAGGGTGATGCGCAGGAACGCCTGCCACGGCTTGGCGCCGAGGTCGTAGGCCGCCTCCAGCAGGCGGTTGTCCAGCTTGACCAGGTTGGCATACAGCGGCAGCACCATGAACGGCAGGTAGCAGTAGACGATGCCGATGTAGGCGGCGGTGGGCGTGTACAGGATCTGCAGCGGCGCATCGATCAGCCCGATCTTCAGCAGCAGCTGGTTGAGCAGGCCGTTGCGGTCGAGGATGCCGATCCACGCGTATACGCGGATCAGGAACGAGGTCCACGACGGCAGCACCACCAGCATCATCGCCACGTTGCGCGCGGCCGGCGACATCCGCGAAATCACGTATGCCATCGGGTAGCCGATCAGCAGCGTGAACAGCGTGGCGATCACCGCGATCTTGATCGAGCTGAGGTAGGCCAGCGCGTACTGGCTGTCCTTCACCAATGCCGCGTAATTGCCCAGGTGCAGCTTGAGCGAGAACGCACCGTCCACGTACTCCAGCAGCCAGGTGTACGGCGGCGAGCCGACCTGGGTGCGGGCGAACGAGATCATCAGGATGATCACGAACGGCACCGCGAAGAACAGCAGCAGCCACAGGTAGGGCGCGGCGATCACGCCGCTGCGCGTACCGGGGAGCCAGCGCTTCCAGCCGGTGGCGTTCATGCGGTGAGCACCACGCCGTCGTTGTCGCGCCAGTGCACCCAGACGCTGTCGCCCCAGGTCAGGCCGTCGCTGGCCCAGCGCTGCGAGTTGGCGAAGTTGGACAGCACCTTGGCGCCGCTGGGCAGGCGCACGTGGTAGACCGAGTGGCTGCCGAAGTAGGCGATCTCTTCGATCACGCCCTGCGCCTTGTTGGTGTCGCCGGCCGGTTCGTCCTTGCCGATCATCACCTTCTCGGGGCGCAGCGCGAACGCCACCTCCTGCCCTTCATAGCAGGTAATGCCATGCGCGACGTAGATCGGCGCCGGGAACAGCGGGGTGCGCACGGTCACGTATTCGGGCAGGTCTTCGTCGATCAACCCTTCGAACAGGTTGACCGAGCCGATGAAGCCGGCCACGAAGCGGTTGGCCGGCTGCTCATAGATCTCGTCCGGCTTGCCCACCTGCTGGATCCAGCCGGCGTCCATGACCGCGATGCGGGTGGCCATGGTCATCGCTTCTTCCTGGTCGTGGGTGACCATCACGCAGGTCACGCCCGAGGTTTCGATGATGTTGACCAGCTCCAGCTGCATCTGCGAGCGCAGCTTCTTGTCCAGCGCGCCCATCGGCTCGTCCAACAGCAGCAGCTTGGGCCCCTTGGCCAGCGACCGTGCCAGCGCCACGCGCTGCTGCTGGCCGCCGGACAGCTGGTGCGGTTTGCGCTTGGCCAGCTTCTGCAGCTGCACCAGCTCCAGCATTTCGCCGACCCGGCGCTGGATGGCGTCGCGGGCCAGCCCGTCCTGCTTCAGGCCGAAGGCGATGTTCTGCTCCACGGTCATGTGCGGGAACAGCGCATAGGACTGGAACATCATGTTGATCGGCCGCTGGTACGGCGGCAGCGCGTCGATGCGCTGGCCGTCCAGCTGGATGCTGCCGGCGGTGGGGGTTTCGAAGCCGCCCAGGCAGCGCAGCAGGGTCGACTTGCCGCTGCCCGACCCGCCCAGCAGGGCGAAGATCTCGCCCTTGCGCACGTCCAGGTTGACGTCGTCGACCGCGACGAAGCCGTCGAATTCCTTGCGCAGCGCGCGGATGGACAGATAGCCCGGCTCCAGGACCGGGACGACCTCACCTTCCGGCTTGGCTTCAAATGGCATGGGCAGCGGCTCCGGGAGCGGCATCAGGTGGGGGAATGGCCCATTTTAGCGACCGTTGGCGACAGCTGCGATACCGGATCGGGGCAACGAGCACCTACCCTGCCCCTCCCGGCCCCCTTGCCAGACCCTAGCCGGTCACCCGCTGACCCTGTGTGAACGTCCCGGACGCAGGCGCACCGCCCAGCGAGCCGGTGGCCGTCCGGGTCAGCCCCCTGACGTCCGCTTGACCGAGCTCGCTCCTGTTTGATGCTTGCGATAGAGAATGATCGAGGTCACTACAACAAGAGCGCCCACCACTGTCATCAAGGACACGCTCTGGCCGAACATCAAGTAGTCAAATGCAAGCGCCACGGCGGGTACCAGGTAGAACAATGATCCGACCTTGCCCGCAGAATCATGCTTGAGCATGTAGAGCAGAAGCAGTGTTGCGCCTGTGGAAACCACGACGATCATCCACGAGGCAGCCAGCACGAATTTCGCCCCCGGCGCCCAAAGAGCATCGGTGAACAGCATCACAACCAGAAAAACCACAGCTGCAACCAGGCTTTGGTGAAAGGAGGACGCCAGCGGGTGTACGGTAACGCGCTGCTGGAGGACCGAACCTGCGCTTATCGAAGCGACGGACAGGACACCGAACGCTGCACCTGCAAGGCCCAGCCCGCCAATCTCACGTGTTCCTGCAACTGAAACGGCCAGGCCCATGAATCCGCAAACCAGAAGCAGATACCCCTTGACGCCAGCATGCTCGCGGCCGATCAGCGAAGCAAGAATGGGCTGAAGCCCAAGAATGATGGCCAACAAGCCCGGAGACATTCCCTCGCTGATGGCAAGAAAGAAGGCGCCTTGATACGCGACCTGCAGAAGAATACCAGCCGCCAACAGCTTCCCTAGAACCGCGGCAGGGTATCCGAACAGTCGGGCAGCAATCTGCCCCCTGAATGCAAAGATGCAGACTGCGGTGAGCACCAGGAAGGCCCCCCCTGCCCTGACCGCCAGGAAGGGCCAGACTGACACTTCTTCAAGTCCCAGCTTCACGAACACAGCGCCGCTGCCCCACATGATGAGGAACGCAAACGGCGCAAGCTTCAACATGACGTTCGACCTATCCACAGCAACTCACTGCGAATCGAGAGAGAATCGTTCATTCATGCCACGGGCCTCCAGGAGATACCTCTTCATCCCCCTGAGCCGCTCGGCAACATCGGCACTCGCAACTGGGGACGCCAACGCTGCCTTGATCAGCCAGTCATAGCAGGATTCAGTTGGGACGTTGAATCGAAAGTGGACCTTCGCAGCTTCAATAATCTGCTGTTTGATGGTGCCGGCATCAATGCCATGTGTGAAGGTATCAATCATCTCACTTAGAGTATTCGGCGGCAGGCTTGGCCTCAGCACGTGGATGTCGCGGGAGCTGCTCGAAACCTGCGCAGATGCAGCGAAGATCTCGTCCTCTGCGAACGCGCCATCGAAAGCGAAGTCGAGACAGATGAACATCCTGCTCTCGCTCGAGAAGTTCACGGCTGCATGGCTGACCGCTGCATCCAGGAACCAGACCTCCCCCGGCTTCATCTGGAACACTCCGGACTCATCCGAGTGATAGGCATCCAGGTTCAGTTCAATCGGAATGAAGACGCGGAAGTAGGAAACGTTGGGATCGAGCTCTACAAAGTCTCGATGCGGAATGACGAGACCTGAGATCAAATTCCTGGCACGAACCATCTTGACCAACGATAGATCAAAGTTGTCGGAGAGCATCTTGGCGATCGACGGACATCCACTCATGTACTCAGTGGGCTTCGCAACGTCGCAATTGCGGTACTGCGTGTCATCAGTTCGCCCGGACCCGTTATAGAGCGATAGGTTCTTCCAGTACCCGAAAGCGAATTCGTCGTATTCCTCCGGACTTTTCTCAACGGAGTTCAGAAACGCTACGTCCGTACTGAAGTCGTACGAATCCAAGTTGATCTTGCCAATGATGCGTGAGGTCATATCTTTGATCCTGTAACGTAGGTGGCGGCTCACTGCACGATCAAAAATTGACCAGAGCAGCGGGGCGATTTCTACCATGATCAACCTCACCTCAAAGATCGCAATTGCACTCATCCAATGCATTCGATCATTTCTGTGCAGCCGTTCCTGTTCGCAAGGAGATGCGGTTCGCAAATCCAGGGCACGACCCTCAGTCTCAGCACACGAACACATGACGCTAACCGCCTGGCGACTGGTCGTCTGTCAGACAACCCGAGGAATCTTTAGAGCGAGCAGGTCACGTCACTGGGAGGTCGACTTCTGCACCCTTCTTCAACATGTGGTTATACCCCCTTGACCTGCTGCCCCTACAGCGGCGGATGGAAGGGTCCAAAAACGTTGGAGAGAGTGACGCTTCCGATCACGGAACATGCGGGAAAACGCGGGATGTTGACCGGCGACACACCTGCGCGGCTTCGATCCGCAGAAGGGCTGGCGGCATCACATTCTGGTCCTCCACGCGTTGACCCGTTTCGCCAGCGACGACGACATTCCCCGGTCATCCAAGGATCGAACAGGGAGAACGACGCATGCTGCAGCACACCCGGTGGGCACCCGATGAAGCATTCAACATGGCCGATGACGACGGGGCCGTTCCGTGGGAGGTGGTGGTGATCGGGGCCGGCCAGTCCGGACTTGCGGTCAGCGCGACCCTGGTGCGTGCCGGCGTGCGCCACCTGGTGCTGGAAGCGGACACCGTGGGCTGCGCCTGGCGGCGGCGCTGGGACTCGTTCCAGACCAACACGCCCAATGCGACGACGGCGCTGCCCGGATATGTCTATACCGGAAACGACCCGGAGGGATTCGCCACCGGCGATGAAGTCGTCACGCTGCTGGGACGCTATGCCGGCGAGCAGGCGCTGCCGGTGATCGAGCAGTGCCCGGTGCGCCGGGTCACGCGCGATGCGGACGGGTACCGGATCGAGACGCGGAAGGGCCCGCTGCGGGCGCGGGCGGTGGTGGTGGCGACCGGCGAGTACCGGCGACCACAGTTGCCGCGGGTGCCGTTCGTGCCCTGCCCCGGCCTTTCGGTATTGCACTCGGGCGACTACCGGCATGCCGGACAGCTGCCCGAGGGCGGTGTGCTGGTGGTGGGCGGTGGGCAGTCCGGGGCGCAGATCGCCCAGGACCTGCGCGCGGCCGGGCGCAGCGTGTACTGGTCGATCGCCTCGCGGGCGATGAACCTGCGCCGCCTGCGCGGGCGGGACTCGCTGGACTGGTGGATCCAGTCGGGGCTGATCCACCGGCATGTAAGCCAACATCCGGCGGTGTTGGCCGGGGTGCCGGGGGCATTGCGCAGCGCGCGCAACGCCGAGTTTCCGCTGGTGTCGGGCAAGGGCGAACACGGCAAGGGCAGTTCGATCAGCCTGCTCTCGATGCATCGGCAGGGGGTGGTGCTGCTGGGTCGCCTGCAGGCACTGCAGGGCCAGGTGGCACGGTTCAACGATGTGCGGCCGCAGGTGCGCGACGCGATCGCGGCCACCCGGGTGGAGTATCAACGCCTCCATTCGGTGGCCGATGCGCATTTCGCCGGTGCGGTGGAAGCGCGCACCGATGATGCGCGCTACCTGCCCGAAGAGGTCTACCTGGACTGGGAACCAGAGCACGCGCGCGACGGGCTCGATCTTGAAGCGGAGGGCATCCGCTCGGTCCTGCTGGCGACGGGTTTCGCGCCGGACTGGTCGTGGCTGGAGCTGGACAACGTGTTCGACACCCGAGGCTACCCGCTGGGCGAGTACGGGGTGTCACCGCAACACGGTCTGTTCTTCGTCGGCCTGTACAACCTGCAGCGGGTCAGTTCCAGCTACCTGTGCAACGGCGGCCGCGACGCCGAAGCGTTGCTGCCGCACATCCAGGCCTGCCTGCAGAACGCGGTCAACGACCGGTCTTGACCTCGGTCCACAGCCGCGTGTACAGCTTGTCCACTTCCGGCGGGTTGATCGAGTAGGTGAACATCTTCGCGGCGACCTCGGCCGGCGGGTAGATGGTCGGGTCGTTGCGGATCGCCTCATCCACCAGCGGGGTGGCCGCGCTCACCGGGTTGGCGTAGTGGATAAAGTTGGTGTTGGCCGCCGCGACCTTCGGGTCGAGCAGGTAGTTGATGAAGGCGTAGGCCGCTTCCGGATGCTTGGCGTCCTTGGGAATGGCCAGCATGTCGAACCACTGCGGCGCGCCTTCCTTCGGGATCGAGTAGGCCACGGTCACGCCGTTGGCCGCCTCGGCCGCGCGGTCGCGGGCCTGGATGATGTCGCCCGACCAGCCCACCACCAGGCAGGTCCCGCCATTGGCCAGCGACCCGACGTACTGCGAAGAGTGGAAGTTCTGCACGTACGGCCGGATGCTCTTGAGCAGGTCGGCCGCCTTCTGGATCACCGCCGGATCATGGCTGTGCGGGTCTTCGCCCAGGTAATGCAGCGCGATTGGGATCATGTCGGCCGGGGTATCCAGGATCGTGATCCCGCAGTCCTTCATCTTCGCGATGTTTTCCGGCTTGAAGATCAGGTCCCAGCTGTTGGCGATCTCGGTGCTGCCGCCGAAACGCTCCTTGAGCATCTCCACGTTGTAGCCGATGCCGGTGGTGCCGATCATGTACGGCACGCCGTACTTGTTGTCCGGATCCTGCTGCGCGATGCGCTTCATCATCTCCGGGTCGAGATTGGCCAGGTTCGGGATCTTGCTCTTGTCCAGCGGCAGGAACACCCCGGCCTGGATCTGGCGGCCGAAGAAGTTCAGCGTCGGCACCACCACGTCGTAGCCGCTGCCACCGGCGAGCAGCTTGGTTTCCACCATCTCGTCGCTGTCGAACACGTCGTAGGTCACCTTGGTGCCGGTGGCGCTCTCGAAGTTCGGAATGGTGTCTTCAGCGATGTAGTCGCTGTAGTTGTAGACGTTCAGCACTTTGCTGTCGTCCTGTTTGGCGCCACCGCAGGCGCTGAGCAGGGTGACGGCCATGCCGAGGGTGAGGATACGCAGCTTCATCGGACTCTCCACAGGTCAGGAGCGAGGTGGGGGAACCGGCCAGACCGGCACGACGGTGCCAGCCTAACGGGCAACTGGCCATTTTCCCAGCACGGCGCCCGCCCGGCCATGCCTGATCGGGCGGCTCGGCCGCTTACACGTTCAGCAGCAGGAACTCGCGCTCCCAGGAGCTGATCACCCGGAAGAAGGTCTCATATTCCTTGCGCTTGACCGACACGTAGGCCCGGCAGAAGCGCTCGCCCAGCATCTCGCGCAGCTCCGGGCAGCCTTCCAGCCCGTCCAGCGCCTCGCCCAGCGAGCGCGGCAGCTCGTAGCCGAGCTCCTTGGCGCTGCCGCTGACCGGCGCGGTCGGCGAGCCCCGCTCGCGGATGCCCAGCAGGCCGGCGGCCAGGGTGGCGGCAATGGCCAGGTAGGGGTTGGCGTCGGAGCCGGCGAAGCGGCTTTCCACCCGCATGTTCTCCGGCGTGTCCATCGGCACCCGCAGGCCGCAGGTGCGGTTGTCGAAGCCCCAGTGCACGTTGCTCGGGGAAACTTCGCCGAACACCAGCCGCCGGTAGGAATTCACGTTCGGGGCGAAGAACGCCATCGCCGCCGGCACGTACTTCTGCAGCCCGGCCAGGTAATGCCCGAACAGCGGGCTGAACTCCTCGCCGCCGGTGTCGCCACTGAACACGTTGTGGCCGTCGCTGACCCGCACCAGGCTCTGGTGGATGTGCATGGCGCTGCCGGGCTCGGTTTCCATCGGCTTGGCCAGGAAGGTGGCGTACACCCCGTGCCGCATCGCCGACTCGCGCATGGTGCGCTTGAACAGGAACACCTGGTCGGCCAGGTCCATCGCATTGGCGTGGGTGAAGTTGACCTCCAGCTGCGCCGCACCGGATTCGTGGATGAGCGTGTCCACGTCCAGCTTCATCGCGTCGCAGTAGTCGTACATCAGGTCGAGGATCGGGTCGAATTCGTTGACCGCGTCGATCGAATACGACTGCCGCGCCGTTTCCGGGCGGCCCGAGCGACCGGCCGGCGGCAGCAGCGGGAAGTCCGGGTCGGTGTTTTTCTGGACCAGGAAGAATTCCAGCTCCGGTGCGACCACCGGGCGCAGGCCCAGCTCGGCATAGGCGTCCAGCACCCGGCGCAGCACGTTGCGCGGGGCCAGTTCGTGCGGCTCGCCGTGCTTGGTGTAGCAGTCGTGGATGATCTGCGCGGTGGGGTCGGTAGCCCACGGCACCATGCGCACGGTGTCCGGGTCCGGGCGCAGGATCATGTCCGAGTCCGACGGCGAGGTCAGCTCGTAGTAATCGTCGGGGTACTCGCCGGTCACCGTGGTGGCGAAAACCCCCTCGGGCAGGCGCGTGCCGTAGTCGTGCGAGAACTTGTCGGCCGGGATGATCTTGCCGCGCGCGTTGCCGGTGATGTCCGGCACCAGGCACTCCACCTCGGTGATGTGGCGTTCCTTGAGCCAGCGCAGCAGCACGCTCTCTTCGGCCACCGGCTTGGCCGCGGCCTTGCGGGGCGACGCCTTGCGCGAGGGCGCGGCGGCCTTGCGCGACGGGGACGTGGCTTTGCGCGAGCGGGTACGAGTGGTCATGCCGGGCACGTTACCCCTGCCCCCTGCGCGGGCGCAACCGAACGCGTCCCGGCGGTTGCTGGCATGCTGTGCTCCATGAGCGTTGTCCCCTCCCCTGCCCCCCGGTGCCCCCGATGAGCCAGGCCGGCCTGGCCCATGCGCCCAGCTGGTATGCGGAAAGCCTGCCCGCCGAGCCGCTGCGGGCGCCACTGCGGGGCGACCAGGCCACCGATGTCTGCGTGCTCGGCGCGGGCTACACCGGCTTGTCGGCCGCGCTCTCGCTGGCCGAGCGCGGCTACCGGGTGACGGTCCTGGAAGCCCACCGGGTCGGCTGGGGCGCGTCCGGTCGCAACGGCGGCCAGGCCATCGTCGGCTACGGCTGCGAGGTGGACACGCTGGAACACCTGGTCGGCCACCCCGACGCGCGCCGCCTGTTCGATTTCTCACGCGAGGGCATGGCCCTGCTGCGCCACCGCCTGCAGCGCTACGCCATCGCCTGCGACTGGCGCGACGGCCACGCCAGCGTGCCGATCAATGCGCGCCAGGAGCGTGGACTGCGCCAGGGCATGCAGGCGCTGGTGGAGCGCTACGACTATCCGCTGCAGTGGTGGGACCGGCAGCAGCTGCGCGGTCAGCTGGACAGCCCGCGCTACCGGGGCGCGATGTTCGATGCGGCCAGCGGCCACCTGCACCCGCTGGCGTATGCGCTGGGGCTGGCGCGCGCGGCCGAAAGCCTGGGCGTGGTCATCCATGAAGCCAGCCCGGTGCAGGCGCTGGTGCGCGGCGCCCGCCCGCAGCTGCGCACCGCGCACGGTACGGTGACTGCCAACCAGGTGGTGATTGCCGGCAATGCCTGGCTGCAGGGCATCGCGCCGGAGCTGGAAAGCCGGATCATGCCGGTGGGCACCTACATCGGCGCCAGCGCCCCGCTGGGCGAAGCGCGCGCCCGCGCGTTGATCCGCAACGACATGGCCGTGGCCGACGTGAGCTGGGCGCTGGACTACTTCAAGCTCAGCGCCGACCACCGCCTGCTGTTCGGCGGCCGCGCCAGCTACTCCGCGCTGCCGCCGCCCAACCTGCGCGGGGTCATGACCCGGCGCATGCACCAGGTGTTCCCGCAGCTGGCCGACGTAGGCATGGAGCAGGTCTGGGGCGGCTTCGTGGACATCACCCGCAACCGCGCCCCGCACTGGGGCCGACTGACCCCGAACGCGTACTTCGCACAGGGTTTCTCAGGTCATGGTGTCGCCGCCACCGGCCTCGCCGGCGACGTGATCGCCGAGGCAATTTCCGGCCAGAACGAACGCCTGGACGTATTCGAACGCATTCCGCACAAGCGCTTCCCGGGCGGAAAGCTGTTGCGCACCCCGCTGCTGGTGGCGGCGATGTCCTGGTACAAGCTGCGGGACGTAGTGGGGTGACCCCTGCAGGTTGAACATTGGCGCCGTTCACCCTCTCTACGACACCCACCTCACAGATCCGAAGATTGCCCCTAAAGTCCTGCGTGAAGGCGCCGCTATAACTTCCGACCCTCTCGGATTCGAGCGTACGCAACATGCCGGCACTGTTTCAGGGCGCTTTGGACAGCGCCCCCGGGGAAGACCTGCCTCAGCGGATTCTGCTGGTCGAGAACTCGCGCACGTTCACCAGCATGCTCAAGGAGGCCATCGAGCAGCGGCTGGAGCTGCCGGTTTCGGTGGCGACCAGCCTGGCCGAGGCCGGCCGCCTGCTGGACGAAGAGAAGGGCTGGTTCCTGGTGCTGACCGGGCTGGTGCTGGCCGACGGCGACCGCGACAAGGTGGTGGACTATTTCCTGTCGCGCGGGCTGCGCACGGTGGTGGTCAGCAGCGTGTACGACGAGGACCTGCGCAAGCGCGTGCTGCAGCAGCAGATCATCGATTACGTGCTGAAGAACACGCCGGGCAGCGTGGACTACCTGGTGTGGCTGGTGCAGCGGCTGGACCGCAACCGCCGGATCGCCGCGCTGGTGGTGGACGACTCGATGTCCGCACGGCTCTACGCGGCCTCCCTGCTGCGCATGTACGGCCACGAAGTCTACGAGGCCGCCGACGGTGCCGAGGGCCTCAAGGCCATCGAAGCGCACCCGGCGATCCGGCTGGCGGTGGTCGACCAGGAAATGCCGGGCATGGAGGGCGTGGAGTTCACCCGTCGCCTGCGCACCCTGCGCTCGCGCGACAAGGTCGCGGTGATCGGCATTTCCGGCAATACCGACCCCTCGCTGATCCCTCGCTTCCTCAAGAACGGGGCGAACGATTTCCTGCGTAAACCTTTCTCGCGCGAGGAATTCTTCTGCCGCGTCTCGCAGAACGTGGACCAGCTGGAGCTGATCGGCACCCTGCAAGACCTGGCCACACGCGACTTCCTCACCGGCCTGCCCAACCGCCGCTGCTTCCTGGAACAGAGCCAGCGGCAGCTGCCGCACCTGGAACTGAAGGGCGAACAGGTGGCCGTGGCGATGATCGATATCGACCATTTCAAGCACATCAACGACACCTACGGCCATGAAGCCGGCGACGACGCGCTGCGCGCGGTGGCCGCCACGGTGGCCGACCATGCGCGCGACCAGGACCTGATCGCGCGGTTCGGCGGCGAGGAGTTCTGCCTGCTGGTGCCGGGGCTGGAGGAAGACGAAGCCGTGGGGTATTTCGAGATCCTGCGCCAGCGCATCGCGGCGCTGGAGGTCAAGTTTGGCCCTACCACCCTGCGCATGACCGTGAGCATCGGGTTGTGCTGCCTGCGCCCGGCCGGCGACGCGCTGCATGGACTGATTTCCGAGGCCGACCGCCAGCTGTACCTGGCCAAGGCCGCTGGCCGCAACCGGGTCTGCAGCACGGGCGTGGCCACGGCGGCGCGCGAACCCGCACTGGCGCTTTGATCCAGATCAACGCACGGTTGCGCCGCCCTGCCTAGAGTCGTTCCCGGCATACAGCACGGGAACGCGGCATGGCACTTCTGGTCTGGCAGGACGACCTCAACATCGGCATCGACGTGATCGATCACCAGCACATGCGGATCGTGGAGATGCTCAACCACCTGCATGTGGCGCAGACCAGCCTGCACAAGCTGGCCGTGGCCGAGGTGATCGACGAACTGGTGGACTACACCATGTCGCACTTCGCTTTCGAAGAAGAGCTGATGGAAGAAGCCGGCTATCCGTTCTGCGCCGCGCACAAGCGCGTGCACGAGATTTTCGTCAAGCGCGTGGCCGAATACCGGCTGCGTTTCCAGGCCGGCGAAGACATTACCGACGAACTGCGCACCATGCTCTCGCGCTGGTTGTTCAACCACATCCGCGGCGACGACAAGGCCTACGCGGAAACGGTCAAGCAGCACCTCAACCAGTTCGCCCGCGACCACCAGCACGGCACCTGGCTGGGCCGCACGCTCAAGCGGATTTTCCGCTGACCCGTGTCGGTCGGCCCATGGCCAGCAGCGCCAGGATGGTCACCACTGCGGTCAGGCACAGGTAGTAGCCCACCGCGACCAGGCCGAATCGCCCGGCCAGCCAGGTGGCCACATACGGCGCCGGCGCCGCGCCGAGGATGCCGGCCAGGTTGAACGACAGCGAGGCGCCGGTATAGCGCACCTGCACCGGGTAGATCTCGGCCAGGAAAGTGCCACAGGGGCCGTAGGTCAGGCCCATCAGGAACAGGCCCAGCGACAGGAACGCGACCACCATCCACGGATGCCCGGCCTGGAACAGCGGGGCGAACAGCACGCCGAAGCCCAGGATCAGCCCGCTGGCCACGATCATGGTGCGGCGTGTGCCCCAGCGGTCGCCATACTTCGCCGAGATCGGAATGCCGGCGGCGAAGAACAGGATGCCGACCATCTGCAGCAGCAGGAACTGCTCGCGGCTGTAGCCAAGCACCGTGGTGCCATGGCCCAGGGTGAACACCGTCATCAGGTAGAACAGGACGAAGGTGGCGAACGCACCGAGCGTGCCCAGCAGCAACGTGCGCGGGTGGTGGCGCAGCACCGTCCACATCGGCAGGCGCACGCGTTCGTTGCGGTCCAGCGCGGCCTGGAACTGCGGGGTCTCATGGATGTTCAGGCGCACCCACAGGCCCACCGCGACCAGCAGCGAGCTGGCCAGGAACGGCACGCGCCAGCCCCACTGCAGGAAGTCGGCATCGCTCATGGCGCGGCCGAGCAGCAGGAAGATGCCGGCCGACAACAGGAAGCCCAGCGGCGCGCCCAGCTGCGGGAACATGCCGTACCAGGCGCGTTTGCCCGGCGGCGCGTTCTCGGTGGCCAGCAGCACTGCCCCGCCCCACTCGCCGCCCAGCCCCAGGCCCTGGCCGAACCGGCACAGCGCCAACAGCGCCGGCGCCACCAGCCCGATGCTGGCATGGGTAGGCAGCAGGCCGATCGCCACGGTGGACACGCCCATCGTCAGCAGCGCCGCCACCAGGGTGGCCTTGCGGCCGATCCGGTCGCCGTAGTGCCCGAACACCGCAGAACCCACCGGCCGGGCGATGAACGCCACCGCGAAGGTCGCCAGCGACTGCAGCAGGGCCGCGCCTTCGCTGCTGTCGGGGAAGAACAGGTGCGGGAACACCAGCACGGCCGCCGTGGCGTAGATGTAGAAATCGAAGAACTCGATGGTGGTGCCGATCAGGCTGGCCAGCAGCACACGGCGGGGCGAATTGACGGCAGGTGCGGCGGCAGCGGAAGTGGACATCGTTCACGGGCGAAAGGATCAGCTGCCCGATTCTGCCACGCGGATGCCACGCACCGGCGGCATGGTTGCAACCGTGACAGTTGCCTGCCCCGCGCTGCGCTACAGTGCGGTCATCCGGAACCGGGGGTCGTCTCATGCCACGCACCGAACCGTCGCACTCGCTGGACGCCTGGTGGATGCCGTTCACCGCCAACCGCCAGTTCAAGGCCGCACCGCGCCTGCTGGTGCGCGCCGAGGGCATGTACTACCACGATGCGGACGACCGGCCGATCCTGGACGGTGCCGCCGGGCTGTGGTGCTGCAACGCCGGGCATGCGCGTCCGCGCATCGTGCAGGCGATCCAGCAGCAGGCCGCCACGCTGGATTTCGCCCCGCCGTTCCAGATGGGCTCGCCGCTGCCGTTCGTGCTGGCCGAACGCCTGGCCGCGCTGGCGCCGGGGCCGCTGAACCATGCGTTCTTCACCAATTCCGGCTCCGAAGCAGTGGATACGGCGATGAAGATCGTGCTGGGCTACCACCGCCTGCGCGGCGAGGGCCAGCGGACCCGCTTCATCGGCCGCGAGAAGGCGTACCACGGGGTCGGTTTCGGCGGCCTGTCGATTGGCGGCCTGCCGAACAACCGCAAGGGCTTCGGCCCGCTGCTGGCCGGCAGCGACTTCCTGCGCCACACCCTGGATCTGTCGCGCAATGCGTTCAGCCCAGGCCTGCCGCGTCACGGCGCCGAACTGGCCGAAGACCTGGAGCGCCTGATCGCGCTGCACGACGCCTCGACCATTGCCGCCGTGTTCGTCGAACCCATCGCGGGGTCGGCCGGGGTGATCCTGCCGGCGCCGGGCTACCTGCAGCGCCTGCGCGAAATCTGCGACCAGCACGGCATCCTGCTGGTGTTCGACGAGGTCATCACCGGCTTCGGCCGGGTCGGCAACGCCTTTGCCGCGCAGCGCTTCGGGGTCACCCCGGACCTGCTGACGATGGCCAAGGGACTGACCAACGGCGCGGTGCCGATGGGCGCGGTACTGGTCTCCGACGCCATCCACGATGCCTGGATGCAGGGGCCGCCGGGCGCGATCGAGCTGTTCCATGGCTACACCTATTCCGGCCACCCGCTGGCCTGCGCGGCGGCGTTGGCGGCCCTGGACACCTATGCAGCGGAGGGCCTGTTCGAGCGCGCCATCGAGCTGGGCGAGTACTGGCAGGCCCGGCTGCACAGCCTGCGCGGGCTGCCGAACGTGGTGGACATCCGCAACTTCGGGCTGATCGGCGCGGTCGAACTGGCGCCCCGCAAGGGTGCGCCGGGCAGCCGCGGCTACGAGGTGTTCGAGCGCTGCTTCTGCGACGGCCAGCTGCTGGTGCGCTGCACCGGTGACGTGATCGCCCTGTCGCCGCCGTTGATCATCGAGCGCGACCAGATCGACCGGATCGTGGACGTGCTCGGCGAGATGATCCGCGCCACCGGTTGATAGAATGGTGGGTCATTACCCGCCGCCCCGGATTGCATGGACATCGTCGTCAAAGAAGAACTCAAGGCCTACATCGATCCGCTCACCGCCGACGAGCACGAGGCCCTGGAGCGGAGCATCCTGGCCGAGGGCTGCCGCGACGCGCTGGTGCTGTGGAACGACGTGCTGGTGGACGGGCACAACCGCTTCGGCATCTGCCAGAAGCACGGCCTGCCGTTCCAGACGGTGCAGAACACCCGCTTCCAGTCGATGGACGACGTGCACCTGTGGATGATCGAGCAGCACCTGGGCCGGCGCAGCGTTTCCGACTTCCAGCGCGGGGTGCTGGCGCTGCGCAAGCGCGACATCCTGGCCGAGCGCCACCGCGCCGACCAGGCCCAGCTGCAGCGCGAAAGCGACGGCGAGATCGCCGACGCCACCCCGGAAGGCGATGAAGACAGCCCGCCGTGGGCGCCGGCACCGAAGGTCAGCCGTGCCGACATAGCGCGCGAAGCGCGGCTGAGCAGCAGCCAGGTCACGATGATCGAACGCATCCACAAGCAGGCGGCGCCGGAGCTGGTGGAGGCCGTCAAGAGCGGGGTGATCTCGATCAGCGCCGCGGCAGCGGTGTCCGACCTGCCGGAAGACGAACAGCGCGCGGCGGCGGTGGCCGGCAAGGACGAGTTGAAGCAGGCCGCCAAGCGCGTGCGCGAAGCCAAGCGCAAGCCGCGCAAACCGGTGCAGGAGGTGCTGCACAGCGCCGACGGCGAGCTGGAGGTGGATGCCAGCCGGGAAGCCGAGATCGCCGACGCGCTGGCTTCGCTGGGTGAAGGCCCGGCAGAGCTGCGCCAGCGTGTCATCGCGCTGACGCTCGAGAACGACGCGCTGAAGCGCCAGTTGGCCGCGCTGCGCGCGGGGTGATGCGCTTCGTGTCGGCCCCGTCAACCGGCGATCATGCTCCGGTCGATAGACTGCCCGCATGAATTCATCCGCCCCTGCCGCTGACCCCCGCCGCGCCCAGCTGCGACGCCTGAAGATCATCGCCCTGCTGATGCTGGCCGCGATGCTGGCCGGCTTCATCGTCAGCCATCTCAATGGCGAGCGCGGGATCTGGGCATGGGTGTCGGCGTTCTGCGAGGCAGCGGCGGTGGGCGCGCTGGCCGACTGGTTCGCAGTGGTGGCGTTGTTCCGCCGCCCGCTGGGCCTGCCGATTCCGCACACCGCAATCATTCCGCGCAGCAAGGAACGCATTGCCGACAGCCTGGCGGTGTTCGTGCGCGACCAGTTCCTGGAGCCGCGGGCCCTGCTGGCCCGCCTGCAGGTGTTCGACCCGGCCAGCCGGCTCGGCAGCTGGCTGGCCGATCCGGCGCGTTCGCGGCTTCTGGCCGACATGGCGCGGGGCTGGGCCCTGCAGGCGCTGGACTTCCTGGATGAGGCGGCGGTCCGGCGCAGCATCCAGGGTTTCGTGGTGGAACAGCTGCGACAGTGGAACGCGGCCGCCACCGCCGGTGAGCTGCTGGGCCTGCTCACCGCCGACAACCGCCACCAGCGGGTACTCGACGAGGGACTGACCCGGATCAGCCAGTGGATGGACAACGAGGCCGTAAAGCAACGCGCCTCCGAGTTGATCGTGCGCTACATCCAGCGCGAGTGGCCGAAGCTGGCCAGCACGGTGAACTGGGTCAAGCCGATCGACGAGATCGGCGACAGCCTTGCCGAGCGCATGGCGCATGCGGTGCTGGCCGAACTGCAGCAGATCCTGGCCGAGCCGGAACATCCCCTGCGCAAGGACTACGAGGCCTGGCTGGGTGACTACATCCAGCGCCTGCGCCACGACCCGGCGCTGGCCGAGAAGGTCGAACAGCTGAAGCAGCAGGTGATCGACCACCCCGCCGTGCAGGACTACGTGCAGGGCCTGTGGGCGCGCATTCACGCCAGCCTGCGCGCGGACCTTTCCAGCGAGGACTCGGCGCTGGCCGGGCATCTGCGGCGCAGCCTGGCCAAGGTCGGGCAGGCCTTGCAGGACGACCCGTCGCTGCGCGAGGCCTTGAACCAGCACCTGATGGATGGCGCCGAGCGCCTGACCAGCCGGCTGCGCGAAGGGGTGACCACGCATATCGCGCAGACCGTGAAGGGCTGGGACGAGCGGCACCTGGTGGAACAGCTGGAGCTCAGCGTGGGGCGCGACCTGCAGTTCATCCGCTTCAACGGCACCCTGGTGGGTGGGTTGATCGGGCTGTTGCTGCATGCGTTGACGGTGTGGATGCAGTGGTAGGCGCCTGAGGGGCAGCCACGCAGGGCGTGGCTCTACCGGGGTGGGGTCGATGCGCCCCTGCGGTTGACAGTTTGACCGGGTGTTTTTGCGACGTGGTTCGCGTATTCTGCCGCGCATTCAGGGCTGGAGTGGCCCGTCCGGGGGGAATGATGCGAAGGATGATCGTGACGCTGGCGCTGTGTGCGCTGGCCTGCAATGCCCACGCCGGGCGGGTGTACAAGTGCGCGGTCGGCGGCCAGACCGTGTACCAGACCGTGCCCTGCGCGCCCGAACACGACACCGGGGTGACCCGGCCGATCACCCGGGATCCCAATCTGAGCTGGGAAGAGCGCAACCGTGCCCAGCGCGAGCTCTACGACGCGCGCCGCCGCATGCAGGCCGACGCGGGCCGCAACCAACCGCCGGTACGCGGCACCGTGATCGACGGCGCCGCCAATCCGGAACAGTGCCAGGAACTCCGGTCCCGCCGCGAGTTCGGCGAAGCCTTCGGCCGCCCCATTCCAGAAAGCATGAACGGCGAAATCGCGAAGGCCTGCGCCTCGCGCTGATCGCCCTACCCCGCCACGGCCCGGATGGCCTCCACCAGCGCCTGCATCTGTGCGGTCGTGCTGAAAATGCCGGGGGTGACGCGGATGCAGGCGCCGGAGGCGAGGCCTTCGCGGGCTACTACGAACACGTTGGAGTGCTGCAGCATCCGCGCCGCGGTGGCGGTGTTCGCGTCCATGTCGTACTGCCCGCGCAACCGGAAGGCGGCAATGGCACTGGACAGGCGTGGATCGGGGGAGGCCAGCAGCTGGATCCGCGGATCGTCGCGCAGCGCGTCCAGCCAGTAATTGCGCAAGTGAAGCAGGCGCGCGCGCTTGTTCGCCACGCCGATCCGCTCATGCAACGCCAACGCGACAGGCAGGGCCAGGAAGGTCGCGAAATTGACCGTGCCGGTATGCAGGCGGGAGTCGATGTGGCCGGTGTCCGCCTCACCCATGTAGGGATCGATGTCGTGCAAGCGACCGCGGCGGATGTAGATCGCCCCTGCCCCAACCGGCGCACCGATCCATTTGTGCAGGTTGATGCCGATGAAATCGACGTCGAGGTCGCGCACTGGTGTATCGACCTGGCCGATGCCATGCGCGGCATCCAGCACCACGTCCGCACCGGCGGCGCGTGCGAGCGCGCTGATCTCGGCGACGGGCAGCAGGAGCCCGTGGCGGTGGCTGACCTGGGTCAGCAGCAACAGCCGCGTGCGCGGATGCTGTTCCAGCGCTCTGCGGTAGGTCTCCACGATGCTGTCATGGTCGAACGGCTCTGGCAGCGCAATGCGCTGCACGGTCACGCCACGCCGCGCCTGCAGCCACTCCATCGCGGCGATCATGCTGGGGTAATCGGTGTCGGCATACAGAACCGTGTCGCCGGGTTGCAGGTTGCGGTAGCCGCTGATCAGCACCTGCATCGCCTCGGTCGCGCCACGGGTCAGCGCGATCTCGTCGGCCTCCACGCCGAGCGCCTCGGCCAGCCGCCCACGCGCCTGTTCGAACAGCGGCGGAAACGCGCGCCGGCCGAACCAGGCGTTGTCGCGGTTCACCAGGGCGGTGGCCTGCTCGAACGCCTGCACCACCGGGCGGGCCATCGACCCCCAGTAGCCGTTGTCGAGCATCACCACGTCATCGGTGAGGTCGTACTGCGCCGCTACCTGCGCCCACCAGGCGTCGTCTGCAGCCAGTTCTGCCGGATCCCGTCCTGCGGGGTCGGGCAACGCATCGAGGAACGAGGGATCGCGCTCAATCTTGTTCATGCGTCGAGTATTGCAGCCCACCGACCTTGTCGAAGCGAATGATAATGACTATCATTCCCGAATCAAACGATCTCCAGGGATACCCCCGCCCCGTGCGGCGGCTTGGCCACGGATGGCCACCCTCTCCTGTCACCGGCCCCGGCCGGTGACGTCCGTTGTTCGATTCGACAATGCAGGTGTTCGTGGACAGCACGCCAGTTGCCACCGGTTTCAGCCGCTTCGGTGGATTCTTCGCCCGCCCCTGGCTGGGTGTGTTGTCGCGCTCGCTGGCCGCCATCGTGGGTGGGTACGCATTGGCCGCGACCTGCGCGATGTTCTTTGCGGTGGCCCTGCCGATGGCCCGAGCCCAAGCCGTGTTGACCGGCATGCTGGTGGCCATCGTGCTGTGCGCCTGCGCCGCACTCTGGGCCTTCGCCACCCGCACCGCACTGCGTGCCTGGATCGGGATCGCCACGCCCGCCGCGCTGTTCTGGCTGGGGTCGCTGGCACTGGGCGCGCGCGCATGAAGAACGGATTCCGCCAGTCCATGGCCTGGCTGCATACCTGGACCGGCCTGCTGGTCGGCTGGTTGCTGCTGCTGATCTTCATGGCCGGTACCGCGAGCTACTACCGCGAGGAAATCAGCCGCTGGATGCGCCCGGAACTGCCGCGCAGCAGCGTCAGCAACGAAGTCGCCGCCGAGCGCGCGATCAGCTTCCTGCAGCACAAGGCACCGCAGGCCGAGAGCTGGAACGTGACCCTGCCCGACCCGCGCAACCCGGCCATGCGCATGTTCTGGCGCAATCCCGAGTCGATGGTGAAGCCGCCGGTGGAAGGCGAAAAGCGCCGGCGAGGTGGCGGCCGCTTCGGCGATGCCACGGTGGACCCGGCCAGCGGCGAGGAAGTGGCCGCGCGCGAAACCCGTGGCGGCGACTTCTTCTACCGGCTGCATTTCGACCTGCACTACATTCCGGTGCTGTGGGCGCGCTACCTGGTGGGGTTCTGCGCGATGTTCATGCTGGTTGCGATCATCACCGGGGTGATCACCCACAAGAAGATCTTCAAGGACTTCTTCACCTTCCGGCCTGAAAAAGGCCTGCGTTCGTGGCTGGACTTCCACAATGTCAGCGCGGTGATGGCCCTGCCCTACCACGCGATGATCACCTACACCGGCATCGTCACGCTGATGTTCATGTACCTGCCACAGGGCGTGAGCGTGGCCTATCCCAAGGACGAGGACGCCTTCTTCAGCGAAGCGTTCGCACGCCTGGCCGACCCGGCCGAGCCCGCCGCGGGCAGCGCCCCCTCGCTGCCGATCCAGCAGCTGCTGGACAGCGCGCGGGCCAAGTGGAAGGGCGCGCAGGTAAGCGGCTTCACCGTGTTCCACCCGGGCGCGGCCAATGCGGTGATCGACATCTACCAGCGCGACGGCAGGCGCCTGTCGATCGACACGCCGTCGCTGCGCTACAACGCGGTTACCGGCGCGCTGGTGGAACACAGCCCGGTGCCGGGCGGCGCCACCCAGACGCGCGGGGTGATGTATGGCCTGCACCTGGCCCGCTTCGCGGACTGGGGCCTGCGCGCGTTGTTCTTCCTGTCCGGCCTGGTCGGCTGCCTGATGGTGGCCAGCGGCGTGGTGCTGTGGGCGGTCAAGGAACGTCCCAAGCATGCCAAAAGCGGCCGCATCGGCTTCGGCCTGCGCCTGGTGGACGCGCTCAATATCGGCGCGGTGGCCGGCCTGCCGATCGCCTTTGCCGCTTACTTCTGGGGCAACCGGTTGCTGCCGGTGCAGCTGGCTGAGCGTGCCGACGCGGAAGCCAGCGTGTTCTTCTACGCATGGGGCGCGGGGCTGCTGGCAGCCTTCGTCTGGCCGAAGCGGATGATGTGGGCCTGGCAGCTGTACCTGGGGGCGGCGTTGTTCGCGCTGATTCCGCTGCTTAATGCGTTCACCACCCACGCGCACCTGGGCGTGACCCTGCGCAATGGCGATTGGGTGCTGGCAGGGTTCGACCTGGTGATGCTGGCCTTCGGCGCCATGCTCGCCTACTGCGGCCTGCGCATGCAGCGCTGGCAGCCGGCGCTGAGCGCGGCCGAGAAGAAAAAGCGCCAGATGGCGGCCGCTGCAGCAGTTACTTCGGCAAAAACCGCAGAGGCCAGCGCATGATGCTGCTGGCGATCACGGTGTGCTTTTCCGCGTTCACTGCGCTGTCGCTGGCCATGGAGAAGCACCAGCTGGACCTGCATGGCAAGGCGCATGCGGGACCGGCGCGCATGCGGCTGTGGCGCTGGCTGGGTTGGGCGTTGCTGGCCACGGCGTTCGGCATCTGCGTGGCCGACCATGGTTGGGCTGCGGGCCCCGTGCTGTGGCTGGGCGCGATGACGGTCAGCGGAGTGCTGATCGCCTTCGGGCTGTATCCGTGGCGACCGCGGTGGATCGCGCCGTTGGCGTGGGTGTTGCCGGTGGTCGGTGTGATCAGCGCGGTGGCATGACACCGCGCTGACCCCGGCAATCCATCAAGCGCCGTAGCGCCGAAGCTCCCACGCGCGGTGGATGCGCGGATTCCGCTCGAAATCCTCACCGATTGTGTCGGCGGAAATCTCGCGGCACTCGGCGAATTCCTTGATCGCTTCCTCATCCAGCTTGAAGCGGCGGAAGTTGTTCGAGAAGTACAGCACGCCTTCCGGGCTCAACCGGGCCACGGCCGCACGCAGCAGGCGCACATGTTCGCGCTGCACGTCGAAGTCTTCGGCGCGGGCCGAGTTGGAGAAGGTCGGCGGGTCGCAGAAGATCACGTCGAAGCGGTGCCGCTCCGCTTCCAGCCAGGCCAGCGCATCCGCCTGGATCAGCTGGTGCTGGCTGCCGCCCTTGCCGTTCAGCGCCAGGTTGTCGGCGCACCATTGCAGGTAGGTGCCGGACAGGTCCACGCTGGTGGTCGAAGCCGCGCCGGCCACCGCGGCCTGCACGCTGGCCACGCCGGTGTAGCAGAACAGGTTGAGGAACCGCTTGCCCTGCGCCTCCTGCGCCATGTGCCAGCGCAGCGGACGGTGGTCCAGGAACAGGCCGGTGTCCAGGTAGTCGAACAGGTTCACGCGCAGCAGCGCGTCGTTCTCGCGTACCAGCACGAACTCGCCGCGCTGCTCGAAGCGGCCGTACTTGCTGCCGCCCTTGCCGCGTTCGCGCGACTTCAGCGCGACCTGCTCGGCCGGCACCTGGAACACCTCGCGCGCGGCCGACAGCAGTTCATTGCGGCGGCGACGCACATCGACGTCCGGGATGGTGGCCGGTGCCGCGTATTCCTGCACATGCAGGAAGGTGCGGCCGGCGCCGCCGTCCTCCTGGTACACGTCGATGGCGGCCGCATACTCGGGCAGGTCGGCGTCGTAGACGCGGTAGCAGGTAACCTGCTCGCGCGCCTTCCAGGTCTTGAACTTGCGGATGTTCTTGCGCAGGCGGTTGGCCACCATCTGCGCGCCTTCGCTGAGCTCGCGCGGCTGGCCCGCGTTCTCGCGCTGCGGCACGGCGATGGGATCGCACACGATCAGCGCGCATTCGATCGCGCCGTTGAACAGCTGGTACTTCTTGTTGGCGCGCAGGCCGGTGGCGAAGGCCAGTTCGGCGCTGCCGCACAGCAGGCTGGCCCGCCACTGCGGCACCGCGCGCTTGAGCGCGTCGCCGAGGCGGCGGTACAGCACCGCGTCGGCGGCCAGGCGCTCGTCGTAGGGCGGGTTGCACACCACGCAGCCGGTTTCCTGCGGCGGCACCTGGACATCGGCCACGTCGCGCACACCGAACCAGATCGCCTCGGCAACGCCGGCGGTCTCCGCGTTTTCCTTGGCGGCGCGGATCGCATGCGGGTCGATGTCGCTGCCATGGATGACCTGCTTGAGCGCGGCACGGCCAGCGGTCTCGCGGCTGCGCGCGTCGGCCATCAGGCTGTTCCAGGCGTCACGGTCGAAGCCCAGCCAGCGGCTCGGCGGAATGCTGCCGTGGCGCTGCAGGCCCGGGGCGACGTCGGCGGCCATCAGCGCGCCTTCGATCAGCAGCGTGCCGCTGCCGCACATCGGGTCGAGCAGGCCACCGCCTTCGGCGTGGATCTTCGGCCAGTTGGCGCGCATCAGCACCGCCGCCGCCAGGTTTTCCTTCAGCGGCGCTTCGTTCTGCGCCATGCGCCAGCCGCGCCGGTGCATCGGGCCGCCGCCGAGGTCGATCGAGATCGAGGCGCGGCCCTTGCGCAGCGAGAGGTTGATGCGCACGTCGGGGAACTCGGTGTTCACCGACGGCCGTTCCAGGCCCTGCGCGCGCAGGCTGTCGACCACGCCGTCCTTGACCCGCTGCGCGGCGAAGCGCGCGTGGGTGATCTCGGTACCGGACACATGCGCGTCCACCGACAGGGTCAGCTCCGGGCTGATGTGCTGGTCCCACGGCATCGACGACACGCCCTGGTACAGCGAACCCTCGTCCGGGCAGTCGAACTCGGCCAGCGGCCACAGCACGCGGCTGGCCAGGCGCGACCACAGCACCACCTTCAGCGCCTGCGGCAGGTCGCCTTCGGCGTTGACGCCGGAAATGGTGGCGGTGGCACGGGGCAGGCCCAGCGCCAGCAGTTCGTCGGCGAGCAGGTATTCCAGGCCCTTGGCGCAGGAAACAAAGAATTTCACGGAATCAGGTTCGGCAGGTCAGCGGACCGGCCATTGTACGTGACCGCAGCCGGGGGACCGTCACACCCCCCGATTTACACGCCTTTCAACAACTCTTCGAACGCGCGCGCGGAGGCCTCGACGTAGTTTTCGAGGCGGTGCCCGTCTTCGACCAGCAGCAGCCGGGCGGAGCGCGCCTGGGCCCAGGCGATCACCTCGGCGGCCGGGATCAGCTCGTCCTGCCAGGCGTGGACCACGCTGGTCGGCACCGGGGCCGCGTCCAGCAGCGGCATCGGCCCCATCCGGGTCGGCGGCACCATCAGGAACAGGCCACGGGTGGGCACCTGCAGCGAGGCGATGGCCGAGATGTAGGCCCCCAGCGACGAACCGGCCAGCACCACCGGCCCCTGCGCGGCGGCCGCGCGGGCGCGTTCCACCAGGCGTTGCAGGCGGGCTGGCACGTCGCCCACGCTGCTGACCTCGCGCATCGCGTCCAGGTCGGTGTAATCGGGGCGTTCGTGGGTCCAGCCGAGGCGCTCGGCCACGTCGGCAAGTGCGGTGACCTTGGTGGCGTCGGGGCCGCTTTCGAAACCATGGGACAGGATGCAGTGGCCGCGGCTCATGCAGCCACCGGGCGGAAATCGATGTAAGCGCTCATCCCTGAATGCTAGCATCGGCGCATGCCCGAACGCGCCCCGCCCCGGATCGACCCGCAGCCGCTGCCCTACGTGGCGCAGCTGGGCGAACGCGCGCCGGCGGAGGTGGACCTGGTGGTGATCCACTGCACCGAACTGCCGGACCTGGAGATGGCCCGCAGCTATGGCGAGCGGGTGCTGTACGACAGCGGCAGCGGCAACAGCGGGCATTACTACATCGACCGCGACGGCAGCATCGTGCAGTACGTGCCGGTGGAACGCGTGGCCCATCATGTGAGCGGCTACAACCCGCGTTCGATCGGCATCGAGCTGGTCAACAGCGGGCGCTATCCGCACTGGCTGGACTCGCGCCACCAGGAAATGTCCGAGGCCTACCCGGACGTGCAGATCGCCGCACTGATCGACCTGCTGCAGCACCTGTGCCACACCCTGCCCGGCCTGCGCCACATCGCGGGCCACGAAAGCCTGGACACGCGCCTGGAACCGGCCAGCGACGACCCCGAACGCCAGGTGGCGCGCAAACGCGACCCGGGCCCGCTGTTTCCGTGGCCGCGGGTGTTGGCGGCGGTGGCGCTGGAACCGTTGGCGCCCTGATCAGTCGCCTGTCGCCACCGGCCGCGACGAATCACCTACCCACCCGCTCCACGAGTCCGCGTACACGCGGGCGCCGTGCAGCCCGGCCACTTCCATCGCCAGCAGCAGGTGGCAGGCGGTCACGCCCGAGCCGCACATGACCACCACCTCGCTGGGATCATGGCGGCCGATCAACGGCCGCAGTTCGGCCTGCAGCTCGGCGGCAGGGCGCAGCCGGCCCGCATGCACGTTCAACCCGAACGGACGGTTGACCGCACCGGGCACGTGCCCGGCGACCGGGTCCAGCGGTTCCACCTCGCCGCGGAAACGTTCGCCGGCGCGCGCGTCCAGCAACCAGCCCGGCGCATGCTTCAGCCGCGCGGCCACTTCGTCCACCGTCGCGACCCGGGTGCTGTCGAAACGCCCCGGGTACGGCGGCAGCGCGGCAATCTCCGGCGCGTCGGTGCTCAGCGGCAGGCCCGCCGCCTGCCAGGCGGCCACGCCCCCATCGAGCACCGCGACCCGGGCATGCCCGATCAGCCGCAGCAGCCACCATGCCCGCGCGGCGGCCATGCTGCCATCGCCGCCGTCGTACACCACCACCTGCGTGTCCGGACCGATGCCCCAACGCCCCAGCGTGGCGGCGAAGACCTCGCTGTCCGGCAGCGGATGGCGGCCGTGTCCGACCCGGTCCATGTCGGCCAGGTCGCGGTTGAGATCGGCCTGCACCGCACCGGGCAGGTGCCCCTGCGCGTAGGCCTGCGCCCCGGACTGCGGGTCGGCAAGCGAAAAGCGCACATCCAGCAGGCGCGGCGCGGCACTGGCGGTGGCGCGCGCGTCGAGCAGGCGGGTGTCCGCCTGGCCCAGCGCGTTCGACAAGGTCGCAACGTCGACCAGGGTAGTCCAGGTATCCGGATTCGAGGCAGTCATTCGGTTTGCTCCAGGCGGCGGCGCAGGTTGTACAGGATGGCGGCGGTCGCGCCCCAGATCCGCTGGCCGGGCCAGCCGTACTCCAGTACATGGCGGATCCGGCCGCGGTGGTCGATCTCGACCTGGTGCAGGTTGGCCGGATCCATCAGGTAATCGAACGGTACTTCAAAGACTTCGGCCACTTCATCGGGCTGCGGCACCGCCACGAACCCCGGGTCGATCACCGCCACCACCGGCATCACCCGGTAGCCGGTGATGGTCACGAAGGGATCCAGGTAGCCCAGCACCTGCACCTGGTCGTGCTGCAGGGCGATCTCCTCGTTGCTTTCGCGGATCGCCGCGGCCACCGCGTCGCGGTCATCCGGCTCCTGGCGTCCGCCGGGAAAGCCAACCTGGCCGCCGTGCTGGCGCAGGGTGTCGGTGCGGCGGGTCAGCAGCACCTGCGCACCGCCGGCACGCGGAATGATGCCGGCCAGCACCGCCGCTTCCACCGGCGGCCCGGGGGGCAGCAGGTCGGCCAGTTCGCTGCGGTTCCAGCCATCGCCGCCGGGCGGCGCATCCAGCGGGTGCAGCGCGCGCAGCAGGCGCTCGTGCGCGGCCAGCGAGCTGCCCAGCGACTGTCGCAGCTGCTCGCGCAGCGGCAATACCTGCTGCATCACGTGTTCCTGTTCGTGTCGGCTCATGGTCGACCAGCGGGTGATTTCGTCCACGTTGCGCAGGCAGCCGCCGCACAGGCCCGCGCGGTCGAGCGCGCAGATTCCGATGCAGGGGCTGGGCATGGCATGGGGGGAATGTTCCGGATAATGCACGGGACAACAGTAACGCGAATCCAGAAACAAAAAACGCGCCGATGTTGCCATCGACGCGTTTTCTGTTTTAGCCGTTGTTACTTGACGCTGACCAGCTTGATTTCAAACTGCACGGCCACGTTCGGCGGGAACGGGGTACGCGGGTCGGCACCGTAGGCCTGTTCCGGCGGCAGGGTGACTTCCCACTTGGAACCAGCCGGCATCTGCAGCAGCACTTCGCGCATGGCCTTCATTTCGACTTCGCTGACCTTGATCGAAGGAATCTGCTGGGCCGGACGCGCTTCGGCCGGACGCTGGCCGAACGGGTACGGACCGGCCACTTCCAGCTGCACGGTGCTGGCCTGGGTCGGCTTGGCGCCCGAGCCGGTTTCAACGACGCGGTACTGCACGCCGCTCGGCAGGGTCTGCACGCCGGCCTTGGCCTTGTTGGCGGCCAGGAACTGGGTGCTCTTGGTCTTGTTTTCGCCGGCAGCCTTTTCGTACTCGGCCTTGGCGGCCTGGGCACGACCCTGCTCACGCTTCTGGAACGCTTCAACGGCCGGCTTCAGCTGCTCGGCGGTGATCGCCGGCTGCTTCTTGGCGTAGGCGTCCTGCAGGCCCTTCACCACCGAGTTGATGTCCAGCTGCTCGCCACGCTGGGTGAGCTCGGCCAGGTTGTTGCCGTAGTCGTAACCGAAGTAATAGCTCAGCTTGCCCTTTTCGGACGAAGTGTCCTGGGCGAAGGCATTGCCCGTCAGGGCCAGGGCCGCGACGGCGACCGCGATAGAACGCAACTTCATCAAACGTTTCTCCAGGGGTGGTAACTCAGGACGCATTGGGCCGCCCTGAGGCGACGGGTTAGGATAGCCGCCGCAACGTTGAACCGCCACTAACGACGGAGGCTTTGACCTGCTTTCGTTTCCAGAGTTCAAAATCACTTTTTTTTAACGTTTTACCAGGAGTTTCCGCCGTGGCCGACGTGCCCCTGACCGTTGCCGACGATGGTGCCACCACCGCGCCCCCGGTCAACCGCCCCATGGTTCAGGGAGGTGAGGTGCTGCGCTGCGTGCTGGCCGACGATCTGGACGCCGCGCTGGCAGCCGGGTTGATGGACTACGTGCCCGCGCCCGGCGACGACACCCTGGTGCCTGGCCACCCGGACCTGCCGACCCGCCTGCTCCAGGCCCAGCGCCAGCTGCAGCGCGCCTGGGCCGCGCGTGAGCGCTACCAGGCGCGCGCGCAACGGCTGGCGCGACGCGCGGCCGAACGCGAGGCACGCCGTGCCCCGCCCGCCCCCACCCCCGACCTGAAACCGGCCCTGCCGCCGGCCGCTGCTGCGATCCTCGCGCGCGCCAAGGCCAAGGCCGCTGGAAAGCCTTCCTGATGCCAACCGCTGCAAAAACCGCACCCCGGGCCGCACCGCGCAGCGCGCGCATGCCCAAGGCCGACGTGGTGGAGATGTTCACCCGCCTGCGCGAACTCAATCCGCATCCAAAAACCGAACTGGAATACAGCACGCCGTTCGAACTGCTGGTGGCGGTGGCGCTGTCGGCGCAGGCCACCGATGTCGGCGTCAACAAGGCCACGCGCAAACTGTTCCCGGTGGCCAACACGCCGCAGGCGATCCTGGCGCTGGGCGAAGACGGGCTGAAGAAATACATCGCCACCATCGGGCTGTTCAACGCGAAGGCGAAGAACGTGATTGCCACCTGCCGGTTGCTGATCGAACAGCATGGCGGCGAGGTGCCGCGCGACCGCGCCGCGCTGGAGGCCCTGCCCGGGGTCGGGCGCAAGACCGCCAACGTGGTGCTCAACACCGCCTTCGGCGAACCGGTGATGGCCGTGGACACGCACATCTTCCGGGTGGCCAACCGGACCGGCCTGGCGCCGGGCAAGGACGTGCGTGCAGTGGAGGACGGCCTGGTGAAGGCGATTCCGGCCGAGTTCCTGCTCGACGCCCACCATTGGCTGATCCTGCACGGCCGTTACGTGTGCAAGGCGCGCAAGCCGGACTGCCCGCAGTGCGTGATCCGCGACCTGTGCCGGTTCAAGCAGAAAACCGCCGCCTGAGCCGCCCCCGGCGACTGCCATCTGGACGCAACCGGGCAGTCATCTGTTTCAGGCAGCTTGGGCAACCCCAGCTGCCACCGGGCCCGGGCCTGGGGACGCTTTGTCTGAAACTGTCATATTTACGCAATCTTCACTTATTAGCCTGCGCAGCATCTTCCCACCTGCCTGCAAGGCTCCTTTCCATGAAACTGCATCGCCAACTCCTCACTGCGGCCGTGGCTGCTGCGCTGTTCGTGCCGGCCGCCCACGCTGAAGTGGCCATCGACGTGATCGGCGGCTCGGAGATCACCTTCGAAGGCCTGGTCCAGGCCGACGGCAACTGGTTCGACAACGATGTGACCGACCTCAACGGTGGCGATGCCGCCAACGGCAAGGACAGCGAATTCGAGCTGCGCCGCGCCGAGCTGGTGCTCAAGGGCAAGGGCCCGGGCAACGTGGAATGGGTGGTCGGTTATGACGCCAAGGCCGACAAGTTCCTGGACACCAACGTGAAGTACAAGCTGGCTGGCAACGCCAACCACTTCGTGCAGCTGGGCCAGTTCAAGCAGCCGAACAGCCTGGAAGAACTGTCCAGCACCAAGAACAACGACTTCATCTCCAAGGCTGCGGTCACCAACACCTACGCCGTGGCCCGTCGCCTCGGTGGCGCGTACAGCTTCGGCGACGCCAACTGGTCGGTCACCGCCAGCGCCTTCGGCCGCGAACTGACCCGCAACCTGGCCCACGGCAGCGGCTATGGCGCGCGTGGTACCTGGGCGCCGATCAACGAGAAGGGCCAGGTCCTGCACTTCGGCCTGAGCTATGTCGACTACGACACCGACGCCGACACCCTGCGCGTGCGTGCACGTCCGAACGCCGACCTGGCCACCGTGCGCCTGGTCGACAGCGGCAACCTGACCGACACCGACCGGGTCAAGACGATCGGCGCTGAAGCGATGTACATCGGCGGCCCGTTCAAGGCCCAGGCCGAGTACTACACCAGCGAAGCCAAGCGCATGACGCGCGACAACTACACCAGCGACGGCTTCTACGTCAGCGGCCTGTGGAACATCACCGGCGAAAGCTGGGGCTACAAGGGCGGCACCCCGACCACCGGCCTGCCGGACGAGCCGAGCCGCGGCATGTGGCAGCTGGGCGCACGCTACGACTCGATGAACCTGGACGACGGCCATCTGAATGCCAACCCGGTTGCCGGTCGCCCGCCGATCGTGGACGGCGTGCTGGGCGGAAAGATGGATATCTGGACCGTGGGCGTGAACTACTACTGGCGCTCCAACACCAAGTTCGCCCTGAACTACGTGATGGTGGACAGCAAGAAGTACAACTCGACCAGCCGTACGTTCGTCAATGACGATCCGAACATCCTGGAAGCGCGTCTGCAGTTCTTCTGGTAAGTCGCGGGTCACATGTTTAAGAGAAAGGGCGCAGCTTCGGCTGCGCCCTTCTTCATTCACTCAGGGGCCGCACTCCTCGCGCGGCAGTTCGCGGGCAAGGACATGCGGCCGCTTCGCAGGGCCATTCCCACAACCACCAGCGCGATTCCGGCTGCCTGCAACCCGTCGAGCACCTCTCCAAAGAAGACGACCGCAGACAGGGCGCCGATCAAAGGCACGGACAGTGTAAAACGCGAGGCCCTTTCTGCTCCCAGCCCCCGTATTGCGTAGTACCACAGTCCAAAGACCACCGGGCCATTCAACACCCCAACATACAGGATGCCCGCAACGTCGCGGCTCCCCGGCAAGGCAGCCAGTGAAGCGTCATGCGCGGAAGCCAGCGCAAGCGCCGGAATGGAAGCCAGAAACGAGATCATTACCTGCACCGTCACCAGCGTGGACGGCCGACATCCCTGCGCGGATCTTCCGGAAAGCTGGGTCCCCCACGCCCAGAGAAGCGCGTTCAGCATGATCAGAAGCCCACCTACACCCAGCCCGGCGCCGCCCGCATAAAGCATCACGCCACTCAATGCCGCCGCGGGAGACCAGATCACGCTCCGGGTAAAGCGCCTCTCTTTCACCGCTTCCATTACGGCTACGAAGGCTGGCATCGTGTACATCAGTGTCAGCACGGTCGTCGCAGCGAAGTAGGCGAGTGCCAGAATGTTGATGGCCGCCACTACCGTACCGTTGAGCGTTACTGCCCAGAGCATGTGCAGGCGACACTTCGGCTCCATCTTCTGGATATCGACCAGACTGCGGCGAAAGAACGGCAGCAGTACGATCAGGCCGGCCAGCGTGCTGTAGAAGCGAAATCCCCACGGACCCACCTGTCGGATGGCGTCGCTGGCGAAGGAGAAGGTGGTACTCCAGATCAGCACGACGGCCAATGCCGCCAGGACAGCCTTGATATCGATGCGACCATGTTGGCTGGATGGAGTAGTCATGGTGTCGCAAGGTAGCGAGCTATCGCAGCGAGTCGCCTACGCCCGGCCGGGGCAGATACCATCGAAACGAGGTGAGGAATGTGCCGTGCACTGGTGTCGAACACCAACAGGCGATAGGGGGTTGGCACCAGGCAGGACGAAACCGCCCCCTCGCATTCGGGTACAAGCAGGGTCAGCCCCCCGAAGTTTGGATCCCAGTCCTGGGTCAGGCTGAGGGCTACGCCAAAGCTCTGGCCAGGATCACAATGGGTTCCAAGGAAGTGTCCACGTTCGAACCAGCTCAAGTAGCACTGCGACACCCCCGAGGCGCTGCGGCCGGTAACCGCCCTAAGCAGCTCCATTACGACCTCAGACCCCAATATCTGCTTGACCTGCTGAAGTGGCTCCAGATCGCAGTTCTCACGTGTGTCAGGGATCCACCGGAACGAGAACGAAAAATCGCCGCGCTCGCGCTCCTCGTTGGCAATCAGGTGCTGCCGCTCTGCCTCATCACGCTCGGCTGGAGCTATATCATGCTCACCGTGGCCATTCTTTATGATGAATGACCAACGACTTTCTTCGATGCAGGCAACGCGTTCCGCAAGCTCCGCAATGCCCGGCACAAACGAGAGCAGGTCGAAGTTGACATAACCATCGACCGTGAAACGCTCATGGAGATGATCAGGATCGAGCAAACACCACCTCCTCGCGAATCGCGTACGTCTGCATCGAGAGGTGGAAGCGGCGACCCACGAGGTTGCAGCGGTCATAGCCGGAAATGAGCTTCACGACCTGATCCGCAACCAGTCCTGACATTACTGCAAGTGAAGGTGCGCTCTGCCAAGCATTGACGACCCTGTTCCCATTGCGAAAGTCGTTGCGCATGCGAGCCTCCTGAAACGCCCGGACCGTCGGATCCGAGCTGTAGAACGCTTGTTGCGCTGACTTTCGGATATCCTCGAAGCCAAGGTGGCTACCGTCGTTCAGGTAGACTGGACCTACTGAGATATCCAACGGATCGCCGCCGAGCTCGATCACGGGTATCCCGTGGTTCGCAGCCAGCGAGTGAACGACCCGCTCGACTGTTCTGGTCCGGTAATAACCCAGGCTCGCCCATGCGACGATAACCACGTCGACGTCGGCGAGCAGTTCATCGAGCCGGTCAGTGTCTTCCGTTGCAAATTCGCAAGCGCATTCAACGACCAGGCTTCCGTTGTGCTCCTGCAGCGCGCGAGCCGCCGCGTGCACCTTCTTTGCCCCAATATCTGCGGCACTGTAGAGCACTTGCCGATTAAGATTGGAGAGCTCCACCTCGTCCCCATCCACCAGCCTCAAGGTGCCTATGCCGGCCCTGGCAAGATTGAGTGCACACCAGGTCCCCCACCCGCCCATACCAAGTATGAGCACCCTCGCCTTCTTCAGCCGCTCCTGATAGACCACAGCATTATCCACGCGCTGCTCATCTACCAGGGCGAACTGCAGGATCTGACGATCGTACCGCTCAAGTTCTTCGGCGGTGAGAACCGACGAAGCGCGCGCGCCTTCTTCGACAAGGGAGAAGCCCGCCAACGCCCCGACGAAGGCAGTCAGCTCGTCGCTGGACACCGCATGTCCTCTGGCAGCCAGCTCCTTGCCTATACGGGGAAGGGTATGGGCGCCATCCAGTGCTTCGAGGGCGGGAACAACCCATGACGGTGGTTGCAGAAGGATTTTCGATTTTCCTGGGATCTCCCCGATGCAGACATCGCCGGCATCGGAAATCAATACGTGGTGTGAGCGCTTGAGAAGTGGCTTGGCGTAGGTCACTGAATTTCCTTGTGTGTATGCGAAAGGGACAGGTTGGAAGCCTGTCCCTCCATGAGTCAGGAGAGCTGGATGTGCTCGCCGGACTTGTACATGGCATCTTCTTCACTGATGGCCGAGATGCGCTCATCCAGATCCGCGAAAGTGACATTCAACATTTTTCAGCTCCATTGGGTGGCGCCAGGATTGGCGCAGGCCGAAGTTCGCTGCGCGTGATGGTGGCCTCAAGGACGCGCGTCACGATTCCTGGCAGAAGAGCTGAAGATGTGACCGTCAATGCACTCTTGGAGCGACCGCGTTCATGCAACGAAAGTGCGCCGCGCCACAATTCCAGGAAACCCGTCGCGTCCGCACGGAATCGTCATGTGTCGCAAGATGCGCAGTTCTGGCTCGGAGCGGCAATGCACAGGTCGTTGGCTGTAACCGAAAGGTCACGCCATGCGTGTCCAAGCCCGCCGATGACGCGTGTCACCGTCCCGTCATATGACAGACCACGCGCTGTCACGGAACCGTTATGGAATAGGCACCGGGCGGGAAACCCCGCACCATCATCCATCCCAGGAGCCACCCCGTGATCCACGCCTTCAAGTCGCGCGCCGCTGTTGCCGTCCTCGCCGCGTCGTCCGTGTTCGCCGCCAATGCCGCCGATGTGACCGGCGCGGGCGCATCGTTCATTTACCCGGTCATGTCCAAGTGGTCGTCCGACTACAGCACCGCGACCGGCAAGAAGGTCAACTACCAGTCGATCGGTTCCGGCGGTGGTATCGCCCAGATCAAGGCCGCGACGGTCGACTTCGGCTCGTCCGATGCTCCGCTGAAGCCGGAAGAGCTGGCCTCGGCCGGGCTGGCCCAGTTCCCGTCGGTGATCGGCGGCGTGGTGCCGGTGATCAACGTGGCCGGCGTCGCCCCGGGCGCGCTGAAGCTGGACGGCCCGACCCTGGGCAACATCTTCCTGGGCAAGATCAAGACCTGGAACGACCCGGCCATCGCCGCGCTGAACCCGGGCGTGAAGCTGCCGGACGGCAAGATCACCGTCGTGCACCGCTCGGACGGTTCGGGCACCACCTTCAACTTCGTCAACTACCTCTCCAAGGTCAACCCGGAGTGGAAGAGCAAGGTCGGTGAAGGCACCTCGGTGCAGTGGCCGGTCGGCATCGGTGGCAAGGGCAACGAAGGCGTTGCCGCTTACGTGAAGCAGATCAAGGGCGGCATCGGCTACGTCGAACTGTCCTACGCGCTGCAGAACAAGATGTCCTACGCCGCGATGAAGAACGCGTCGGGCAAGGTCGTGCTGCCGAGCGACGAGTCGTTCGCCGCCGCCGCCGCCAGCGCCGACTGGGCCAACGCTAAGGACTTCTACCTGGTCATGACCAACGCCCCGGGCGCCGAAGCGTGGCCGATCACCGCCACCAACTTCATCCTGGTCCGCAAGCAGCCGAAGAACGTGAACAGCGCCAAGGCCACCCAGGAGTTCTTCCGCTGGATCTACAAGAGCGGCGACGCCCAGGCCAAGCAGCTGGACTACGTGCCGCTGCCGGACAGCCTGGTCAAGCAGATCGAGACCTACTGGTCGCAGAACCTGAAATATTGATTGGCCGTCACGACCAGCGGTCGTGACCTACAACGGTAGGTATCGACCGCTGGTCGATACACCACCCAGGCAAAGGTGCCGCCAGGTCCTCTCTCCCCCTGGCGGCACCTCTCCGGCGCGGATCTGCTGATCCGCGCTTTTTTATTGGGCGCCCTGCCCCGCCCAAGGGCCCGCCAGGCCTTGTCCTGCGTGGGTTTAACGTGCCCTCTGTCACGACGTCATCAAGCTGTAACAAAAACATCATTTCATAGCAGCGTCAGCCGGCCAGCCCGGCACCCCATCCCGCTACGGAGTGACGCATGAAACTGCATTCGGCCAGCTTTGCCGCCCTTTCCCTGGCCATCGCGCTGGGCCTGTCCGCCTGCAAGCCGGCCGCTGAAGGCCAGGCCGCGGCACCGGCCGCCGACGCACCCGCCGCCGCCCCGGCCGCTGGCGACAAGCTGACCGCCGAGATCTCCGGCGCCGGCGCCTCCTTCATCTTCCCGCTGGTGTCCAAGTGGTCGGCCGACTACAACGCCGCCACCGGCGCCAAGGTCAACTATCAGTCGATCGGCTCGGGCGGCGGTATCGCCCAGATCAAGGCCGGCACCGTCGACTTCGGTTCCTCCGACAAGCCGCTGTCCAGCGAAGAGCTGGCCCAGGCCGGCCTCGGCCAGTTCCCGTCCGCCATCGGCGGCGTGGTCCCGGTGGTGAACATCGAAGGCCTGGAAGCCGGCAAGCTGCGCCTGAGCGGCCCGCTGCTGGCCGACATCTTCCTGGGCAAGATCAAGACCTGGAACGACCCGGCCATCGTCGCCGCCAACCCGGGCGTGAAGCTGCCCGACGGCAAGATCACCCTGGTCCACCGTTCGGACGGTTCGGGCACCACCTTCAACTTCTCCAACTACCTGTCCAAGGTCAGCCCGGACTGGAAGAGCAAGGTCGGCGAAGGCACCTCGGTGCAGTGGCCGGACGGCGTGGGTGGCAAGGGCAATGAAGGCGTCGCTTCGTACGTGAAGCAGATCAAGGGCTCGATCGGCTACGTCGAACTGGCCTACGCGCTGCAGAACGGCATGCCGTACGCCTCGATGCAGAACGCCGCCGGCAACTGGGTGCAGCCGAGCGCTGAAACCTTCGCCGCCGCAGCCGCCAGCGCCGACTGGGCCAGCGCCAAGGACTTCAACCTGGTCATCACCAACGCCCCGGGCGACCAGGCGTGGCCGATCACCGCCACCAACTTCATGCTGATGCACAAGCAGCCCAAGGATGCCAAGCGCAGCAAGGACACCCTGGCGTTCTTCAAGTGGGCCTTCGAGAACGGCCAGGCCCAGGCCAACGAACTGCACTACGTGCCGCTGCCGGCGGAATTGGTCAAGCAGATCGAAGGCTACTGGACTGCTGAATTCAAATAATGAAACCGGGGCCCGCGCACTACGCGGGCCCCACCGGTTGCAACGCCGGGCATTGCCCGGCAACACCCCACCCATTCTCGGGCCCAAGCCTTTCCAATGAATGCCATCGCCCAGCCTGTACCCGCACCGTCAACGCGCGACCTGCGTGACGCCCGCAACGACAAACTGTTCCGATGGGTGCTGATCACCACCGTGGTACTGGTGCTGGTCGCCCTGGCCTGCGCCGCGCTCTCGATGCTGTGGGGCGGCCGCCATGCCCTGCAGGAGCAGGGCCTGAGCTTCTTCTACTCCTCCGACTGGAATCCGGTGGAGAACAAGTTCGGCGCGCTCGCGCCGATCTACGGCACCCTGGTCACCGCCCTGATCGCGATGCTGATCGCGGTGCCGGTGAGCTTCGGCATCGCCTTCTTCCTCACCGAAGTGGCGCCGCGCTGGATGCGTGGCCCGGTCGGTACCGCCATCGAACTGCTGGCCGGCATTCCCTCGATCATCTACGGCATGTGGGGCCTGTTCGTGCTGGTGCCGGTGATGACCGAGTACGTCACCCCCACCCTCAATGAAACCCTGGGCGAATGGCCGATCATCGGCCCGCTGTTCCAGGGTCCGCCGCTGGGCATCGGCGTGCTGACCGCCGGCTTCGTGCTGGCGATCATGGTCATTCCGTTCATCTCCTCGGTGATGCGCGAAGTGTTCCTGACCGTGCCGACCCGCCTGAAGGAATCGGCCTATGCGCTGGGTTCCACCAAGTGGGAAGTGAGCTGGGACATCGTGCTGCCCTACACCCGCTCGGCGGTGATTGGCGGCATCTTCCTCGGCCTCGGCCGCGCCCTGGGTGAAACCATGGCGGTGGCCTTCGTGATCGGCAACAGCGTGCGCCTGTCCCCGTCGCTGCTGGAACCGGGCACCACCATCGCAGCGCTGATCGCCAATGACTTCGGCGAAGCTACCGAAACCTACCGTTCGGCGCTGCTGCTGCTCGGCTTCGTCCTCTTCATCGTGACCTTCGTGGTGCTGGCAATCGCCCGCCTGATGCTCATGCGCCTGTCCCGCAAGGAGGGCAACTGATGTCCACCGCCGTCGCTTCCAACGCGCAGACGCTGTACCTGCGCCGCCGCATCGTCAACATCGTCGCGCTGCTCCTGTCGTGCCTGACCGCGCTGTTCGGCCTGTTCTTCCTGGGCTGGATCCTGTTCACCCTGGCCTCCAAGGGCCTGGCCGGGATCAACCTGGACCTGTTCACCAAGATGACCCCACCGCCCATGCAGGAAGGCGGCCTGGCCAACGCCTTCTTCGGCAGCGCGGTGATGTGTGCGCTGGCCATCGCCATCGGCACTCCGCTCGGCGTGCTGGCCGGCACTTGGCTGGCCGAGTACGGCAACGCCCGCAAGGCCGGTACGGTGGTGCGCTTCGTCAATGACATCCTGCTCTCGGCACCGTCCATCGTGCTCGGCCTGTTCGTCTACACCCTGTACGTGATGCAGACCGGTGGGCAGTTCTCGGCGTTCGCCGGTGCGCTGTCGCTGGCCTTCATCGTGCTGCCGGTGGTGGTGCGTACCACCGACGAAATGCTGCGCCTGGTGCCCTCGCAGATGCGCGAAGCGGCGCTGTCGCTTGGCATCCCGCAGTGGAAGGTTACCGTGCAGGTGCTGTACCGCAGTGCCGCCGCCGGCATCATCACCGGCATCCTGCTGGCGCTGGCCCGCATTTCCGGCGAAACCGCCCCGCTGCTGTTCACCGCCTTCGGCAACCAGTACTGGAACAGCAACGTGTTCCAGCCGATGGCCAGCGTGCCGGTGGTGATGAACCAGTTTGCCGGCAGCCCCTATGAATCCTGGCAGACGCTGGCCTGGGCCGGCGCGCTGGTGCTGACCCTGTTCGTGCTGCTGGTCAGCCTCTCCGCGCGTGGCATCCTGCTGCGCAACCGCATCTCCCATGACTGACCTTTCCGCGGATATCGCCATGAACGACCTCACCAATGCCGTGCCGATGCAGCGCATCGCGGTGCCGGCCTCGCATGAAAACCTCGGCAACCCGGCGCCGACCAAGCTGGCTGCACGCGGACTGGACTTCTACTACGACAAGTTCCACGCGCTGAAGAACATCAACCTGGAGATTCCGGAAAAGCGCGTGACCGCGCTGATCGGTCCCTCCGGCTGCGGCAAGTCGACCCTGCTGCGCATCTTCAACCGCATCTACGCGCTGTACCCGAAGCTGGAAGCCAAGGGCGAAGTGCTGCTGGACGGCGAGAACATCCTGTCGCCGAAGTACCCGATGAACCGCCTGCGCAGCAAGGTCGGCATGGTGTTCCAGAAGCCGGTGCCGTTCCCGATGACCATCTTCGAGAACGTGGCCTACGGCATCCGCCACCACGAAAAGCTGTCCAAGGCGGACATGAACGACCGCGTCGAGCATGCGCTGCGCCAGGGCGCGCTGTGGGACGAAGTGAAGGACAAGCTCAACCAGAGCGCGCTGGGCCTGTCCGGTGGCCAGCAGCAGCGTCTGTGCATCGCCCGTGCCGTGGCCCTGCGCCCGGACGTGCTGCTGCTCGACGAGCCGACCTCGGCGCTGGACCCGATCTCCACCAGCCGCATCGAGCAGCTGGTCGAAGAGCTCAAGCACGACTACACCATCGTGATCGTCACCCACAACATGCAGCAGGCCGCGCGCGTGTCCGACTACACCGCCTTCATGTACCTGGGCGACCTGATCGAACACGACCGCACCGAAGTGATCTTCTCGCAGCCGAACAAGCAGCAGACCGAGGATTACATCACCGGTCGCTTCGGTTGATCCGTCCGCACGTTTCCAGATAAACCAGCCGGGCACCGCCCGGCACCACGGGAATCACAATGAACATTCCGAACGACCACATCGTCAAGAGCTACGACGAAGAACAGCAGCGGCTGGTGGCCGAAATCGTGCGCATGGGCGAAATGTCCGTGGCGCAGCTGGAAGCGGCGCTGGACGTGATCGAACGCCGCGACGACAGCGCCGCGCAGCGCATCATCGCCAATGACGAGGCCATCGACAGCCTGGAACAGCAGATCAGCCACGACGTGATGCGCCTGGCCCTGCGCGGCCCGATGGCGCGCGACCTGCGCGAGATCCTGGCCGGCCTGCGCATCCCGGCCGACATCGAACGCATCGGCGACTATGCCGCGAACGTGGCCAAGCGCTCGATCGCCCTGAGCAAGGTGCCGCCGCTGCCGCAGATCCAGGGCCTGCGCTCGCTGGGTCGTCTGGCCGCGCAGCAGGTCCGCCGCGCCATCGAAGCCTATCGCGACAGCGACGCCGAGGCCGCACTGGCCCTGCGCGACGACGACGCACGGCTGGACGCACAGTACACCGCGCTGTTCCGCGAGCTGCTGACCTACATGATGGAAGACCCGCGCAACATCACCCCGTGCACCCACCTGCTGTTCATGGCCAAGAACCTGGAACGCGTGGGCGACCACGCCACCAACATCGCCGAGAACGTGTGGTTCCTGGTGCATGGCGAGCAGGCGCTGCCGCCGCGCGAGAAGCGCGACGAGACCAGCACCGAACAGCTGTAACGCCCGCGCCGCAAGGCGTTCGGGTGAAACAAGGGCCGATGCCACGCATCGGCCCTTGTTGTTTCTGTCGCAAACGAACCGCCAGCGCTGAATCGCGCCTGTACCCGTCCATCCACCCGCGCATCCACCCTGCCCCGGCGGCGCTCTTATCCTGTGCCAGCCCATCAGGATCCCGTTGCCGCATGCAGTCCCTCTGCCCGCTCGAACTCAGCGCCGCCCATGCCGGCGACCGCGCCGCGCTCGACCGCGTGCTGCGCCACTCGCGCCAGCACCTGCGTCGCTATGCCGAATACCACTGCGTCATCAACGATGTCGAAGACGCGGTGCAGGAAAGCCTGATCACCGTGTCGCGGCGGCTGTGCGACCTGCGCCTGGTGGAGTGCTTCACTTCGTGGGCGTTCCGCATCGTCAAGCGCGAGTGCAACCGGCTCAAGCGCGCGCGGTGCCAGTGGCGGCACGAAGAGCTGCGCGAGGAGATCCTGCCACCCGCGCAGTGCGACGACGTGGCGCTGCGCCGCGACTGCGCCGCCGCGCTGGAGTCGCTGCCGGCGCACTATCGCGAAGTGATCCTGCTGCGCGACCTGGAAGGCCTGTCGATCGCCGAACTGGCCGAGCGGCTGGCCACCACCCCCGAAACCATCAAGGCCCGGCTGCACCGCGCCCGCGTCATGGCGCGCGAGTACCTGGCCTGAGCTTTCCCCCGCATGCCGGCAAATCCGGCATGCTTCATTGGCAACACCCTGGCCCCCGGGCCTCTACAAGGAGATTTTTCCATGACCCTGTCCACCAAACACGCCTCCCTGCTGGCCTGCGCCGCGCTCGCCGGCGGCCTCGGCCTGGCCGGCACCGCCTCGGCCCTGTCGATGACCGACCTGGCCCAGGGCTATGCCCTGGCCGCACAGGCCGCGCCCAAGGCCGACGCGAAGGCGGCTGAAGGCAAATGCGGTGAAGGCAAGTGTGGCGCCGACAAGGCCAAACAGCACGGCACCGACAAGAAGGCGGCGGAAGGCAAGTGCGGCGAAGGCAAGTGCGGGGCTGACAAGGCCAAGCCTGCCCCGGCCGCAAAGAAGACCGCCGAGGGCAAGTGCGGTGAAGGCAAGTGCGGTGCCGGGCACTGACCCGCGCGCCGGCGTGAGCCCCGTGGTCCTGCCGCCGCTGCCTGCTGCGGCGGTGGGACTCGGCCTGCGCCGCGCCCTGCTCGACGACCTGGAACAGGCGCCGCCGGGCGATATCGACTTCCTCGAATGCGCGCCGGAGAACTGGATCGGACTCGGCGGCGTGCACGGCGAGCGCCTGCAGGGGCTCAGCGCGCGTTACCCGTTGACCTGCCACGGCCTGTCGCTGTCGCTGGGCGGCAGCGCCCCGCTGGACCTGGACTTCATCGACCGGGTCGGGCTCTTCCTGGACACGCACCAGGTGCGGCTGTACAGCGAGCACCTCAGCTACTGCGGCGACGACGGGCACCTGTACGACTTGCTGCCGCTGCCGTTCACCGAGGAGGCGGTGCGCCACACCGCCGCGCGCATCGCGCAGGTGCAGGACCGGCTCGGCCGGCGCATCGCGGTGGAGAACGTGTCCACCTACCTCACGCCGCACGCGGCGATGAGCGAAAGGGACTTCACTGTCGCCGTGCTGGAAGAAGCAGACTGCGACCTGCTGCTGGACGTCAACAACGTGTACGTCAACGCGATCAACCACCGCTTCGACCCGGTCGCCTTCATCGACGGGCTACCGGCGTCGCGCGTGGTGTGCCTGCACGTCGCCGGGCACTACGATGAAGCCGACGACCTGAAGATCGATACGCATGGCAGCGCGGTGATCGACCCGGTGTGGGCGCTGCTGGCGCAGGCGCGCGCCCGTTTCGGCCCGCGCCCGGCCCTGCTGGAACGCGATTTCAACTTTCCAACCTACGCAGAACTGCGTGGCGAACTGCAGCAGATGCGGCGCATCCTCCACGGCGGGGATGCCGCACACGGAGCGGCCGCATGAGCGGGTTTCTTCGCGACCAGCAGTCCGCCATGACCCTGCACCTGCGCGACCCACGGGGCCAGCCCGCGCCCGAAGGACTCGACCCGCGTCGACTGCAGATCTACCGCGACCTGCTGTTCAACAACCTGCGAAGCCTGCTGGGCGGAAGTTTCCCCGTGCTGCTCCGGGTCCTGCATGCAGACGAATGGGATGCGCTGTGCCGCCGCTATTTCATCGAGCACCGCTGCGTGTCGCCACTGTTTACCGAGGTCGCTGGCGAGTTCGTGCAGTGGCTGCAGCAGCAGGCGTTGCTGCCGCGCCCGTTCCTCGCCGAGCTGGCGCACTACGAGTGGGTGGAACTGGCGCTGCAGTCGAGCGAGGCCCGGCCGCTGCCCACAGGGGACGCGGCGTTCGATCCATGGCAGGACCCGCTCGCCCGTTCGGCGCTGGCGTGGCCACTGGTCTACGCGTGGCCGGTGCAACAGATCGGCGCCGGGTTCCAGCCCGCATCGGCGCCCCCCGAACCCACCTGCCTGCTCGCGCGGCGGGTGGCCGACGGCAGCATCGTGTTCTCGCAGCTCAGCCCGCTGGCCGGGGCCCTGCTGGCGCAGCTGGACGACGCCGTGGCGCGCAGCGGCGCCGACCACCTGCGGCAGTTGGCCGAGGCCAACGGTCTGGACGTTGCCGCCCTCGAGCAGCCCGGGCGTGCGCTGCTGGCCCAGCTGCTGGCCACCGGGGTGATCGGTCCGGCGCGCCCGACCGGCAGCTGAACCCCGCGCCCGGCGCGCGCATCCAGTGCCGCGTGCCGGGCCTCTTGTTGGACTCTTCCTGCTGCCTGGAGTTTCCAATGCCACTGCCCTCCCCCCTTTCCGCACTGCGCGCGCGCCTGGGTGCACTCGACCCCTGGCTGGCCCCGCTCGGCCTGCGTCTGCTGCTGGCCTGGGAGTATTTCGAGTCCGGGCGCGAGAAGCTGCGCGGCATGAACTGGTTCGACAGCGTGCAGGCCGATTTCCCGCTGCCGTTCCGCTGGCTGCCCTCGGCACTCAACTGGCAGGCCGCCACCTGGCTGGAACTGCTGGGCGGCGCCTGCCTGCTGCTGGGACTGGCCACCCGCACCACAGCCGCGCTGCTGGTCGGACTGACCGTGGTGGCCACCGCGACGGTGCACTGGCCGGCCGGGTGGGACTCGCTCGCCACGCTGGCGCAGGGCTATGCGATCAGCGACCAGGGCTACGGCAACTTCAAGCTGCCGGTGCTGTTCATCGCAATGCTGCTGCCACTGCTGCTGGGCGGGGCCGGTCGGCTGAGCGTGGATGGCTGGCTGGCCCGGCATCGCAACGGGGCGGTCAGACCGCTCTGCTAAACTGGGCCGATGACTGACGAACTCCCCCAGACCGCCGCCGCCCCGGCGGACGCCGTGGATGTGCCCTCGCTGGGACAGCGGATGATGGCGACCCGCTTCCGTGGCTTCCTGCCGGTGGTGGTGGACGTGGAAACCGGCGGCTTCGACTGCAACCGCAATGCGTTGCTGGAGATCGCCGCGGTCCCGATCGAAATGGACGACAACGGCCTGCTCTACCCGGGGCAGACCGCCAGCGCACACGTGATCCCCGCCGAAGGGCTGGAGATCGATCCGAAGTCGCTGGAGATCACCGGGATCATCCTCGACCACCCGTTCCGCCTGGCCAAGAGCGAGAAGGACGCGCTGGACCATATCTTCGCGCCGGTCCGCGTGGCGATGAAGAAGTACGGCTGCCAGCGCGCGATCCTGGTCGGGCACAACGCGCACTTCGACCTGGGTTTCGTCAACGCGGCGGTGAACCGGGTCGGGCACAAGCGCAACCCGTTCCATCCGTTCAGTGTGTTCGACACGGTGACCATGGCCGGTATCGCCTATGGGCAGACCGTGCTGGCGCGTGCGGCGGTCGCCGCTGGTCTCGGGTGGGATGCCAACGAAGCGCACAGTGCGGTGTATGACACCGAGCAGACGGCGAAGCTGTTCTGCACCATTGCCAACGCCTGGCCGCGTCCCTGATCTGAGATTCCGTGGGACACGCATGGCGTGTCGCTACCGGGTTGGCGGCAATGCGGCGTAGGGACACGCCATGCGTGTCCGCGCGGTGCCGGACCACCCGGTAATCAACCGATCGCGGTCCGGTCTCTACCTTCGCTCTTGGCGCGGTACAGCGCACGGTCGGCGCGCTGGTAGAGCAGCATCGGGGTGCGGTCGGCGGCGTCCAGCTCGACCAGGCCGGCACTGAAGGTCACCTGCAGCCCGGGCACCCCGGCCCAGTCCGGATGGTCATGGAACAGCCCGCGCAGGCGCGCGCACACCTGCGCCGCTTCGGCCAGGCGGGTGTCGTTGAGCAGCACGGTGAATTCCTCGCCGCCGGTACGCGCCGGCATGTCCGAATCGCGGCAGGCCGAGGCGATCACCCGCGCCACTTCCACCAGCACCACGTCGCCCACGCTGTGGCTGTGCTGGTCGTTCACGTCCTTGAAGTGGTCGATGTCCAGCACCACCAGGCACAGCGGATGGCCGCTGCGCTGCGAGCGGGCGAAGTCGCGCGCCAACGCTTCGTCGAAGGCGCGCCGGTTGGGCAGCCCGGTCAGCGCATCCTCGCGCGCCTGCCGCTCGAACTGCTCCGACTGTCGCGCCAGGCGCTCGGCCAGCTGGGTCTTTTCTTCGTTCAGCGCCTGCAGGCTGGCGGTCTGCGCCTGCAGGTCACGGGTCGCCGCATCCACGCGGCGCGCCAGGCGCACGTTGCTGGCCTTGTAGCGATTGATCAGGTACCGGTACAGCGCCACCAGCCCGGCCAGCAGCAGCAGGCCGCCGATGAACTGCACGCTGCGCCGCTGCCACAGGAACGGCTCGACCGTGAACGACCACACCGCTTCGCTGCTGCCCCAGGTACCACCGGGGTGGGCGGCGCCCACGTGCAGGGTGTACTCGCCCGGCGGCAGGCCGATGAATTCCACGCTGCGCTGCTGGCCGCGTTCGATCCAGGCGGTGTCCAGCCCGTCCAGGCGGGTGCGGTAGCGGATCCGCTCGGACATCAGGTAGCTCAGGCCCACGTAGCTGATGCTCAGCCGCCGCCCGCCCGGCAGGGTGTTGTGGTTGGCGCCCTGCCAGTGCAGCGGCACGCCGTCGACCAGCACCGTTTCGATCGCCGCCGGCGGTGCCAGCCGCTCGCGGAAGCGCTGCAGGCGAAGCGGGTCGACCGTGCTCAGGCCACCGGCGGTGACCACCCAGAAGGTGCCGTCCTGGCGCAGGATCGCCGACGGACCGGAGCTGCCGTTGGCCTGCGAATTGGCCATGCCGTCGATCTCGTTGTAATGCTCGACCTCGACCCGGCGCGTGCGCCCGTCGGCGACGTCGTTGAGCATCGCCATGTCGGTGCGCAGCACGCCGCGGTTGCTGCTGATCCAGACGTTGCCGATGCGGTCGGGCACCAGCTGGAACACGGTGTCCACCGGCATGCCCTGCTCCAGCCCGACCCGGGCCAGTTTGCCGTCCTGGTAGCGGTACAGACCGCGGTCGCTGCTGATCCACATCGCGTCGCCGATCTGCTGGAAGCCGAACACGCTGCGCCCGCCGCCCAGCGGTGCCAGGTCGATGGCCTGCACGCGGTCGCCGCGCAGCACGCGGATGCCTTCGATGGTGCCCACCCACAGGTCGCCGTCGGCGTCATGCGCCAGCGCGGTGATCAGGCCGGTCGGCATGCCCGGCACGTCCGGCACGGTCACGCCGTTGGCGTCCAGCCGGGCCACGCCTTTCTGGGTGCCGGCCCACACCGCGCCGTCGCGGGCCACGCTCATCGCGCGGATGTTGCCGCCCGGCAGGCCGTCTTCGGCGCCATAGCGGCGCAGCATGCGGCCCTGCCCGTCCAGGTGCAGGATGCCGTCGCCGAAGGTGCCCACCCACAGCCCGTCCGCCTTGTCCTGGGCCAGGCTGAGCACCGACGGCGTCTTGCCCCCGCTGTTGCGCAGCGCGACCGGATGGAACCGGCCCTCGCTGTCGCGACGGTCCAGGCCGCTGGCGCTGCCCACCCACAACTGGCGGCTGCGGTCTTCGAGCACGGTGCGCACGTAGTCGCCGCTGAGTCCGTCGCGTTCGGTGAAGCTGCTGAACAGCGTTTCGCGCAGGCGGTACAGGCCGCCATTGGCGCCCACCCAGATGCTGCCTTCGGCGTCCTCGCGCAGGCTGACCACGCGCCCGCCGGGCAGCGACAGGCCCGCAGGCAGGCGCTCCAGGCCGTGCCGCGACAGGCGCAGCAGGCCCTGGCTTTCGGTACCCAGCCACAGGTCGCCATGGCGGTCCTGCAGCATCGAGGTGATGTGCATGCCGGTGCCCAGGCTGTGCTGCAGCTGCGGCACGCCGTCCTGCATGCGGTAGATGCGCTCGCCGGCGACTATCCACAGCACGCCGTCCGGGGCGCGGTACGGCCAGACCAGGCCATGGCCAAGGCCGAAGCTCTCCGGCGCGCGACGCAGCACGCCGTCGGTGCCGCGCACCACCAGGCCATCGAGCGTGCCGACCCAGACCCGGTCCTGCGCGTCGACCACCAGCTTGGTGAAGCTCATCGCCATCGGCACGTCGGGCGGCGGCGGGTGGTACTCGAAGCGGCCTTCGCGGGTGAGGCTGCCGATGCCGTTGCCTTCGTACAGCAGCCAGAGCCGGCCGTGGCTGTCCATCTGCATGGCCTGGATCAGCACCTGCGGCGCCGGCGGCTGGTGCGGGAACACCTGCCAGCGGCCGTCGGCACTGCGCCGGGTCACGTTGCCGCGCGAGTCGCTGATCCACAGGCCGCCGTCGCGATCGACGAACAGCGCGCCGACGCCGTTGTCGCGCAGGCCCGGCCGGGTGCTGCGGTCGAACACGGTGAAGTCCAGCCCGTTGTAGCGCACCAGGCCTTCCCAGGTGGCGAACCACAGGTGCCCTTCCGGGGTCTGCGCGATGTCACGCAGCGAGTTGTGCGGCAGGCCGTTGCGCGAGGTCCATACGTCGATGGCGTAGTCGCGCAGCGGCGGCGGGCCGTCCTGCGCGGCCACCGTGCCCGGCAGCAAGGACAGCAGGCACAGCAACGCCAGCGCCAGGCAACGGCGCTGAAGGGTCACTGCTGCTAGTACCGGCCGCCACCGGGTCCAGCCTCCCCCTTGCCTCATCCGCAAGGATCCGACAGGGAACTGGAAAGGAAGCCGGCCAGATTGGACGCACTCATGCGGCAAAAACTGGCGGGGGATGCCCATAGTAGGCAAATCCGCGCCGCTTTGCCCGTGCCGCGCTCAGCTGGCGCGGCTGCCGGGCGGTCGCGGCGGTGCCGGCCAGTGCACGATCGCCTCCAGCCCGCCCTGCGGGTGGTTGCGCAGGTGCAGGGTGGCGCCGTCCTTCTCGGCCAGCGCGCGGGCGATGGTCAGTCCCAGCCCGGCCCCACCGGTGGCCCGCGAGCGCGAGGTCTCCAGCCGCACGAACGGGTCGAACACGGTCTCCAGCTCGTCCTCGGCCAGGCCGGGACCGCGGTCGCGTACACGCACCCGGACCCCGTCGGCGCCCTGCTCGACCCGCACCTGGGCCAGGCCGCCGTAGCTGATCGCGTTGTCCACCAGGTTCGAGAACAGCCGGTGCATGGCCAGCGGGCGCAGCATCAGCACCGCGCCACTGCGCTGCGCGAACGCCGCCTCGGCGCCGGCTTCCACCGCGTCCTCGACGATGCTCTCCAGCAGCGAATCCAGGTCCAGCGCGGCCCGGGGCTCGGCGCTTTCGGCGCTGCGCGCCAGCTCCAGGCCTTCACGGATCAGCGCCTGCATCGCGCCGAGGTCGCCGATCAGGCGTTCGCGCAGCGCTTCGTCGCTTACGTTCTCCAGGCGCAGGCGCAGGCGGGTGACCGGGGTCTGCAGGTCGTGAGTGATCGCGGCCAGCATCTGCGTGCGTTCGCCCAGGGTGCGCTGAAGGCGCTTCTGCATGGCGTTGAACGCTTCGGCGGCGCGCCGGACCTCCAGCGGCCCGATCACCTGCAACGGTTCGCGCTGCAGGTCGTCGCCGAGCTCGGCCGCGGCCGACGCCAGCTGCTGCAGCGGCGCACTGGCCATGCGTGCCACCACGTAGGCCAGCACCGCGATGGCCAGCACCAGCAGGGTCAGGAACAGCGGATCGACCTCGAGGATGCCGTTGTGTGCGATGGCCGGCGATTCCAGCGAAAGCGCCAGCTCGGTGCCGTCGCTGAGCGGCAGCTGCACCGCCCGGCACTTGGGCGGAATGAAGGCCGGATCACGCTCATGCGGTGGCTTGCGGCGGTGCTGCGGCGGCGGCGGCCACAGTTCCTGCGCCTTGGGCAGGCAGGAGCGGAATGAAGTGAAATGCACCGTGGCGTGCGACACCGGACCCGTGCGGTCCTGCAGCAGGTCCATCAGCGCCGTGTCTTCGCGCCCCAGGCGCGCGCCCTGCGGCAGGCTGCGCACCGCCGGCCCGCCCACCTCGAGCAGCCGGCCGCGCAGCTCGGGATTGCCGTCGAGCATGTTGACGAAGCCCTGCAGGCGGTCGGCGATGCGGGTCAGGTTCTGCCGTTCGAACTCCTGCTGGCGCTTGGTACCGGCCAGCATGGTGGCGCCGATCGCGGCCACGCTCATGCCCAGCAGCAGGATCACGAACAGGCGCCCGACCATCGAGGCGAAGAAGCGGCGCAGGCGCATCATTCCAGCGTGACCGCCGCAGCCAGCACGTAGCCTTCGTTGCGCACGGTCTTGATCAGGCCGTCGCTGCCGCCGTCGCCGGCCAGTTTGTTGCGCAGGCGACTGACCTGCAGGTCGATCGCGCGGTCCTGCGATTCGTAGCTGCGACCGCTGCTGAGCGAGACCAGCTGCTCGCGCGAGAGCACCTTGTTGGCATGCCCCACGAAAACCCGCAGCAGGCGGAACTCGGCACCGGACAGCACCACCACGCGCCCGTCCGGGTCGACCAGGTGGCGGCTCTCCAGGTCGAAGGTCCAGTGCGCGAAGCGCGCGCGACGGATCGCCAACGGCTCCAGGTTGGCCGGCAGCGCTTCGGTCCGGCGCAGCACGTTGCGGATCCGCGCCAGCAGCTCGCGCGGTTCGAACGGCTTGCCCAGGTAATCGTCGGCGCCCATCTCCAGTCCCAGCACGCGGTCGATCGGCTCGCTGCGCGCGGTGAGCATGATCACCGGCGTGCTCGAACGTGCGCGCAGGTCGCGGCACAGGGTCAGGCCATCTTCGCGCGGCAGGTTGAGGTCGAGCACGATAAGGTCCACGTGCTCGCGTTCCAGCACCTGGCGCATGCCCTGGCCATCGCTGGCGGTGCTGACCTGGTAGCCGGCACGACCGAGCTGTTCGGCCAGCAGCTGGCGGATGTCGTTGTCGTCATCGACGATCAGCAGGCGTTGCATCGTTGTGGTCTCCATGCGGCGATGATCCCCTGTCGGGAGCTGAACCGCATCCTCTGGTTTGCGTACGCATGTTTCAAGCACGGCGCGCGATACATGCCGACACATGCAATCGCGCCGCTGTTACCCGGTGTTACACGGCGAGCGTTGAGCCCCCCTGCTCCGCTCTTCACAATGCTGACAACGCCGCACGCCGGCCTGTTGAGTTGATCACCATCGTGAAGCCCCGACTGCCTGTCACCCGCCGCGGCCGCGTGCTGCTCGTCATCGTACTGCTCGTGCTGGTCTGCGGCATTGTCGCATGGACCCTGCGCAAGCCGGGCGCGCCGACCCTGGCCACCAGCCCGGTCACCCGCGGCGACCTGGAGCAGACGGTCGAAGCGACCGGCGTGATCGACGCCTACAAGCTGGTCAGCGTCGGTGCGCAGGCCTCGGGCCAGATCAAGTCGCTGAAGGTGCAGCTGGGCGATACCGTCAAGCAGGGCGACCTGATCGCCGAGATCGACGCCACCACCCAGCGCAACGCAGTGCTCAACGCGCAGGCCTCGCTGGACCAGGTCACCGCGCAGCGCGCGGTACAGCAGGCCACCCTGCGCCAGGCCGAACTGGAATTCGCCCGGCAGAAGGAAATGCTGGCGGCGGAAGCCACCTCGCGTGCCGAGTTTGATACCGCCGAAGCCCAGCTGAAAACCGCGCAGGCCCAGGTCAACTCCTTTGACGCGCAGATCAAGGGCCGCCAGACCGAGCTGGGCACGGCCAACGCCAACCTGGCCTACACCCGCATCACCGCGCCGATGGACGGCACGGTGGTGGCGGTGGTGGCCGAAGAAGGCCGCACCGTCAATGCCAACCAGACCGCACCGACCATCGTGATGCTGGCGCGGCTGGACCTGGTGACGGTCAATGCCGAGGTGAGCGAAGCCGACGTGGTCAAGATCAAGGCCGGCATGCCCGTGTACTTCACCACCCTTGGCGACCCGGAGCGCAAGTACCACGCCACGCTGCGCCAGATCAATCCGGCCCCGTCCTCGATCGCCAGCGACAGCTCCAGCAGTTCCAGTTCGTCCAGCTCCAGCGCCAGTTCGGCGGTGTACTACAACGCGCTGTTCGACGTGGAAAACCCGGACGGCACCCTGCGCATCGACATGACCGCGCAGGTCTCGGTGCTGCTCAAGCAGGCCAGGAACGTGCTCATCATTCCGTCGGTGGCGCTGGGGCCGAAGACCCGCGACGGCCAGTACGTGGTGCGCGTGGCCGACAAGGACGGCATGCCGCAGCCGCGCAAGGTGAAGATCGGCATCAACACCGGATCCAGCGCTGAAGTCACCGCGGGGCTGAAGGAAGGCGAGAAGGTGGTGGTCGGTGAAGGCAGCACCACCCCGGCGGCCGGCAGCGGCAACCGCGGCGGCGCGCAGATGCGCATGGGCGGCCCGGGCATGGGCGGGCCGCGCCGATGAAAACCGCGCCCACCGGCACCCCGCTGCTGCGGCTGCGCGACCTGCGCCGCGAGTTCCCCGCCGGCGATGAGACCATCGCCGTGCTGCGCGACGTCAACCTGGACATTGCCGCCGGTGAGATGGTGGCCATCGTCGGCCAGTCCGGCTCGGGCAAGTCGACCCTGATGAACATCCTCGGCTGCCTGGACCGCCCGACCCGGGGCAGCTACCAGGTGGCGGGCCGCGAAACCGGCAGCATGCTGCCGGACGAACTGGCCGAACTGCGCCGCGAACATTTCGGTTTCATCTTCCAGCGCTACCACCTGCTCGGCGACCTCGACGCGCGCGGCAACGTGGAAGTGCCGGCGGTGTACGCCGGCAGCCCCGGCCCGGTACGCAGCGCGCGCGCCGAGCAGCTGCTGCAGCGGCTGGGCCTGGGCGACCGCATGCAGCACAAGCCCGGCCAGCTGTCCGGTGGCCAGCAGCAGCGCGTGTCGATCGCGCGCGCACTGATGAACGGCGGCGAGGTGATCCTGGCCGACGAACCGACCGGCGCGCTGGACACGAAATCCGGCGAGGAAGTGATGGGCATCCTCGGCGAGCTGCATGCCGAAGGCCACACCATCATCATCGTCACCCACGACATGTCGGTGGCCGAGCACGCCCAGCGCATCATCGAGATCCGCGACGGCGAGATCATCGCCGACCGCAGCAATGACAAGGCCCCGGCCTATCGCGCCCAGCGCACGCCAACGGTGGCTGCGGCCAGCGGCCACAGCTGGCGCGCCGCGCGCGACCGCTTCACCGAAGCGTTCCGCATGGCGCTGCTGGCAATGAACGCGCATCGCCTGCGCACCTTCCTGACAATGCTCGGCATCATCATCGGCATCGCCTCGGTGGTCTCGGTGGTGGCGATGGGCAACGGTTCGCAGCAGCAGATCCTGCAGAACATCAGCGCGCTGGGCACCAACACCATCGATGTGTACCCCGGGCGCGGCTTCGGCGACATGCGTTCGGCACGCGTGCAGACGCTCAAGGCCAGCGATGCCGACGCACTGGCGCGACAGAGCTACATCGACAGCGTGACCCCCAGCGTGTCCTCCTCGGTCACCGCGCGCTACCGCAACCAGTCCGCCACCGCGCAGGTCAGCGGCGTGGGCGAGCAGTTCTTCCGGGTCAAGGGCTTGACCCTGAGCGCGGGCAGCTTCTTCGACGCCGACGCGGTGAAGGGGCTGGGCCAGGTGGCAGTGATCGATGAGAACACCCGCACCCAGTTCTTCCCCAACGGCGCAGATCCGGTCGGCCAGGTGATCCTGCTCGGCAACGTCCCGGTACGGGTGATCGGCGTGGCGCAGCGCCAGAGCATGGGCTTTGGCAGCAGCACCAGCCTGTCGATCTGGGTGCCCTACACCACCGTGATGTCGCGCATGCTCGGCCAGAGCCATGTCTCCAGCATCACCGTGCGCGTGGACGACGACACTCCCATGGATGCAGCGCAGGCGGCCATTTCCAAACTGCTGGTCATGCGCCATGGCACCGAGGATTTCTTCCTCAGCAACAGCGCCGAGATCCGCGACACCATCGAACAGACCACGCGCACCATGACCCTGCTGATCAGCGCGATCGCGGCGATCGCGCTGCTGGTCGGCGGCATTGGAGTGATGAACATCATGCTGGTGTCGGTGACCGAGCGGACCCGCGAGATCGGCGTCCGCATGGCCGTCGGTGCGCGGCAGAGCGACATCCGCCAGCAGTTCCTGATCGAGGCGGTACTGGTGTGCCTGCTCGGCGGGCTGCTCGGCGTGGGCCTGTCGCTGGTGGTGGGCTGGGTGTTCGACACCTTCGCCCCTGACTTCAGGATGCTGTTCTCCACAGCGTCGATCGTGGCCGCGTTCGCGTGTTCCAGCCTGATCGGCGTGGCGTTCGGCTTCCTTCCGGCACGCAATGCGGCCCAACTCGATCCCGTGGAGGCGCTGGCGCGCGAATGAAGATGGCATTCCTTTTCAAGTCTGTTCCTGCCCTGCGCCCGCTGGCGCTGGCCTGCACCACCGCCGTGCTGCTGTCGGCCTGCGTCAGCACCGGGCAGTACAAGGTCGACCCGCCGAGCGTGCCGGCCGTGTATGGACGTGGCGATGCGCAGCGCAACGCGCCGGTCGCCGCCTCGAACACGCCGCCGACGCTGCAGGCCGACGTGCGCGACGACGCCTGGTGGACCGGCTTCGGCGACCCGCGCCTGGACCGGGTGATCGCGCGGGCACTGCAGGCCAACACCGACCTGGCCTCGGCGGGCCTGGCGGTGCAGCGTGCGCGCCTGCAGGCCGGGCTTTCCGAGAATGCGTTGTGGCCGCAGCCTTCGGGCAGCGTCAGCAGCAATGGCAACCGCGCCATCGACCAGGGGGCAGATTGGAACCGCAGCAGTTCGGCGGGTGTGTCGCTGCAGTGGGAGATCGACCTGTGGGGACGCCTGCGCGCGCAGCGCGACATCGCCCAGTGGGAAGCGCAGGCCAGCGAGGAAGACCTGCAGAACACCGCGCTGCTGGTGATCAGCGACGTGGCCACCCAGTACTGGGTGCTGGCCTACCTCAACCAGTCGATCAGCGCCGGCCAGGCCAACCTGGAACGGCTGCAGCGCACACAGGAGCTGGTCCAGGCGCGTTTCGACGCCGGCGCGGTGTCGCGCCTGGAAGTGCGCCAGGCGACCCAGCAGCTGGAGGCGCAGCGGGCCGCGCAGAGCGCGCTCGAGCAGCAGCGCGTGGCCAGCCGCAATGCGCTGACGGTGCTGCTGGACGGGCAACCGTGGCCACAGGCCGACGAACCGCAGGTGCTGGACATCGCGGCCACGCCGGTGATTGCCGAGGGATTGCCTGCCGACCTGCTCGGCCGCCGCCCGGACCTGCGCGCGGCCGAACTGCGCCTGCGCAACAGCCTGAAGAACATCAAGGTGACCGCGACCAGCTACTACCCGGCGCTGAGTCTGACCGGTGGGGTTGGCACGGGTGGTACGACACTGTCGGACGTGTTGAAGAACCCGGTGGCGTCACTGGGCGCTGGGTTGTCGCTGCCGTTCCTGAACATCCGCCAGGCGCAGCTGGATACGAACATCGCCGGGACCGACTACCAGATCGCGGCGAACACGTTCCGGCGCACGTTGTACACGGCGCTTTCGGAAGTGGACAACGCGCTGTCGGCGCGCACCCAGTTCGCAACGCAGGTGGCTGCGTCGCAGGCGTCGTATGACGAAGCGGTGGAGATCGAGCGGATGTATGAGGTGCGTTACCGGGTCGGCGCCACGGATCTGCGGACCTGGCTGGAAGCGCAGCAGACGCGTCGCGACGCCGAGCTGTCGCTGGCGGCGGTGAAGCAGAAGCTGCTGGTGAACGATGTGACGCTGTTCAAGGCGTTGGGGGGAAGCGCGAACGCGCCGTAGGCGCGGTCGCGCGGGTAGAGCCACGCCCTGCGTGGCTGCTTCGTTCGGCATTGCAGCCACGCAGGGCGTGGCTCTACCCGCGGTGCGTCAGCTTCGCTGACGCACCGCTTCAAACAGGCTTACACCTGCAGCAACCGAGACATTCAGGCTCTCGATATCCCCCGGCATCGGGATCTTCACCAGCCCGTCGCAGTTCTCACGGGTCAACCGGCGCATGCCGTCGGCTTCGCCGCCCAGCACCAGCGCGACGTTGCCCTTGAGGTCGATCGAGTAGAGCGAGGTGGTGGCTTCACCGGCCAGGCCGTAGATCCACACGCCCTGCTTCTGCAGATCCTTCAGGCAGCGCGACAGATTCGTCACCGCCACCACCGGAATACGGTCGGCGGCGCCGGCCGAGGTCTTGCGCACGGTTGCGTTGACCGTAGCCGACTTGTCCTTGGGAATGATCACCGCAGTCGCACCGGCGGCCGCCGCGCTGCGCAGGCAGGCGCCCAGGTTGTGGGGGTCCTGGACCTCGTCGAGGACCAGCAGCAGGGCCTTGCCTTCGGCAGCGGTGACCAGCCCTTCCAGCTCGTTCTCGCCGTAGGTGCGTGCGGCCTGGTAGCGCGCGGCCACGCCTTGGTGGCGCACCGAGCCGCCCACGCCGTCCAGCGCCTGGGTGTTGACCTTGCGCACGTCGATGCCCTTGCGGCGCGCGTTCTCTTCGATTTCGGTCAGCCGCGGGTTCTTCGCGCTGGCCTCGATGAGCACTTCGCGGACGTTATCGGCATCGTTCTCGATCGAGGAGGCGACGGCGTTGACGCCGACGATCCACTGGCTTTGCTTGCTCATTGCGGGGGCGGGACCGGTACAGGGGGTGGTAATGGTAGAGCATCGGGAGGCCGGGCGCCCGGGGTCAGCCGGGTGGCCAGCGCCCGGTGTCGCGGTCGGGGTGCTGGTGGGAGACCAGGCTGCGCAGGCGCTCAGCGTCCGGGTCGTCCTCCTGCAGGATCACCGGCAGGCCGCCCAGCTGGTCCACGAACGGCAGCTTGGACTCGGTGCCGTACTGGACGGTCGGCGGCAGCCGGCTGGGGTCGTCGAAGGCCCCGGCCGCCACGGCCATGCCGTCCTCGCCCTCATAGGTCAGCGGGGTCCCGCAGTCGGCGCAGAAACCCCTGCGGAAATGGTTGGAGGACTGGAACCGGCGCGGTTCGCCCCGGGTCCACCGGAAATCGGCGCCGCGCACCGAGACCAGCGGTGCGTAGTAGGCGCCGAAGGCCTTCTGGCACATCCGGCAGTGGCAGATCGAGCGGTCGGGCAGCGCGCCGCGGACGTGGAAGCGGATCGCCCCACACTGACAGCCACCGGAGAATTCGGGAACCGGGTTCATGTGGGGCTCCGTTCTGGGTCTACGGGGAGCCGGCCGGCGGCCGGCACTACCTCAGTACTTCTGCTTTTGGCGCTTTGCGGGCTGGCCACGGGGCGGCAGGGTCGGCTCCTGCTCTTCCTTGTCTTCGACCAGGCGGAAGTCGATCTTGCGCTCTTCCATGCTGGCCTTGAGCACCAGGATCCGCACGCGGTCGCCCAGGCGGTAGGCCTTACCACGGCGCTCGCCGCTCAGCGTCTTGCGGGTGGCGTCGAACTGGTAGTAGTCGTGCGGCAGCTGGGTGACATGGACCAGGCCGTTGACCTTGGATTCGTCCAGTTCCACGAACAGGCCGAAACTGGTCACGCCGCTGATCACGCCGTCGAACTCGCCGCCGACGTGCTTTTCCATCCACGCGGCGCGGTAGCGCTCGTCCACCTCGCGCTCGGCCTCGTCGGCCCGGCGCTCGCGCTCGGAGCACTGCAGCGCCAGCGCGGCCATTTCGCGCTGGGTGTAGGTGAATTTCTCCACCGGCTTGCCACTCAGCGCGTGCTTGATCGCACGGTGCACCAGCAGGTCGGGGTAGCGACGGATCGGCGAGGTGAAGTGCGCGTAAGCGTCCAGCGCCAGGCCGAAGTGACCCTGGTTGTCCGGCGAGTACACCGCCATGCTCTGGCTGCGCAGCAGCACCGATTCCAGCAGGGCGGCGTCGGGGCGCTCACGCACCTTCTTGAGCAGCTTGGTGTAGTCGGCAGGCTGCACCTTGGACCATGCCGGCAGGCTCAGCTTGAATTCCTTGAGGAACTCCAGCAGGTCTTCGAACTTGGCCTCCGGCGGCTTGGCATGGTCGCGGAACGGCGCCGGCATGTGCTTGCTCAGCAGGTAGCGCGCGGCCTGCACATTGGCCGCGATCATGCATTCCTCGATCAGCTTGTGGGCGTCGTTGCGCACCATCATGCCGGCCTGGGTGACTTCGCCGGTGTTGTCCAGCACGAAGCGCACTTCGGAGGATTCGAATTCAATCGCCCCGCGCTTGGTGCGTGCCTTGGCCAGCACCTTGTAAAGCTGGTGCAGGTGTTCAACGTGCGGCAGCACCGCCTCGATCTGCTTGCGTACGGCCGGGTCGTTCTCGCCCACCGCCTGCCAGACCTGGTTGTAGGTGAGGCGGGCGTGCGAGTTCATCACCGCTTCGTAGAAGCGCGCGTGCGCCACTTCGCCGTCGCGCCCCATCTGCATGTCGCAGACGAAGCACATGCGGTCGACCTTGGGCATCAGCGAGCAGATGCCGTTGGACAGGGTCTCGGGCAGCATCGGCACGACGAAGCCCGGGAAGTACACCGAGGTGGCGCGCTTCTGTGCTTCGTCGTCCAGCGGGGTGCCGGGGCGGACGTAGTTGGAGACGTCGGCGATGGCCACCACCAGGCGGAAGCCTTCGGCGTTGGGTTCGCAGTAGACGGCGTCGTCGAAATCCTTGGCGTCTTCACCGTCGATGGTGACCAGCGGCGTACTGCGCAGGTCGACGCGGTTGCCGATCATCTGCGGCTCGACCTGCATCGGCACGGCGGCGGCTTCGTCCAGCACGGCCTGCGGGAACTCGAACGGCAGCTCGTGGCCATGGATCGCGGTTTCGACGATCAGCGAGGCGGTCAGCTTGTCGCCAAGCACGGCGATGATGCGGCCGATCGGCGGGCGCCGGGTGTCCGGCGGCTGGGTGATTTCGCACACCACCAGCTGGCCGTCGCGGGCGTCGCCGGTCTGGTCGGGCGGGATCTGCACGTTGCGCTGGATGCGCTTGTCGTCGGGCACCACGTAGTTGATGCCGAACTCGACGCTGAAGCGACCGATCATGCGGGTCATGCCGCGCTCGAGCACGCGCGCGATGCTGCCTTCGCGGCGGCCGCGGCGGTCGATGCCGGTGACGTTGGCGAGCACGCGGTCGCCGTGCATGACCTTGCGCATTTCAAACGGCGCCAGGAACAGGTCGTCGCCGCCTTCGACCGGGCGCAGGAAGCCGAACCCTTCGGGGTTGGCAATAACCACGCCGGTGATCAGGTTGGTGGCCTGGACCGGGGCGAATCCTCCACGGCGGTTCTGCACCAGCTGGCCGTCGCGGACCATGGCGCCCAGGCGCTTGGCCAGGGCGTCGGCACGGTCCGGTTCGGTCAGGCCCAGTTGGAAGGCGACCTCTTCATGGGTCTGCGGACCATCACAGCGGTCGAGCAGCTGCAGGATGGCCTCACGGCTGGCGATGGGCTGGGCATAGCGTTCAGCTTCGCGGGCCGCATAGGGGTCATCCACCGGGTTGCCGGCAGGCATCGGGTGCGGATTGCGCCGTGTGGGGACCGGTGCGCCATGGCCCGGCTTGGGGCCGCTGCGCTTGCCGCCACGGGGTGGCGCGGGGGTGTTCATGGACTCGGGCATCCAGGGCGGCAGCTTCTTGCCAGACTTGGCAGCAGCAGCGCGGGGCTTGCCCGACGGACCGGCAGCCTGCTTGGGCGCCGGAGACTTGGGGGCTTTCGCGCCCCGGGTCGGTTTCTTTGTTTTCATCGACCCCCATGGTACCGCGTGGCGGTGTGCAGAATGGGTCATTGCCGACCCCCATGCAGGATTGTGAAGAAATTTAACAAAAGCGTTGACAAGCCCTGCGGACATGCCCACAATTCGCCCCCTGAGTCGCCCAGGTGGCGGAATTGGTAGACGCACTAGCTTCAGGTGCTAGCGGGGGCAACTTCGTGGAGGTTCGAGTCCTCTCCTGGGCACCACGACTCGGTAAATGATCAAACCCGCGAAAGCGGGTTTTTTCGTTTCAGGCTTCCGGCATGTAGAACCGCGAAGCCAATCCGGCCCGGCCCGGAAAGTACTTGAACCAGGGCCGTGCGGCATCAACCACTGCCGCCACCGATGGGTGCGCCATCAGGCGTTCGAAGTAAGCGAGCAGATGCCGTTCGGTGTCCGGCACCGGCACGTAGGCGATGGCATAGAACAGCGCGGGCGAAGCGGCGCAGTCGGCCATGCTGAAGTCTTCGCCGGCCAACCAGGTGCGGCCATCCAGCTGGCGGTCGAGCGCGGCGTAACTTCCGAGCAGCAGTGCGCGTGCGGCAGCGGCGTTTTCTTCGCTGCGTCGTTCTTCCGGCTTGAGCAGTTCGGCGGTGAGCGCCTGCATGGGGGTCATGAGGTAGAAGTCGCAGAAGCGGTCCCAGAAGCGGACGGCGAGTGCTGCGTCGGGATCGAGAGGAATCAGGCGTGCGCCGTCAGCGGCGTGGTGCTGCTGCAGGTACTCGATGATGATGCTGGTCTCGGCCACTACCCTGCCCTCGTCGACCAGCAGGGGCATCTTGCCGGCGGGCGAGCGGGCATCGAGCGCTTCGCGCTGGGCGGGGTCGCCGAGGTTGAGCAGCTGCTGGTCGAGGGCAACGCCGAGCGCATGGGCGGCGATCACCACCTTCTGGCAGCACGACGAGAGCGGGTGGGCGTGCAGGATCGGCAATGCCATGGAAACTCCAGAGCGTCGGTGTGGGCCGAGTATGCCAATCGAGGCTTCAACATGCATTGACAGCCTTGGGAGGCTTCCGCATAATTCGCCCCCTGAGTCGCCCAGGTGGCGGAATTGGTAGACGCACTAGCTTCAGGTGCTAGCGGGGGCAACTTCGTGGAGGTTCGAGTCCTCTCCTGGGCACCACGACTCGGTAAATGATCAAACCCGCGAAAGCGGGTTTTTTCGTTTCTGCGCCACGCCCGTCGCGAACGATTTTTTCTGCGACATGCTGTTGACACAATCGCGGTTCTCCCGCAGAATTCTCCTCCTGAGTCGCCCAGGTGGCGGAATTGGTAGACGCACTAGCTTCAGGTGCTAGCGGGGGCAACTTCGTGGAGGTTCGAGTCCTCTCCTGGGCACCACGACTCGGTAAATGATCAAACCCGCGCAAGCGGGTTTTTTCGTTTCCGGGGTTTGGGTTTACCGCACGGACAACGCGCCGTAGAGCTGGGCTCTGCCCAGCTGCAGTTGGATTCAGGCGAACAGCCTTCGTTTGCACGGTGCCCCTGGCTTGGGCCGCCCGGTGCCGGTTTGCGGGGTCGCCGTAAACCCATCCATGGGGGCTACGCGGACGCCATCCATGGCGCCGAGTCCCCCGCAAACCGGCACCGGGCGACCCTTTGACAGTTGGCCGGTGGCCATGGGAAACGCGGATGTCGGCCGTTTGCCGACGTTGCGCCGCCGATTATTCCAATGCGTCACCGGGCGCGGAACATTTCACGGCGGTCGTTTGGGAACCGACCCTACCAAACGGCGCAGGCGCACCGCGTAGCGACACGCCATGCGTGTCCTCAGCCAAACCACCCGCGCACATTTGTGCCGATCCCAAGGTCGGCACATCCGCTTTTCCCGTGCCAGCCGACGCACTCTTGATGGGCCGGCGGGTGGGGGGTACGGGACCGTGAAGGCACATGGATGTGCCGCCCGAGCCTAACTGGAGATTTAAGGCGTGTCCCGTACCCCCCACCCGCCGGCCCAACACCAGGGAATGTCGCCGCCGCGGGCTGTTCGCCTGAATCCAACAGCGAGCCGGGCAGAGCCCGGCTCCACGCTGGGTGTGCAATCCGAGCGGCGCGCACAAAAGAAAAGCCCCGCACTTCTGCGGGGCTTTTGATTGCATCACGCGCGCAGTCAGTGCCCGCCAGCCGACGCCGCACCGGCGCCTGCGCCGAACGGCGGCTTGGCCAGCCAAAGGAAGGCGATGATCGCCAGGAACACCCAGCCCAGCAGGAAGAAGATGTCGTTGAAGCCCATCTGCGATGCCTGGTGGTTGATCATGTTGTTCAACGCCGCCGCGCCATGCTGCAGGTCGCCCTGCCCCATCGCCGTCACTTTCTCCTGCATGCCCGGCGTGTACACCGAAATGCTTTCGGTCAGGTGCGCGTGGTGCTCCTGCGTGCGGTGCGCCCACAGCCACGTCGTCAACGATGCCGCGAAACTGCCGCCCAGCGTTCGCAGGAACGTTGCCAGGCCCGAGCCCGCCGCGATCTCGCGACCGTCCAGGTCCGACAGCAGGATCTGCAGCACCGGCATGAAGAACAGGGCCACGCCAATACCCATGATCAGCTGCACCCCCGCCACGTGCGTGAAGTCCACCTGCAGGTTGAAACCCGAGCGCATGAAACTGGTGAACGACAGGAACACGAACGCGATCGACGCGATCCAGCGCATGTCGAAGCGCGACGCATACTTGCCCACGAACGGCGTCATGATCACCGGCAGGATACCGATCGGCGCCGTTGCCAGCCCCGCCCAGATCGCCGTGTAGCCCATGTCGCGCTGCAACCACTGCGGGATCAGCAGCGACACACTGAAGAATGCCGCATACGCCACCACCATCGCCAGCGTGCCCGCGCGGAAATTCCGATGCCGGAACAACCGCAGGTCCACGATCGGATCCTTGTCGGTCAGCTCCCAGATCAGGAACACCGCCAGCGCCACCACCGAAATGCAGGCCAGCGCAACGATCATCGGCGAACTGAACCAGTCCTCATCGTTGCCCAGGTCCAGCACCAGCTGCAGCGCGCCCACGCCGATGATCAGCGTGATCAGGCCCACGTAGTCCATCTTCGGCTTTTCGATGTGCTCCGGACGCCCCTTCAACTGGTTACGCACCACCAGCGCCGCGAAAATGCCCAGTGGCACGTTGATCAGGAATATCCATTCCCAACTGTAGTTGTCCGTGATCCAGCCGCCCAGGATCGGACCGCAGATCGGCGCCACCACCGTGATCATCGCCAGCAGCGCCAGCGCCTGCCCGCGTTTCTCCCGTGGATAGATCGACACCAGCAGCGACTGCGTGATCGGGTACATCGGCCCCGCCACGAAGCCCTGCAGCGCACGCGACACCACCAGCATGCCCATGCTCTGCGCCAGGCCACACAGTAACGACGCCACCACGAACGACAGCGTCGCCCAGATGAACAGCTTGGTCTCGCCGAACCGGCGGCTCAGCCAACCGGTCAGCGGCAGCGCGATCGCCGTACTGACCGCGAACGAGGTAATGACCCAGGTCGCCTGCTGCGAACTGGCGCCCAGGTTGCCGGCAATGGTCGGCAGCGAAACGTTGGCGATGGTGGTGTCGAGCACCTGCATGAACGAGGCCATGGCCAGGCCAGCAGTACACAGCGCGACATTGGCCGGCCGGAACGCGCCGGTCGCACCTGGCGCCGACGGCGCACCCGGCATGCCGGGTGCGGCGGGAGCTTGTGCGGACATGGCGGCCTCAGCTTGCCTTCGCCTGGCGCGGCAGGTTGCTCTGGATGATCTCGTGGATCACATCGTCCGCGTTGTGCAGCTGCGTGGCGTACACGTCGGTGTCGAACACCTGGCCCTTCGCAGGCGCCGTCGGCAGCACCGTGCCCTTCTGGTCGCGCAGGCTCACCTCGGCCTTCATCGACAGACCGATGCGCAGCGGATTGTCGGCCAGCTGCTTCGCATCGATGGCGATGCGCACCGGTACGCGCTGCACGATCTTGATCCAGTTGCCGCTCGCGTTCTGGGCCGGCAGCAGCGAGAACGCCGAACCGGTGCCCAGGCCCAGGCTGTCGATGCGGCCCTTGTACTTCACCTCACCACCGTACAGGTCCGAGCGCAGCTCCACTTCCTGGCCCAGGCGCATGTGGCGCAGCTGGGTTTCCTTGAAGTTCGCTTCCACCCACATCTGCTCGGTCGGCACCACCGCCATCAGCGCGTTGCCCGGCTGCACGCGCTGGCCAACCTGCACCGAACGACGCGCCACGTAGCCGCTGACCGGCGCCACGATGCCCGCGCGGGCGTTGTTGAGGTACGCCTGGCGCAGCTGCGCCGCAGCCGCCTGCACGTCCGGCTGGGTGGCAATCACGGTGTCGTCGACCAGCGCGTTGTTGCGCTCGAACGACTCGCGCGACCCGGCCACGGCCGCTTCGGCCGCCGCCAGCTCGTTGCGCGCATGCGCCAGCTCTTCATCGGAGATCGCGCCCGTTGCGGCCAGGCCCTTGCGGCGGGCGAAGTCTTCGCGCACGCGGTTCAGGGTGACCTGGCGCGCGCTCAGTTCGGCCTGCGCACCTTCCACGCTGCGGTACAGACCACGGGTCTGGCGCACGGTCCGGGCCAGGTTGGCGCGGGCCTGCTGCAGCGCCACTTCGGTGTCGGCCGGATCCAGCTGCACCAGCAGCTGGCCGCGCTCCACGCGCATGCCGTCGTCAGCGTTGATCGCCACCACCGTACCGGTGATCAGCGGGGTGATCTGCACCTGGTTGCCCTGCACGTAGGCGTCGTCGGTTTCTTCGAACCAGCGGCCGAACATGAAGTACCACAGCGCGGCGGCCGCGATCAGCAGCACCACGATGGCCAGCAGGCCACGCAGCAGCTTGCCGCGACGGGAAGGAGCTGCCGGAGCGGCAGCGGGAGCGGATGTCTGGCTCATGGGAGGACTCTCAGGAATGCGTGGATTCGGGGGCGGTGGCGAGCGTGGCGGTGTCGCCGGACGGGGTGAACCCGCCGCCGAGTGCCTGGCTCAGCCGGACCGAAACAAGGATCTGACGCGACTGCAGCGCGGCCAGCTGCTGCTGCGACTGCAGCAGCTGCGCTTCCACGCTCAGCACGTCCAGGTAGCTGCCGACACCGGCCTTGTAGCGCTGCTGCGCCAGGTCGTGCGCCGCGCGTGCGGTGTCCACGGCCTGCGCCTGCGACGCGGCCTGCTCGGCCAGCGAGCGCACTGCGTTGACCTGGTCGGCCACTTCGCGCAGTGCATCGACCACCGACTGGTTGTAGTTGGCCACGGCCAGGTCGTACTGCGCGTCGGTCTTGTCCAGGTTGGCGCGCAGGCGGCCGCCGTCGAAGATCGGCAGGCTCAGCGCCGGCGCGATGAAGGCGAAGGTCGAACCGCTCTTCAGCAGCTGGTCGACCTCACCGGCCACCACGCCGCCGAGGGCGGTAAGGTTGAGGCTGGGATAGAACTTCGCCTTGGACGCGTCGATCTCGCGACCGGCCGCTTCCACCCGCCAGCGCGCCGCCACGATATCCGGGCGACGGCCCAGCAGTTCGCTGGGCAACACGCTGGGCAACTGCAGGGCCAGCGGATTCAGCGGCTGCGGGCGTTCGATCTGCAGGCCGCGGTCCGGGCCCTGCCCGACCAGTGCGGCCAGCGCGGTGCGCGCATCGTCGATCTGCTGCTGCGCGGCCTGCAGCTGCTGCTGCGCGACCGGAATGCGGGCTTCGGCCTGGCGGGTCTGCAGGTCGCTGTCGATGCCGGCCGCGCGACGCTGGCGGACCAGGGTCAGGGTCTTCTGCGAGCGGTCCAGCTCTTCGCTGGCCACGTCGTGCAGGCGCCAGGCGTAGCCCAGCTGCGCATAGGCTTCGGCAATGCCGGCCGAGAGATTGAGGCGCGCGGCCTGCGCGTCGACTGCGGCGGCATGGCCGCTGTCCACGGCGGCTTCCCAGGCGGCACGCTTGCCGCCCCACAGGTCCACGCCGTAGCTCACGCTCACGTAGGCCTGGCCGCTGCCGGCATAGCTGCCGCCGAGCTCGTCACCGACCATCGATTCGGGCAGGCGCACGCCGGTGTAACCACCGGAGGCGTTGACGCTGGGCAGGCGGTCCGCATGCGCGGTACCGATCTGCGCGCGGGCCTGGCGCAGGCGCGCGTCGGCCGCGTCCAGCCCCGGATTGTGCTGCAGGCCTTCGGCGATCAGCGCGTCCAGCTGCGGGTCGTTGAGGGCGCGCCACCAGTCGGTGGCCGGCCACGCGGCCGGGCTCAGCGGGTGGCCGGCCAGGGTGCGCTGGGCCTGCAGGCTGTCGGCGTCGAGCAGCTTGCCGTGCGGTTCCAGGCCGCCGGTGCTGGCACAGGCGGCCAGCGCCAGGGCAAGCACGGACAGCAGCACCGGCCGCAGCGGTCGCAGCGATGAAGTGCGTTCAGTAATAGGAGTCATGGCGTAGTGAGGGAGTCACGGACACGGGTCAACAGGGAAAGCAGCATCTGGCGCTCGTCGGGAGACAGATCGCGCATGGCGTCGTCGATCACCCGGTCGCCGCGCTGCTGGAGCCGGGCCCACAACTGGCGGCCTTCGTCGGTCAGTACGATCTGCAGCGCACGCCGGTCCTGCGCATGCGGTTCACGGCGCACGCAGCCCAGCGCTTCCAGCTTGTCCAGCAGGCGGGTCACCGCGCTGGGCACCTGGTCCAGGGCCTGGGCCAGCTCGTTGGCGGTACACGGCGCGCGGAACGACAGCACCTTCAGGCCCAGGTAGTGGGTGAAGCCGATATCGAGGTTTTCCTCGGCCATGGACACGTCCAGCTCACGCATCAGGCCATCGCGGACCTGGCGCAGCAGCAGTCCCAGACTGGGCGGGGTTTCGGGGCAGATCATCATGGGGAGGCACTTTACTTCCGAAAAATATATTTCTCAATGGAAATATTCGATCTGGAAGCAAATGCAGTGTTGCCCCATTCAGAACACTGGCCCTGGCGCCCGATTCCTTCACATGGCTTGGCATCCTACGTCCTATGCGGATAATCGACGGCCTGCGAGGGCGACAGCCGTCTCGCCGTCTTTTGCCACAGGTATCCATCCCGCATGACCGATCTAGCCCGCCCCGCTTTCCACGGCTTTGAACAGCTTCCCCTGCGTGAATACGCTGAACGGGCGTACCTGGACTACTCGATGTACGTGGTGCTCGACCGTGCACTGCCGTTCATCGGCGACGGCCTGAAGCCGGTGCAGCGCCGCATCATCTATTCAATGAGCGAGCTGGGGCTGAACGCTGCGTCCAAGCCGAAGAAGTCCGCCCGTACCGTGGGTGACGTGATCGGTAAGTACCACCCGCACGGCGACAGTGCGTGCTACGAGGCGCTGGTGCTGATGGCGCAGCCGTTCTCGTACCGGTATCCGCTGATCGAGGGCCAGGGCAACTTCGGTTCGACCGATGACCCGAAGTCGTTCGCGGCGATGCGTTACACGGAGTCGAAGCTGACCCCGATCGCGGAGGTGCTGCTGGGCGAGATCAACCAGGGCACGACGGACTGGACGCCGAACTTCGACGGGACGCTGGAAGAGCCGACCTGGATGCCGGCGCGCCTGCCGCACCTGCTGCTGAACGGCACCACGGGTATCGCGGTGGGCATGGCGACTGACGTGCCGCCGCACAACCTCAATGAGATCGTCAGCGCGCTGCTGCACCTGCTGGACGATCCGGACGCGAGCCTGGACGCGCTGCTGGAGCACGTGAAGGGCCCGGACTACCCGAGCGCGGCGGAGATCATCACGCCGGCGGCGGACCTGCGGACGATGTACGACACGGGCTACGGCAGTGTGCGTGCGCGTTCGACCTTCCTGAAGGAAGGCACGAACATCGTCATCAATGCGCTTCCGTTCCAGGTGTCGCCGTCGAAGGTGATCGAGCAGATCGCGGCGCAGATGCGCGCGAAGAAGCTGCCGTGGCTGGAAGACATCCGCGACGAGTCGGACCATGCGAATCCGGTGCGGGTGGTGCTGGTGCCGCGTTCGAACCGGGTGGACGCGGAACAGCTGATGGGCCATCTGTTCGCGACGACGGACCTGGAGCGCAGCTACCGGGTGAATCTCAATGTGATCGGGCTGGACGGGCGTCCGCAGGTGAAGAACCTGAAGATGCTGCTGAGCGAGTGGCTGCAGTTCCGTGGGACCACGGTGACCCGCCGCCTCACCCATCGCCTGGAGAAGGTGGACCGTCGCCTGCACCTGTTGGAAGGCCTGCTGGTGGCGTTCCTCAACCTGGATGAGGTGATCCACATCATCCGTACGGAGGACGAGCCGAAGGCGGCGTTGATTGCGCGCTTCGGGCTGAGCGATGACCAGGCTGATTACATCCTGGAGACCAAGCTGAAGCAGCTGGCGCGCCTGGAAGAGATGAAGATCCGGGGCGAGCAGGACGAGCTGGCCAAGGAGCGCGAGAAGATCCAGTCGATCCTGGACAGCAAGGCGAAGCTGCGCAAGCTGATCCGCGACGAGCTGACGGCGGATGCGAAGAAGTTCGGCGATGCACGCCGTTCGCCGCTGGTGCAGCGTGGGGCGGCGCAGGCGATCGACGAGTCGGAGCTGGTGCCGAGCGAGCCGATGACGGTGGTGCTGTCGGAGAAGGGCTGGATCCGTGCGGCGAAGGGCCACGACATGGACCCGTCGACGCTGTCGTACCGTGAGGGCGATGCGTTGTTGGGTTCGGTGCGTTCGCGCAGTACGCAACAGGTTGCGTTCCTGGACAGCGAGGGCCGTGCGTATTCGACGCTGGTGCACACGCTGCCCTCGGCGCGCGGCAATGGCGAGCCGCTGACCGGCCGCTTCTCGCCGGCGGCGGGCAGTGCGTTCATGACGTTGGCCAGCGGGGAGAACGATACGCGCTTCGTGCTGGCGTCGACGCATGGCTACGGGTTCGTGACGCGCTTCGAGAACCTGACGGGCCGCAACAAGGCGGGCAAGGCAATGTTGAACCTGACGTCGGGTTCGAAGGTGCTGACGCCGGCGGTGGTGGCGAACCCGGAAGCGGATCGGATCGTGGCGGTAACCAGTTCGGGCAACCTGCTGGCGATCCCGGCGTCGGAGCTGCCGGAACTGGACAAGGGCAAGGGCAACAAGATCATCGACATTCCGAAGGCGAAGCTGGCAACGGAGCGTGTGGTGGCGGTGGTTGCGGTGGGCCCGGGCAACACGCTGCTGGTCCGCAGCGGCCAGCGCACCATGAACCTGTCGTACAAGGATCTGGAAACCTACATCGGCAGCCGCGCCACGCGCGGGCATCTGCTGCCGCGCGGGTGGCAGAAGGTGGATGGGTTGGCGGTGGAGTAAGCGCCCGCTTGCTTACGCTTCAATGCACGAACGGCCGGGACCTTCCCGGCCGTTCTGTTTTGGGCTCGGATTGCACGCGATCCGTAGAGCCGGGCTCTGCCCGGCTCGCTGTTGGATTCGGGCGAACAGCCGTGGGCCGCGCGGTTTGCCGGGTCAGGGCCGTCGGGGGTGGGTTTGCGGGGGACGCCGTGAATCCGTCCATGGAGGCTAAGTCGCGGCATCCATGCCGCTCATTCCCCCGCAAACCCACCCCCGCCGACCCTCCGATAGTGCGTCGGTCAGTCCCTGAAACGCGGTAGAGCCGGGCTCTGCCCGGCTCCCTTTGCCTCTCACCACCATCGCGGACCGGAGTTCAATCTTTCATTCGGCGGCACCAGCTCACGGGCCACCATCGTGGCTGCCCTGCGCTCCGGATGTCCCCACAATGCCAGGCTCAGCGAGAATCGATCCTCGTCGACATCCACATAGCGCTGCATCAACAACCGCAGCAACAACGATGGTGTCTTCTTTACCTTCCACGCGGCTGCGCGGAAGCGGCAGCGCAGCTCACTGTCGAGCGACGCCCTGGTGACATGCGGGTCTTCCAGAAGCGTGTAGTCGGGCTGCGTATCAAAGTCGTAAGGCGCCACAAAGCGAGGCTTTGACCGGGGCCCGGCAGGCGTGAGCAGGATTGCCCCGTTGCGCGCTTGAATCTTGATCAGACACCGAGGCGGGAATCCCAATCGGTGCAGCCACTTGCCGCGCAGCATGATCACCGGAACCGCCCCGGGCCATTCGGCGTCATCCTTCTCGGCCTGCGTCATTGCGGGTATTTCAGGACTGCACCCATCGTCGGACGGATGGGCGTTTGCAGCGGAACTATCAGAGGGCGTGTCAGCCCGATGCGTTTGCATGGTAGACCTCCTGCAGAGAATGACCTCTCGCCAGGATGGCGAGAGGCGTCGGGAGGCTACAACCGCGAACTAGCAAAACGGCGTGGTTATTCCCCTGTTGAGGGTGTTGTATTAACCACACTCCCGACACAGGAGGGCATCATTCTGCTAGTTGCGGAGTTTGTAGGCTCCGTGGGCAACAATGCAGTCGACCGCAAACAAAGAGAAATCGTTTATTTCTGCGGTTTTCGCAGCTTTAGTTGACGCAGCCTATCCCTGTCGCAAATGCCATCGTGGCCATGCGAAACGCATCACAGAAGCGATCGAAAGCAGCAAAGTTCGAGTCGATCAGAACATGCAAACCGCGTAGCGACACGCCATGCGTGTTCGCAGTTTCCATCCGAAAGCGACATTCCTGCCGGGCAAAGGCCGGCACCCGCGTTTCCCATGGGCACCGACGCACTATCGGAGGGTCGGCGGGGGTGGGTTTGAGGGGGCACGAGCCGCATGGATGCGGCGATGAGCCTACATGGATGTATTTACGGCGTCCCCCACAAACCCGCACCCGACGGCCCTGACCAGGGAACATTCAAGGGGTGCAGCTGTTCGCCTGAATCCAACAGCAGCCGGGCAGAGCCCGGCTCTACGGACGTCATGCAATCAGAGCAGCCAGGCAGGGCCTGGCTCTACCGAGCGCGCACAAAAAAACCGGGGAATCCCCCGGTTCTTCTGCATTTCGCTGGCTGGCGTTGGCTGGCTGGCGGGTACGCGGTACTCAGTGCGCGACGCTGCCCTTCGCTTCCATCTTGCTGGTCTGGTACAGCGCAAGGCCAATCCGCTTGATCAGGCTCAGCTGCTGCTCCAGCCACCAGGCGTGGTCTTCTTCGGTGTCCTTCAGCTGCACCAGCAGCATGTCGCGGCTCACGTAGTCCTGGTGCTGCTCGCACAGCTTCATGCCCGCCGCCAGGTTGTTGCGCACGCTGTACTCGGTGTCCAGGTCCTTCTGCAGCATTTCTTCCACCGTGACGCCCGGCTCGAAACCGTGCGGGCGCATGTCCGGCGTGCCGCCCAGGAACAGGATCCGGCGCAGCAGCGCGTCCGCGTGCTGGGTCTCTTCTTCCATCTCGTGGTTCAGGCGTTCGTATAGCGCGAACAGCCCCTGGTCTTCGTAACGGCGCGAATGGATGAAGTACTGGTCGCGTGCCGCAAGCTCGCCGCGCAGCAGTTCCTTCAGGCAGGCAATGACGTCCGGATGGCCTTTCATGGGGGTGTCCTTATGAATCAATGCGGGCATGGTGCCCTATCTGGAAATGCCGTGATCTAATCGGAATCAGTTGCAGTTGCGCTTGCCTCTACAATCGGGGCATCACGGACGTCGGGGAGACGGCATGCGTCGTTGGCTGAAGCGGTTGCTGTGGGCTTGTGCGGTACTCGGCGCGGTAGCGCTTGTCGTCATCGGCGTGGCATGGACCCTGCTTCGCGGCAGCCTCGCCCCCCTGGACGGAGACACCCCCCTCGCCGGCCTCCAGGCCCCCGTGAGCATCCAGCGCGACGCCCTCGGCGTGGTCACCATCGACGCCGCCAGCCAGGCCGATGCCATGCGCGCCCTTGGCATGGTCCACGCCCAGGAACGCTACTTCGAAATGGACCTCATGCGCCGCGCCGCCGCCGGCGAGCTTTCCGAACTGTTCGGGGCCGCCGCCGTCGACGTCGACAAGCGCATGCGCGTACACCGCTTGCGCGCCCGCACCGACGCCCACCTCGCCGACGCCCTCGGCGACCACGCCGACGTCCTCCAGGCCTATGTCGACGGCGTCAACCAGGGCGTCGGCGCCCTCCGCGTGCGCCCCTGGCCCTACCTCCTGCTGCGCCAGCAGCCGGCCGCCTGGTCCCGCACCGACTCCATCCTCACCGGCCTTGCCATGTACGCCGACCTGCAGGATCCCGCCAACCAGAACGAACTCGCCATGCGACGCATCCGCGACGTCGCACCACCGGCCCTGTATGCCCTGCTGAGCCATGACGGCAGCGAATGGGATGCGCCCCTGTTCGGCGACGCGCGCGGCAACGCCGTCCTGCCCGGCAAGGACGTGCTGGACCTGCGCAGCGACACCTCGGCTTCACCCGCCCCGGTGCCTGCCGAAGCCGACGTGCACGGCAGCAACAACTTCGCCGTCGCCGGCGCCCTCACCGCCGACGGCCGCGCCATCGTCGCCGACGACATGCACCTCGGCCTGCGCGCGCCCAGCCTCTGGTTCCGCGTACGCCTGCGCTATCCGGACGCGCTCGCCGCCGGGGGCAAGGTGGACGTCAGCGGCTTCTCGCTGCCCGGCCTCCCCGCCGTCGTGGTCGGCAGCAACGGCCACGTGGCCTGGGGCTTCACCAACAGCTACATCGACACCGCCGACTTCCGCCCCGTCGCCGCCAACGAACCCGGCGTGACCGTGCACGAAGAACGCATCCGCGTCGCCAACGCGCCGGCGGTGCGATTCCGCGTGCGCGAAACCGCCTGGGGACCGATCCTGCACGAACGCCCCGACGGCAGCGGCGAAGCGCTGCGCTGGACCGCGCAGCTGCCCGGCGCGGTGCGCCTGGACTTCGCCGACATGGCCCGCGCTGGCGATCTGGATGACGCCCTGAAGATCGCCGACCGCGCAGGCATTCCCACCCAGAACCTGCTGCTCGCCGACAGCCATGGCCGCATCGCCTGGCGCCTGCTCGGCGCGCGCCCGGACCGCGCCGCCGACTGTCCGCCGGACGGCTTCACTACCACCGCCCCGCCCAGCTGCGCGCCGTGGCCGATCCGCAGCGATGCGGCACCGGCGTTGATCGACCCGCCCTCGCACCGGCTCTGGACCGCCAACGGTCGTGTGCTGGATGGCGCCGAACTGGCTGTCGCCGGTGATGCCGGCTACGACCTCGGCGCCCGTGGACGGCAGATCCGCGACGACCTCAACGCGAAACAGCGTTTCTCCGAACGCGATCTGCTGGCGATCCAGCTCGACGACCGCGCCGTGCTGATGGAGCGCTGGTACCGATTGATGCGCGAGGTGGTGAGCCACAGCGACGACCCCGCGCTGAAGCGGCTGGAAGCCGCCACCCGCGAGTGGAACGGTCGCGCCTCGGCCGATTCGGTGAGCTACCGCGTCGCGCGTGGCTTCCGTGGCAAGTTGTTGGACGCCGTCTCTGCCGGGCTGCTGGCGCCGGCCAAGGCCACGCTGGGCGAAGACTACCTGGAGCCGCGGATGCCGCAGCTGGAAGGCGTGCTGTGGCCGCTGGTCACCGAACGACCGATGCATCTGCTGCCGCCGCCGTACGAGAGCTGGGAGGGCCTGCTCGCCGACACCGCCCGTGACCTGGAGAAGGACCTCGCCGAACAGGGCCCGAGCGTGGCCGAGCGCACCTGGGGCGAACGCAACACCGCCGACATCTGCCATCCGATCAGCCGCGCCCTGCCCGGCTTCGCCAGGCCGTGGCTGTGCATGCCGGCCGATCCGCTGCCCGGCGACAGCAACCTGCCGCGCGTGCAGGGGCCGAACTTCGGCGCGTCGCAACGCATGGTGGTATCGCCCGGGCATGAAGCCGACGGCATCATCCACATGCCGGGCGGCCAGAGTGGGCATCCGCTGTCGCCGTTCTGGGGCGCGGGGCATGAGGATTGGGCGCAGGGCAAGCCGACGCCGTTTTTGCCGGGGCCGGTGCAGCACACGATGACGTTGAAGCCCACCCCGTGACATGGGCGGCGGTAGAGCCGGGCCCTGCCCGGCTGCACCTTACCGCCGACGTTCCAGCAGGTTCATCAGCGGCCCGGTCATCGCCGTGGTCACCAGCGCCATGATCACCAGCACCGCAAACAACCGGTCGCCCAGGAAGCCCAGCTCGTAGCCCAGGTTGAGCACGATCAGCTCCATCAGGCCGCGGGTGTTCATCAACGCGCCGAGCTTCCAGGCTTCGTGGCTGTCCATGCCGGCGCTGCGCGCGGCACTCCACGTGCCCAGCAGCTTGCCGGCGGTGGCCAGCACGATCACCACCGCGCACAGCAGCAGGTCGCTGGTCTGCAGCGCGTCGGCGCGCATGCGCAGGCCGGTCATGGCGAAGAACAGCGGCAGCAGCAGGGTCACCGCGAACGGCTCCACTTTTGCGATCAACAGATTACGCAGCTGCGCATTGGACGACACCGCCACGCCGGCGGCGAACGCACCGAACAGGGCATGGATGCCCAGCACTTCGGTCACCAGCGCACTGGCCAGCGACAGCAGCAGCATGCCCAGCAGCCAGCGCCCTTCAGTGCCCTGCTGGATCTGCTGGCGCGCGAACCACGGCTTGACCACGCCGAGCATCAGCGCGATGAACGCCACGACGCACAGCAGGCTGAGGCTGGCCGGCACCCAGCCGGCTGCCTGCGCGGCGGCCACGATGAGAGCCAGAAGGCACCACGCGGTGGCGTCGCCGAGCGCGGCGCAGGCGATGGCGGTCTGGCCCAGCGGGGTCTGGCTGATGCCACGGTCAGACAGGATCCGCAGCAGCACCGGGAACGCGGTGATGCTCAGCGAGATGCCGACGAACAGGGCGAACGCGGTGAAGCCCACGCCCTGCGGGCCGTGCTCGGGATACAGCCAGATCGCCAGCAGCACGCCGAGCACGAACGGCACGGCAATGCCGGCATGGCTGACGGTAAAGGCGAAACGGCGGCGGCCGCGCAGGCCGCCCAGGTCGAGTTCGGCGCCGGCCACCAGCAGGAACATGAGCACGCCGAGCTGGCTGAGCATGCCCAAGGGGCCCAGCGAGGTGGCCGGGAACAGCGCACCGTGCAGGCCCGGCAGCAGGCTGCCAAGCACCAGCGGGCCCATCATCAGGCCGGCGGCCATTTCGCCGATCACCGCGGGTTGGCCGAGTCGCTTGAGCAGCGCGCCTGCGCCCTTGGCCACGATCAGCAGCACCAGCAGCTGCAGCAGGAACAGGCCCAGCGGCGAGGCCAGGTGCTGGGCCCAGTCGCTGCCCACCACCGGTTCGGCCTTCACCGCTACGGCCGGCATTTCAGGGCCGGCGTAACGGGCCAGGCCAAGGCCGATCAGCAGGGGAACACCGGCCCAAGCCAGGTACTGCCATCCCCATTTCATCCGCTGCACGGTGCCTCCGGTGGGTACGTCCATGAGCATCCCCCAATGCATGAAAGGGGGATGGTAACCGGTGGACCGCGCCTGTGGTGGGGCTTACGCCAGGGCCTGCTCATGGACACCGGCGACGGCGCGGCCCGAGGGGTCGGCCATGGCGGCGAAGCTGGCGTCCCAGGCGATGGCGGCCGGCGACGAGCAGGCGATGGACTTGCCGCCCGGGACGGTTTCGGCAGCGGCCTGGCTGGGGAAGTACTGCTCGAAGACGTGGCGGTAGTAATAGGCCTCCTTGGTCTGCGGCGGGTTGTGCACGAAGCGCTTGTCGGCGGCGGCCATGACCCGGTCGCTGATCTGGGCTTCGGCATGCGCCTTGAGTCCGTCGATCCAGCCGTAGCCGACGCCGTCGCTGAACTGTTCTTTCTGGCGCCACAGGATGGAATCGGGCAGGTAGCCTTCGAAGGCTTCGCGCAGCACGGCCTTTTCGATCCGGCGGGCGCCGTCGCCACCCTGCCCGACCATCTTGTGGCGGGCGTCGATGCGCATGGCGACGTCGAGGAATTCGCGGTCGAGGAACGGAACGCGCGGTTCGACGCCCCAGGCCATCATCGACTTGTTGGCGCGCAGGCAGTCGTAGTTGTTGAGCGCGTCGAGCTTGCGCACGAGTTCTTCGTGGAATTCGCGGGCGTTGGGGGCTTTGTGGAAGTACAGGTAGCCGCCGAAGATTTCGTCGCTGCCTTCGCCGGAGAGCACCATCTTGACGCCCATGGCCTTGATGCGGCGGGCGAGCAGGAACATGGGGGTGGAGGCGCGGATGGTGGTGACGTCGTAGGTTTCGACGTGGCGGATGACGTCGGGCAGTGCGTCGAGGCCTTCTTCGAAGGTGTACTCGAAGCCGTGGTGGACGGTGCCGAGCGCTTCGGCGGCGATGGCGGCGGCGGCGAGGTCGGGGGAGCCTTTCAGGCCGATGGCGAAGGAGTGCAGGCGCGGCCACCAGGCTTCGCTCTGGTCGCCGTCTTCGATGCGGTGGCGGGCGTAACGGGCGGCGACGGCGGCGACGAGGGAGGAATCGAGGCCGCCGGAGAGCAGGACGCCGTAGGGCACGTCGGTCATCAGCTGGCGGTGGACGGCACGTTCGAAGGCTTCGCGCAGGGCGGCGCGGTCGGCGTCGACGCCTTCGACGGCGGCGTAGTCGCGCCAGGGGCGTTCGTAGTACCGGGTGAGGGTGTCGGTGGCGCTGTCGTACCAGTGGCCGGGCGGGAACTGGGCGGCGTCGGCGCAGGTGTCGACGAGCGATTTCAGTTCGGAGGCGACCAGCAGGCGACCGTCCTTGTCATGGCCCCAGTAGAGGGGCACGACGCCGATGGGGTCGCGCGCGATCAGGACGCGTTGCTTGGCGCGGTCCCACAGGGCGAAGGCGAAAATGCCGTTGAGGCGGTTGAGGAAGGACGATGGCGTGTCCTGCTGGTAAAGGGCGTTGATGACTTCGCAGTCGGAACCGGTCTGGAAGGCGTAGGGCTGTTCGAGTTCGGCCTTGAGTTCGCGGTGGTTGTAGATTTCGCCGTTGACGGCGAGGGCGAGGCTGCCATTTTCGGAGAGCAGCGGCTGGGAGCCACCGGCGGGGTCGACGATGGCGAGGCGTTCGTGGACGAGGATGGCGCCGTCGTCGACATGGACGCCGCTCCAGTCGGGACCGCGATGGCGCTGGCGCTGGGAGAGGTCGAGCGCATGGCGGCGCAGGACGGTGAGGTCATCGCCGGCCTGCAGGCCGAACATTCCGAAGATCGAACACATGGGAACAGCTCCTTGAGGTTGGGGGAATACACGTAACGGCTGCATTCGACCGGCCACCCATTCCGGGCCTGACCTGCACCCGGAAAACAAAAAACCCGCATCGGCCGATGCGGGTTTTCTGGGTTCCGGGCGTGTGTTGCTTGTTCTAGCCCTGGTCGCAGTCCCGCATCGGCCGCGCACGATTATTCGCGCGCAGATTATTGCGGTTGGTGTTGTTGACGGCGGTGGCCAGGAGCGAGGACATGGGTCGACCGTAGCGCTGTTTCCGGGGGAGTGCAACAGTTGCTGTCGCAACCTACGCGGGTGGGCGTGCCCTCTGGCTGCCTTCCTCCCGCCCTGCCCGGCTGCTCCGGGTTGCATGCGATCCGTACCGCCGGGCCCTGCCCGGCTGCTGTTGGTTTTGGGCGAACAGCCTTCGTCTGCCGGCTCTCCTGGTTGGGGCCGCCGGGCGGGGGGGGTACGGGACACGCCTTAAATCTCCCGTTAGGCTCGGGCGGCACATCCATGTGCCTTCACGGTCCCGTACCCCCCCACCCGGCGACCCCTCGACGGTGTGTTGGTGGCCATGGGAAACGCCGCCGTCGGCCGGTGGCCGACGCAGTGATTTTGTTCGCTTGTCAGGCGTTACCGGGCGTTGATTTGTTCACGGCGGTTGTTTGGGAACCAACCCTACCGGAGCGCAGCCCGCATTCGTGTCGACCGTCGGTCGACACATCGGCTATTCCCATGGCCTGCGACCCACTTTCGGAGGGTCGGCGGGGGTGGGTTTGAGGGGGCACGAGCCGCATGGGTCGGGCGCATGCGCCCGACGGGTTGGGCAGGAGCCCAGCCCCGGTCTTGCCGTGTGCGCAGGACAGCGCACACGTGCAAGCGGCGATGAGCTTACATGGACGTACTTGCAGCGTCCCCCACAAACCCGCACCCGACGGCCCTGACCAGGGAGACCCCGCAGGCCAAGGCTGTTCGCCTGAATCCAACAGCGAGCCGGGCAGAGCCCGGCTCTACCGGACGCCATGCAATCAAATCAACCGGCCAGCAGGCGCTCGATAAGGCGCTGGTAGAGCGCGGGGAGTGCTTCCAGGTCGGCTACCGAGACGTTCTCGTCCACCTGGTGGATGCTGGCGTTGACCGGGCCCACTTCGATGCACTGCGCGCCCAGCGGCGCGATGAAGCGGGCGTCCGAGGTGCCGCCGCCGGTGCTCTCTTCCGGCGGCGCGCCGGCGAATTCGCCCAGCACTTCGCGCGCGACCTGGCGCAGCGTGCCTTCCGGCGTGTAGAACGGCTCGCCGCTGCGGTGCCACTTCAGCCGGTATTCCAGCCCGTGGCGGTCCAGCAGCGCCGAGATCTCCTGCTCCAGCGCGTCCGCGTTCCAGTGCGGGTTGTAGCGCAGGTTGAACAACACCTGCAGCTCGCCCGGGATCACGTTGTTGGCGCCCGTGCCCGCATGGATGTTCGACACCTGCAGGCTGGTCGGCGGGAAACTCTCATACCCCTCGTCCCACTCCCGCGCCGTCAGCTCCGCCAGCGCCGGCGCCGCCAGGTGGATCGGATTACGCGCCTTGTGCGGGTACGCCACATGGCCCTGCACGCCCTGCACCGTCAGCGTCGCCGACAGGCTGCCGCGCCGGCCCACCCGCAACAGATCACCCAGCACCGCCGTCGACGACGGCTCACCAGTGATACACCAGTCGATCGCCTGGCCGCGCTCCCGGAACAGCGTTGCCACCCGGCGCACCCCATCGATCGCGTCGCCTTCCTCGTCGCTGGTCAACAGCACCGCCAGCGTGCCCGCATGCTGGGGATGCGCCGCCACGAACTGCTCCGCCGCCACCACGAACGCCGCCACGCTGCCCTTCATGTCCGCCGCGCCGCGCCCGTACAGCACGCCATCGCGGATCTGCGGATCGAACGGATCGCTGCGCCACGCCTCCACGGGCCCGCTCGGCACCACGTCGGTGTGACCCAGCAGCACCAGCACCGGCGCACCCTGCCCGTGCGTGGCCCACAGGTTGTCGACCTCGCCCAGGCGCAGGTGCTCGCACTCGAAACCGGCACGCGCCAGCCGCCCGGCCAACAGCGCCTGGCAGCCCGCGTCTTCCGGCGTGACCGAGGGACGCGCGATCAGGTCGCAGGTCAGCGCAACGACGTCGTTCATGCACCCACTCCGAAACGCTGCTTGAAACCGTTGTCGGAGAAACCCTGGCTCATCACCCCATCGTCGGTGACCACTACCGGCCGCTTGATCAGCTGCGGATGCTCGCGCAGCAGCAGCTTCCATTCCGCGTCCGACGCTGCCGCCTTGCGGTTCTCCGGCAGCTGCCGCCAGGTGGTCGACGACCGGTTCACCAGCGCCGCGAAGCCACCGGCCTGCGCCGCCCAGTCGACCAGCGTTTCCGGGCTGGGCTTCTGCTCACGGTAATCGACGAAGGTGTACGCCACCTGGAAGCGGTCGAGCCACTTGGTGGACTTCTTGCAGGTGTCGCAGTTCTTGAGGCCGTAAACGGTGGTGGTCATTGCTGACAGGTACTCATGGTGAGGGCAGCGGACGCGCAGTGCGCCCGAGTATAGCCCCGGCTGGCAGCTGCTTCGGCGCATGCCTGATCAGGTCGCTGCATTATGGTCATTGAGCTTGCCCAGCAGCGTGCGCTGCCAGCTCGCCAGGCAGATTTCGAACCCCAGCTTCCCTCCCACCAGGGGTCGCCCGTTGCGGTCGACCAGCTGGTTCAGCTGCGCGACCATGAAACTGCGCATGCCCGACAGCTGCAACCCATACTGCGGCGCGTAGATCGGATCGGCCAGATGCAGCTGCAGGCACACGCTGTCCATGTCCAGCAACAGTTGCACGCGCGAGGCGCCATCCAGCGTGATCCGCCCCGACAGGACCGCCACGATCAGGGAATTGGTCGCGCTGATGGCCTCCTGTCGATCCCTACGGTCGGCGGCGCCACCCAGCACGATCAACTCGTTCGCCGCCTGGGTGAAGGCAACCAGCTCGGTAGGCGGGCCCCATGGCTCGGCCTCGGCCGACAGCGGCCGCCCCAGGTAGGCCGCCTGCGTCGCAGCTGCGCTCGCGGCAGGGGTCGTTGCAGCCGGCGCGACCGCAATGCCGGCACGCACTACCTCGGAAAATCTGCGCCCGTCGTGCGGGTTGTCGGGCAACGGCCCACGTACCGCTTCCTGCAGCGCCAGGCGGGCCTGTACCCGTTCCTTCTGTTTGCCTAGCCATTCGCAGTAGTACTTCGAGCTGTAGGCCAGGTCCTCGCGCAGGTTGCGCTCCTCACCGAACCCGTGGAATTCGCAGTTGCGCTGGTCCCACACGCCGCGCGAGGGCACGCGTGCTTCTTCGATGATCGGCTTGAGCGCGTACGCTGCATTGAGCTCCAGTATGTCCACCCCCACTTTGCAACGCCGACTGGCACCTAGCGGTCCGAGTCGGCGCAGGTACTGCACACCGTAGCGGGCGACCAGCGCCAGCGTGCGGCTTTCCCAGCTGAGCAACTGGTTGGGCTGCTTCTGGAGCAGCTCCGGCACCCGCAGCAGCAGGCTGTCTGCCGCCGGTCGCGGCAGCACGCCGTCCACCGGGCGCACCATCTGATGCTCAGAGGCGCGCAGCGTGCTGACCAGGCCGAACGCGAGGCAGGTGCCGGTCACCGCGTGCGCCGGCAACTGGGCCAGCTTGGCCTCGAAGATCGGCTGCAGGTGCCTGGTAATGGTGTGGCTGCAGCTTTCCTGCAATGGCCGGTGATTGATCAGCTCGCCGAGGTGGAACATGATCACGCTGAGGTTTTCCAGGGTGAAGTCCTGGCGCGCGCGGATCGCTGCGATGGCACGGTTTCCTGCACGCTGCAGCTGCCGGCTGTCGAAGGGTAGCGTGCCGCTCCTGCGTACCAGCTGGCACAGGATTTTGAGTGCTTTTCCCAGATAGATGTTGGACACCCGCTGCGGATCGTCGCTGTCGCTTGGAAAGACACTGGCCGCAAGTACGGCGCTCAGCGTGCCCAGGTCCGCACCGATGCCGGACAGGTCGGCGTTTTCATTGACCAGCAGGCCGGTCTTGACGATTTTTTTGTACAGTGCCGAGACGATATGGTCGGCGTCGCTCAGGCGTACGCAATGCTCGCCCATGGGCACCGGCGGCATGCCTTGGAATCCCTGCGCGTTGTACACCCTGTCGGGCGTCGCCACGCCGTGCGCCGTGGTTGCGGCAGGAATCACGGACGGAACTGGAAGATAGGAGATGACCGGGACGGCGTTGCCGACGTTTTCCATGCGAGGCCCTTCTGCCAGGAAAACGGCAGCATAGCCACGCCCCGGCGGTGCCGGGACGATGGACGGTTCAAGCTGTGACGCGGTTTGCGAAGCCAACGCGTTGCGCGTGGCAGAAGCGTCACGGGGCATCGTTGCGATGCCCCGATTGCGTCACTGGATCAGTCGGCCAGGCCGCGCAGCAGTTCGTTGACGCTGGTCTTGCTGCGGGTCTTGGCGTCGACCTGCTTGACGATCACCGCACAGTACAGCGAGTGCGAGCCGTCCTTGGACGGCAGCTGGCCGGACACCACCACGCTGTACGGCGGCACCGAACCGTAGCTGATCTCGCCGGTGGCGCGGTTGTACACGCGGGTACTCTGGCCCAGGAACACGCCCATGCCGATCACGCTGTGGTGGCCGACCACGAAGCCTTCCACCACTTCCGAACGGGCGCCGATGAAGCAATGGTCTTCGATGATGGTCGGGCTGGCCTGCAGCGGTTCGAGCACGCCGCCGATGCCGGCACCGCCGGACAGGTGGCAATGCTTGCCGATCTGCGCGCACGAACCCACCGTGGCCCAGGTGTCGACCATGGTGCCTTCGCCCACGTAGGCGCCGATGTTGGTGAAGCTCGGCATCAGCACCACGTCCTTGCCGAAGTAGCTGCCACGGCGCGCGATCGCACCGGGCACTACGCGCACGCCGGCACGGCGGAACTTCGCCTCGTCGAAGCCGGCGAAGCGCGACTCGACCTTGTCCCAGAACGGCGCCGGACGCGCATCCACCACCGCCATGTCGTTAACGCGGAAGTACAGCAGCACCGCCTTCTTCAGCCACTCGTTGACCTTCCAGCCGCCATGGCCGTCGGGTTCGGCCACGCGGAATTCGCCGGTTTCCAGGCCATCGATGACGCGCCCGACCAGCGGCTTGGTCGAGCCTTCGATCTCATGCAGGGTCAGCGTGGCACGGCGCTCGAACGCGCTTTCGATGCCGAACTTGAGCTCTTCCACGCCCGGCGTGGCCGGCTTGCGCAGCGACTTGCGGGCGATGGTCTCGGCGCGCTTGGCCGCAGTTTCCGCAGCGCTGCTGGCGGCCGTCTTCTTCGCCGGTGCCTTCTTTGCCACGGCGGCCTTCTTCGCGACCGGCGCGGTCTTCTTCGCAGCAGTCTTCGGGGCCGCCGCAGTCTTCGCGGCAGTCTTCTTGGCAGGCTTGGTGGCCATCAGTGGGGGTCTCCGGCTTTTCGATCAGGGTCCAGGCAGGCCAGCATCGCGTCGCGCAGCTGCTGCCTGGCGGTTTCGGTAAGGGGGCGGTCGTGTTCATCGCTGATCACGAACATGTCTTCGGCGCGCTCGCCGAACGTGGCGATGCGCGCGTCGTGCACGCGCAGGCCCTGGTTGCGCAGCACGAAGGCGACATCGGCCAGCAGCCCGGGGCGGTCGGGCGCGACCAGGCTGAAACGGGTGCCGCCGGTGTCGTTGTCGTTGGCATCGCGGAATTCGATGCGCGGGGCGAAGCGGAAGTGGCGCAGCTGGCGCGGCACCACCCGGCGCGAGGGGCGCAGCTGGGCCAGGTCGCCGGCCAGCGCGTCGCGCAGGGCCGCTTCCAGGCGCGGCGCGTCGCCGTCGGCGAAGCTGTCGGCCGGGGTGACTTCGAAGGTATCGAAAATGGTGTCGACCGGGCCGTCCAGCACGCGCGCGCGATGGATGCCGTAGCCCTTGCGGTCCAGGGTCATCACGATCGCGGCGAACAGGCCGTCGCGGTCCGGCGAATGCACGAACACTTCCAGCGCATCGTCGTCGGCGTTGATCCGGCGGACCTTGACCAGGGTCTGGCCCTGCTTGACCGGTACCAGCGCCGCCGCCTGCCAGGCCAGCTGCTCCGGGCGCAGGCGGATGAAGCTCTCGTCCGGCATCACGGTGAACTGGCGGTCGATGGTGGCGTCGTCATAGCCGCGTTCGCGCACCAGCGCGCGCACCGTTTCGCGCGCCTCGAGCACGCGTTCGGCGGCCGGCATCTGGTTTTCCAGTCCGTCGCGCAGCGCACGGCGCGCGGCGAAGTACAGGTCGGCCAGCAGCCGGTCCTTCCAGGTATTCCACAGCTTGGGGCTGGTCCCGGCGATGTCGGCGCAGGTCAGCAGGTACAGGTAATCGAGCCGGTCGCGGCTGCCTACCAGGGTGGCGAATCGGTGGATCACGTCCGGGTCGGAGATGTCCTGCTTCTGCGCGGTGACCGACATGCGCAGGTGCTGCTCGACCAGCCAGGCCACCAGTTCGGTGTCCGAGCTGCCCAGTCCGTGCGCCTGGCAGAACGCGCGCGCGTCGACCGCGCCCAGTTCGGAATGGTCGCCGCCCCGGCCCTTGGCAATGTCATGGAACAGCCCGGCCAGCAGCAACAGTTCCGGTTTGCGCAGGCGCGGCCAGACTTCATGCGCGATCGAGAAACGCTCGTCGGCGCGGCTGGTCGCGAACAGGCCCATGTTGCGCAGGACCATCAGCGTGTGCTGGTCCACGGTGTACACATGGAACAGGTCGAACTGCATGCGCCCGGACACCTGCGCGAACGCGGGAATCCACTGCCCCAGCACGCCCAGCCGCGCCATGCGCGCCAGCGTGTCGACCGCGCGCGGGCTGCGCAGCAGGGCCATGAACTGTTCGCGTGCGGCAGGGCTGGCGTCGGTGTACGCCGGCAGCTCGCCCAGCGATTCGGCCAGCGCGCGCGCGGTCAGCGAATGCAGGCCGCGCACGTCGGGGTTATATGCCCAGCTGGAAAACAGCGCGAACACCTGTTCGATGTCGCCCTGCGGCCACCGCGGATCATTCGCGGCCAGGTAGCCACGGCGCAGCGAGAAGCCCACGCTGACCGGCTCGGGCACGGCTTCGCCGTCGAACTGCTCCTCGAACCGCTGCAGCAGCCGGTCGCTGATCCGCCGCACTACGGTGGCGCTGCGGTAGAAGCCCTGCATCATTTTTTCGACCGCCAGGCTTTCCACGTCGTCGACGAAGCCCAGCCGCGCGGCCAGGGTCTTCTGGTAGTCGAAGCGCAGGCGCTCTTCCGGGCGGTTGGCGACCAGGTGCAGTCCGAAGCGCAGCTGCGCCAGCGCGCAGCGCTCGCGGCGCAGGGCCACCGCTTCGTCCGCGCCCAGGTGGCCCAGGCCGACCAGTGCTTCCAGTTCGCGCACGCCGAACGCGCGCAGCGCCATCCAGCCCAGGGTGTTGAGGTCGCGCAGGCCGCCGGGGCCGTCCTTGATGTCCGGCTCCAGGTTGTCGGCGGTGTCGCCGAAGCGCTGGTGGCGCGCCAGCAGCTCGTCGCGCTTGGCCAGGAAGAACTCGCGCGGCGGCCACAGGCCGTCGCTGTTGACCGCCTGCTTCAGCGCCTGGCGGGCGGCGTCGTCGGCCACCAGCGGGCGCGATTCGATCAGCGCGGTGAGCACGGTCTGGTCGGCACTGGCCTGCACGCATTCGTGCGCCGAACGCACCGCGTGGCTGACCGGCAGGCCGCAGTCCCAGAGCAGCGCGAACAGGCGCGCCAGGGCCGTTTCATGGGTGCGCTGCGCCTGCGTCGGGCCGAATACCAGCAGGTCGATGTCCGAGCGCGGGAACAGTTCGCCGCGGCCATAGCCGCCCACCGCGAACAGCGCCAGCCCGGCGTCGGCCGGAATGCAGCGCTGCCACGCCAGGCGGATCAGGTGGTCGGCCGCACGCGCACGCAGCGCCAGCAGGCGCTCGATGTTGTCGCCCTGGTCGAAGCGGCGGTACAGGCGCGCGTCCGCCTGCTGCAGGGTCTGGCGGGCCTCCGCCGCCCACTCGGGGTCGGCGACGGCGTCGGCCGGCGCGTCCAGGGTCGGGCTCGCCGGCAGCATGCTCAGACCTGCGATTCGCCGGGCGAGAGGGTCAGCACGTCCACGCCGGTCTCGGTGACCGCGATCATGTGCTCCCACTGCGCCGACAGCTTCCGGTCCTTGGTGACCACGGTCCAGCCATCCGGCAGCACCTTGTTGTAGCGGGTGCCCTCGTTGATCATCGGTTCGATCGTGAAGGTCATGCCCGGCTGCAGCACCAGGCCCTGGCCCGGACGCCCGTAATGCACCACCTGCGGCTCGTCGTGATAGACCTTGCCGATGCCGTGGCCGCAGTACTCACGCACCACGCTGAAGCGCTCGCCTTCGGCCAGCGACTGGATCGCATGGCCGATGTCGCCCAGGGTCGCGCCCGGCTTGACCGCGCGGATGCCGGCCCACATCGCCTGGTAGGTGGTGTCGACCAGGCGCTTGGCCATCGTCGACGGGGTGCCGACGAAGTACATGCGGCTGGTGTCGCCGTGCCAGCCGTCCTTGATCACGGTGACGTCGATATTGACGATGTCGCCGTCCTTCAGGACCTTCCCTTCGCTCGGGATGCCGTGGCAGATGACGTTGTTGACCGACGTGCACACCGTCTTCGGGAAGCCCCGGTAGCCGACATTGGCCGGCGTGGCCTTCTGCACGTTGATGATGTGGTCGTGGCAGATGCGGTCGAGCTCTTCGGTCGTCACGCCCGGCTTGACGTACGGGGTGACGATGTCGAGCACTTCGCTGGCCAGTCGGCCGGCGACGCGCATCAGTTCGATTTCCTCGGGGGTTTTCAGATTCACGCTCATGGCGGCCATTATCGCCGATCCGGGGCCATTCTGAACGGAAGCCGCTGGAACGCTGACAGCGCAGGTTCGGGTCGACGGGACCAGAACGTAAAAAGTGTGAAAACTGGCCAATTTCCGTCACATCTCGCCTACAGCGCTGCTTTTATAACGACCCCAGCGCCGCCCCTGGCGCCCTCCCCCTGCAGTACGCCGGCATCGAACCGTTCATCCAGGACCCCCGTCCAAGGAGAAGACCATGCGATTCCTTCGCGCCCCGCGTCCCCTGCTGTTCGGCCTTGGCCTTGTCACCCTGGCCTCGCCTGCCCTCGCCGCCGACACCACCACCTTCAATGTGCGCCTGATCATCACCAAGGCGTGCACGATCACGGCGGCGGCGGCCACCGATGTCGATTTCGGCTCGGCGCTGTCCACCGCGACCACGCCGATCAACGCACAGGGCTCGGTTACGGCGCAGTGTTCGGCACTGACCCCGTACACCATCGCGCTCAACGCCGGCTCGAACGCCGGTACCGCCAATGACGTCACCACCCGGCGCATGCGCAATACCGATACCACGGTGACCACCAACAACTTCGTGGGCTACCAGCTGTATTCCAACGCCACCCGGACCACGGTCTGGGGCGCGACTGCGGGCACCAACACCGTCGCCGGGGTCGGCACCGGCCTGGCCCAGGCCTACCCGGTCTACGGCCAGGTCGCCAATCCCAGCGTGAACAACGCTGCGACGGGTAATTACCAGGACACGGTCACCGCGACCATCACCTACTGAGGGTCGCCATGTACCAGCTCATACGGGGGGGCGCGAAGCGCTCCACGGCGAAGCTGTGCGCCGGCGCCCTGGTGGCAGCGCTTGCGCTGCCGCATGCGCACGCGGCCAGCCTGCAGGTCGCGCCGACCTCACTCCAGCTCGGTGCCCGTCAGAACGCCGAAGCGCTGTGGATCAGCAACAGCGGCACCGCGCCGGTCGACGTGCAGGCGCGGGTGTTCCGCTGGACCCAACGGAATGGGCGCGACGAACTGGAGCCGACCACCGACCTGGTGGTGAGCCCGCCGATGCAGGCACTGGCAGCCGGCCAGCAGCAGCTGATCCGGGTGGTGCGCGCGGTGCCGCAGGTGCCGGCCGCGCAGCTGTCCTATCGGGTGATCGTGGATGAAGTACCCAAGCTCGACCCGACCCGCCAGGGCATGCAGTTCGTGCTGCGCTACTCGTTGCCGGTGTTCGTGCAGCCGGAGGACGGCGCGGCCACCACGCCGGACCTGCAGGCCACGGTGGTGACCCCGCCCGACGGCAAGCCGGTGCTGGAAGTGCACAACCGTGGCACCGGCTATGCCCAGCTGGCCGACCTGGCGGTCGGCACGCCGGATCGGCCGCAGATCTTCCAGCCCGGCCTGGTCGGCTACGTCCTCGGCGGGCAGACCATGCGCTGGCCGCTGGACATCGCCGCCGGCCGCCTGTCCGGCGCGACCCTTTCGGCAAAGATCAATGGCGCTTCGCAAGCCACGCCACTGTCTCCGATGCCACCGGCTCGCTGAGGCCTGCATGCGCGTCGCCCTGGCTGCCGGCGCGGTCTCGTCTGGAATGCTGGCCGGCGCGGCCCGTGCCGCCGACGCGCCGGTGGAAAGCGGCGCGGAGATCGGTGCGTTCGCCGCCGATGACGTGATGCTGCCCGCCCCGACCCCGCTGACCGCGCCGCAGACGCTGTACCTGGAGGTGACCCTCAACGGCAGTCCGCGCGGTCTGCTGCCGTTCACCGAACTGGGCGGCCAGTTGCGCGCGGACCCGGCGGTACTGCGCCAGCTGGGCTTCGGTGCACGCGGCGACGCGCCGGTGCCGCTGGCGCAGATCAGCGGCGTGGTGGTGCGCTATGACGCGGGCCTGCAGACGCTGGCGCTGGAAGTCCCGCTGGAGCAGCTGTCGCTGCCCACCACCGAACTCGGCCAGGCCCTGCCGACCACGCCCACCGCCAGCGCATCGCCCGGCGCACTGGTCAACTACGACCTGTATGCCAGCCAGAACGAAGACGCCGGCAACCTGGCGCTGACCACCGAATGGCGCGTGTTCGGGCTGGGCCGGGGCGTCCTGCGCAGCACCCAGCTGCTGCGCACCTTCCAGGACAGCGAGCGCGACTGGCGCGGCGAAAGCGTGCGGCTGGACAGCGCCTGGCAGCTGGACTTCCCCGACAGCGCACTGACCCTGACCGTGGGCGACTTCTTCAGTGGCTTCGTCGACTGGAGCCGACCGGTGCGCATGGGCGGCATCCAGATCGGGCGCAACTACGGCCTGCAGCCGTACCGCGTGCTGACCCCAACCCCCAGCTTCCTCGGTGAAGCGGTGGTGCCCTCCACGGTGGAGCTCTACGTCGACGGCCTGCGCCAGTACAACGGCGAGGTGCCGGTGGGTCCGTTCCAGCTCGGCGCGCAACCGGGCATCAGCGGCACCGGCAACGCCCAGGTGGTCATCACCGACGCCTACGGGCGCATGCAGACCCTGGATTTCTCGTTCTACGGCACCCAGCAGCTGCTGGCCGAAGGACTCTCGGACTGGTCGGCGGGGGTGGGCCGGATGCGCCGCGACTATGGCATCCGCTCCTTCGCCTATGACGACGCGACGGTGGGCAGCGCCACCTGGCGGCGCGGGGTGAGCAACCGCTTCACCGCCGAACTGCATGCCGAAGGCGGTGGTGGCGTGGCCAGTGCCGGTGCCGGTGGCTGGTGGCAGCTGGGAATGGCCGGCGTGCTCAATGCGTCCTACGCGCGCAGCCGCCGCGACGGGCGCGACGGCGGCCAGTGGGCGCTGGGCTACAGTTGGAACAACCGGATCTTCAACTTCAACGCATCCACGCTGCGCACCCACGGGCAGTTCCAGGACCTGGGCAGCCTGCAGGGCGCGCTGCCGCCGGATGTCACCGACCAGGTCACCGCCGGTGCCAGCCTCGGCCGGGGCGGCGCATTGAGCGCGAGCTACCTGCGCCTGTCCTACCCCGACGACGAGGACCGCCGCTACGCCAGCGTGTTCTGGAACCGCACGTTTTCCGAACGTTGGTCGGCCTATGTGTCGTTCAACCAGAACCTGGACGAACGCGCCGACCGCAGCGTGTATGTCTCGATCACCGCCAGCCTGGGCCAGAACCGCCAGAGCAGCGTGGCCGCGCAGCGCAACGGCGACCGCATGCTGTACACCGTGGACGTGTCCAAGCCGGTACCGGGTGATGGCAGCGAAGGCGGCTTCGGCTGGCGCGCGCAGGCGCGGCACGGCGACGACGGCACCGGCGGACTGGCCGAGGTGGGCTGGTTGAACCGGGTCGGCCGTTACTCGCTGGGCGCGGCCCGCCAGGGCGATTCCAGCTTTGCCTACGCCAATGCCAGCGGCAGCCTGGTCTGGATGAGCGGCCACGTGTTCGCCGCGCGTGAGGTGCCGGACGCCTTCGCGGTGGTCTCCACCGACGGCTTCGGTGGGGTGCCTGTGCGGCTGGAAAACCGGCCGATCGGGGTTACCGACGAGAACGGCCTGCTGCTGGTGACGCCGCTGCTGTCCTGGCAGCGCAACCGGATCTCGATCGACACCCTGGACCTGCCCGCCGACCTGCGTGCCGACCGCGTGGATACCCAGGTCACGCCGCGCCAGAGCGCCGGCCTGGGCGTGGACTTCGGCCTGCGGCGCACCCGTGCCATCACCCTGGTGCTGCACGACGCACAGGACCTGCCGCTGGCGGCCGGCAGCCAGGTGCGCCTGCCCGACCAGCGCACTGCACCGGTCGGCTACGACGGCGAGGTCTACCTGGAGGACCTGCCGGGCACGGGACCGCTCAAGGTGGATACCGAGGACGGTCCGTGCGCGGTGGAAGTGCCACTGACGGCAGCCGCAGGCAGTGCGCCGCTGCGGCTGGGCCCGTTGCGCTGCCAGCCGGTACGCTCGCCATGAGCCCCCGCCTGCTGCTGGCGCTGCTGCTGGGCCTGGTCGGACTGCTGGCCGGCGGCGCGGCGCGCGCCGATACCACCTGCACCACGACCACGCCGGTCACCGCTGCGTTCGGCAATGTCGCCAACGCGGCCGCAGCCCCGGTGTTCACCACCACCACCTTCACCATCACCTGCAGCACCACGGCCCTGAGCCTGCTGGCGACGGCCTCGGTGCGCGCCTGCCTGGGGATCGGCGTGGGCACCACCGGCACCGCCATTTCGCCGCTGCGGCGGATGGCCAATGCCAGTGGCGACCCGATGAGCTACCAGCTGTTCACCAGTTCGGCCTACAGCACGATCTGGGGCCTGACCCCGGGCACCACACCCGGACCGCAGGTGGTGGACCTGAACTACAACGTGCCGCTGCTCACCGGCGGCAGCGGCGCGGTGTCGGTGACCATCTACGGCCGCATTCCGGCCGGGCAGACCCTGTCGGCCGGCGCCTACAGCAGTGCCTTCAGTGGCGGCGATGTCCGCCTGCAGTACGCCTTCAACGAGGTCCTGCTGGGCACCGCGCCCGCGCCACCGGCCTGCACCACCGTGGCCGGGGTGACCGGCAACAAGGTGGCCACTGGCGGCTTTCCGTTCACGGTCACCGCCAACGTGCTGCCCCAGTGCAGCGCCTACGTCACCACCGACATGGACTTCGGCAGCAATGCAGGCGCGATTGCCAGCAACATCGACCGCACTTCGACGATCGGGCTGACCTGCATCAACCGCACCGCCTACACGATCGCGCTGGACAACGGCCTGTACGCCAACGGCACGGTCAGGCGGATGCGCCACGACACCAATCCGGCCTGGTTCATTCCGTACGAGCTGTACCGGGAAAGCACCCGGACCCAGCGCTGGGGCAGCACCGCCAACGTCGACCTGGTCTCCGGTACCGGGACCGGCGCGGCCCAGACCCTGACCGTGTACGGCCGTGCGCCGCCGAGCAGCGGCGCGGTGGCGGCGGGCAGCTACAGCGACCAGATCAAGGTGACCATCACCTACTGAGGGATCAAGTGCGGCGCGGCGCGGCCGATAAGGCTGGCATGACTTTCCGTTGCCACCGTGCTTCCGCCCTCCGTCTGTCCGTGCTCGCCGCGCTGGCGCTGTCGGCCGCCGCGCAGGCAGGGCCGCCGCCCGCAGGCACGCCGGCGACGGGCGCCACCGGGCTGCGCATGCAGCTGCGGGTGGTCGACGCCTGCCGCCTGCCGGCCAGGGAAACGGCCAGCGGTTGCACCACGGCGCACCAGCGCAGCGACGCCGCGGCGCCACCGCCGCCGCAGGTCCAGGCACTGACGCCGCCACCGGAGGGCGGGCAGCAGCCTCGCGCATGGCAGACCATCACCTTCTGAGCCCGGGCCGTACCCGGCTCGGCGTGGTGCTGGCCGCGCTGCTGCTGGGCGGCACCGCGCAGGCACTGGAAGTATCACCACTGCGGGTCGAACTGGGCCCGGGCCAGCCCGACGCGGAGCTGTGGCTGTACAACGACAGCGCGCAGCCGTGGACCGGCCAGGCGCGGCTGTATGCCTGGGACCAGGCTACGCACGAGGAACGGCTGCAGCCGACCGCCGCGCTGGCGGTCAGTCCGGCCGCGCTGCAGGTGCCGGCGCACGCGCGCCAGCGGCTGCGGGTGGTCCGGCTGGGGCCTGCGCCGGTGGCCGAACAGGGCTACCGTCTGGTGCTGCGCGCCGGGGCGGAGAGCCCGCCGGTGCAGGTATCGCTGCCGGTGTTCGTGGCCGGTGCCGCGGCCTCCCCGGCACCGGCGCTGGCGGTGCGGCTGCTGGACGCGGGCGAACCGGCGGTGCTCGAGCTTTACAATGGCGGCGCCCGGCACGCCCGGCTCGCCGACCTGGCCTGGGTCGCGGCCAACGGCCAGACCCGGCCGATCCTGCCCGGGCTGGCCGGCTACGTGCTGGCCGGGCAGACCCGGCGCTGGGTCCTGCCCGGGACGGCCGAGGCCTACCGGGACGGGCGTTTCAGCGCGCGCATCGGCGACCAGGCCGCACAGCTGCTGGATGCCCTGGCCCCTTCAATTGCAACGGGGACGCCGGCCGGGCTATAATCGACCGGATTCCTCGGCGCCCCGTGCGCCAGGACCCGTCAACACCGGACGTCACCGGTGAATCCACACCTGCCGCCCATATCCGTGCCGGGGTGCTCCGCGAGGAGTTCGGACACGGAAGCGACAGGGAAGCCAAACCCCGGAACCTCCCGCCTTGCGGCGGACCGCCCATCATTTCCCGTGGCGGCCGGTTCCCTATCAGGAGTATTGCAATGCCCCAAGTCACCATGCGTCAGATGCTGGAAGCCGGCGTCCACTTCGGCCACCAGACCCGTTACTGGAACCCCAAGATGGGCCAGTACATCTTCGGCGCCCGCGGCAAGATCCACATCATCAACCTGGAAAAGACCGTTCCGCTCTTCAATGACGCGATGAACTTCATTTCCAGCATCGCGCAGAAGCGCGGCACCATCCTGTTCCTGGGCACCAAGCGCAGCGCACGCGAGTCGATCCGCGAAGAAGCCGAGCGTTGCGGCATGCCGTTCATGAACCAGCGTTGGCTGGGCGGCACGCTGACCAACTTCCGCACCGTGAAGCAGTCGGTTGCCCGCCTGAAGGAACTGGAAGCCGGCGAAACCGACGGCACCTTCGAAAAGCTGGTCAAGCACGAAGTGCTGGGCCTGCGTCGTGAGCGCGACAAGCTGGAAGCTTCGCTGGGCGGCATCAAGGACATGAACCGCCTGCCCGACGCGATCTTCGTGATCGACATCGGCCACGAAGACATCGCCATCAAGGAAGCCAAGAAGCTCGGCATTCCGGTGATCGCGGTGGTCGACACCAACTACAACCCGGAACTGGTCGATTACGCGATCCCGGGCAACGACGACGCCATCCGTGCGGTGCAGCTGTACGCCCGCGCTGCTGCCGACGCCGTGCTGGAAGGCAAGGCTGCCGCGCCGCACGCTGCGACCGTCCGTGAAGAAGACTTCGCCGACGCCGCTGCCGGTGAAGAAGCCAAGCCGGCCCGCCGCGCTCCGGCCAAGAAGGCTGCTGCCGACAAGGGCGAAGCCCAGGCCTGATCCAGGCCACGGTGGGCGCTCGGCGCCCACCGCTCCTGTCCGCTGCCGATGGCGCGGTGACAGGGTTCTGTCACACGGGCCGGCCACCATGCCGGCCCAACCCCTTTCTTTCGTGAGGAATTCCCGTGGAAATCACTGCTTCCCTGGTCAAGGAACTGCGCGAGCGCACTGGCGCCGGCATGATGGAGTGCAAGCGCGCTCTTACCGAAGCCAACGGCGACATCAACGCCGCTGCCGAGGCGATGCGCAAGTCCGGCGCTGCCAAGGCCGACAAGAAGGCTGACCGCGTGGCCGCTGAAGGCCGCCTGGGCCTGGCCCAGAAGGACGGCAAGGCCGTGCTGGTTGAAGTCAACTCGGAAACCGACTTCGTTGCCAACGACGTGAACTTCCGCAAGTTCGTGGACGACGTGGCTGCTGCCGCGCTGGAATCGGGCGCTGCTGACGTGGAAGGCCTGAAGGCCGCCGCGCTGCCGACCGGCCAGACCGTTGAAGAAGCCCGCGCCATCGCCGTGCAGACCCTGGGTGAAAACATCCAGATCCGTCGCATGGTGCAGGTCGACACCACCGGCAACATCGGTGCGTACGTGCACACCAACGGCAAGGTCGGCGTGCTGGTGGACCTGACCGGCGGTACGCCGGAACTGGCCCGCGGCCTGGCGATGCACGTTGCTGCGATGAAGCCGCCGCACAACAAGGCAGGCGACGTGCCGGCCGAGTTCGTGGAAAAGGAAAAGGAAATCGAACTGGCGAAGATGTCCGAGAAGGACAAGTCGAAGCCGGCCGACATCCTGGAAAAGATCATCAGCGGCAAGCTGAACAAGATCGTCAGCGACGTGACCCTCTACGGCCAGAGCTATGTTCTGGACGGCGACAAGACCGTCGAGCAGGTCGTCACTGCGGCCAAGGCCGACGTGGTCGGCTTCAAGCTGCTGATCGTGGGCGAAGGCATCGAGAAGGTGGTGGAAGACTACGCCGCCGAAGTGATGAAGCAGGCCGGCCTGGCCTGATATCGCCTCACCGCGATAACGAAAAAGCCCGGCTCGCGCCGGGCTTTTTTTTGCCTGCACGCCAGCCGGGCAGAGCCCGGCTCTACGGCTTTGATTGGAACGTGACTTCCTCATACGGCTGCACTACTACCCAGCCCTCCCCTGCGAATTTCAATTGCAGGGTTTCGCCCGAGCCTCGGCCTACGAGCGTGCCGAGCGACATGTCGGTGACGATTTCCGGGGTCAGGGTGCCGGACCACGCCACCGTTGCGTTCGGATCGGTGAATACCGGACCGCCCTGGGCACTTACCGGCAGGGTCAACGGTTCGTAGTGGGAGGTGATGGCGACGATGCCGTGGCCGCTCAGACGCATGTTGAACAGGCCGCCGGAGAGCATGCCGGCGACGCGGCGCATCATGGTGATCTTCGACTCGATCCCGGTCTCGAAGGCGAGCACGTCGTTGCCGTTGACGAAGATCGACTCGCCGGCCAGGCGCAGCAGGGTGACCTGCTTGCCGGCGTCCGCCAGATAGGCGCGGCCCTGCCCTTCGATCTTCATCAGCTGCAGGCCTTCACCACTGACCATTTTCTTGAGCAGGGTGCCCAGGCCCTGTTCAAGGATGCCCTGGCGGGTGAACTTGACCGCGCCCTTGCGCGCGACCATGGAGCCGGCCTTGGCCCAGACCAGGCCGTTGACGCGGACTTCGAGCAGGTGCGGGCTTTCCAGTTCGAAGGCGTCGGCGCTGAGGTTTTTTTCGCGCGTGCTGGAAAGGAATTCGCTGAGGGTTCTCACTGCCATGTGGCCATATCCGTGTTTTCGGGAAGGCGAATGGTACTGCGCAGCGGGTGGCACTCGCCCATTCGGTGGCGAATGTGGTACCTAAGAGGTCATTGTCCTGCGCAAGAGCCGGCACTCAAAACTGTGACGCACTCCATGTATTCTTGCCACATCACTTCAGTATTCCCATCATGCCTCCCGAGCTGACAGCCGTCCTGGCGCTCTGCCGCAATCTGCCCTCGCCGCCCGGTATCGCGCTGCGCATCATCGAACTGGCGCAGGATCCGGAAACGGACATCACCACGGCCGCGGACGTGATCGCCATCGACATGGCGCTCAGCGCGCGCATGTTGCGCATCGCCAATTCGCCGCTGTATGCCAGCCGTCGCCGGATCGAGAACCTGGGCCAGGCGCTGACCATGCTGGGCCTGAACGCGACCATCAGCCTGGCGCTGGGCTTCACCGTCACCCAGAACCTGGCCGCCACCGGCCAGGGCCAGGACGTGCGTGCACGGGCCTGGCGGCGCAGCATCCTGAGCGCGCTGGCGGCCAGCCTGCTGGGCCAGGCGCGCGGCCTGCGCAAGGCCGAGGAGCTGATGCTGGCCGGCCTGCTGCAGGACATCGGGGTGCTGGTGCTGGCCCAGAGCGAGCCGGACCGCTACCTGCCGCTGCTGCGCGAGGCCCGCGACAACGACGAGCTGCTGGCGCTGGAGCGGGAACAGCTGGACTGCAACCACGCCGAGGTCGGCGCATGGATGGCCGAACAGTGGGACCTGCCGCGCTACCTGGTCGAGGCGATCGCGCACAGCGAGGCGCCAGCCACCCCCGAGGACACCTTCCAGACCTGCGTGGCCCTGTCCGGGGCGGTCGCGGACATCTGGCTCAGCGCTGACGCCGACGCCGCGCGCGAAAAGGCCCTTCAGCAGGTCAACGAGGCCCTGCAGCTGGACAGCGCGCAGTTCGACCAGGTGCTGGCCCGGATCGGCGAAGCCCTGCCGGAGATCAGCGCGCTGTTTGAAACCACCCTGATTTCACCGTCCCGGGTGCAGCAGCTGATCGACCATGCCCAAGAGCTGGCGACCCTGCGCAACCTGCGTGAAATGCAGGACGCCGCCCTGGCCCGGCAGCGCGCCGACGAGTTCGAGGCGCGCGCCAACCGGCTGGCCGAGCAGGCCCACCGCGACGCGCTCACCGGCGTGCTCAACCGCCGCCAGCTGGAGGCGGTGCTGGAGCAGGAGTTCCTGCGCGCCACCCGGCATGGCTGGCCGCTGTCGGTGGCGTTCATCGACCTGGACGATTTCAAGAAGATCAACGACGCGCACGGCCACCTGCTCGGCGACCAGGTGCTGCGGGCCTTCGCCGGCAAGCTGCAGGAACACCTGCGCAACAGCGACACCGTGGCCCGCTTCGGCGGCGAGGAGTTCATCGCGCTGCTGCCCAACACCACCGAGCCGGTGGCGCTGGAAGTGGTGCGCCGGGTGCTGGCCAGCATCGTCAACACGCCGATGGCCGAGGTGGCCAGCGGCCCGCTGTTCGTCACCTTCTCCGCGGGCGTAGCCACCCAGGGCGGCTATGAGCGTTTTGCCGATGTTCAGGACCTGTTGAAGGCCGCCGACGACGTGCTTTACCGTTCCAAGAACCTGGGGCGCAACCGCGTGATCGCGCGTTCGCCCAGCCCCACGCCGGCCTGAAGGGGGTCAGCGACCGGGCTCCGGGCGCTGTGGCGGGCCTCCGCCGCAGCGCAACAAAAATTCCACGCCGAGCGTCGCCGCTTCCAGTAGAATTCCCGCGTTTTCCACGCATCCAGAGGCCACCATGTCCAATCTCACCTATCGCCGCATCCTGCTGAAAGTTTCCGGGGAGGCGCTGATGGGAGACGAGGACTATGGCATCGACCCCAAGGTGATCAATCGCCTGGCGCGTGAAGTGATCGAAGCCCAGCAGGCCGGTGCCGAAGTGGCGCTGGTCATCGGCGGCGGCAACATCTTCCGCGGCGCCGGCCTGGCGGCCGGTGGCATGGACCGGGTCACCGGCGACCAGATGGGCATGCTGGCCACGGTGATCAACGCGCTGGCCATGCAGGACGCGCTGGAGAAGCTGGGCGCCAAGGCCCGGGTGATGAGCGCGATCAAGATCAACGACGTGTGCGAGGACTACATCCGCCGCCGCGCCATCCGCCACCTGGAAAAGGGCCGCCTGGTGATCTTCGCCGCCGGCGTCGGCAGCCCGTTCTTCACCACCGACTCCGGTGCCGCGCTGCGCGCCATCGAGATCGGCGCGGACCTGCTGCTGAAGGCCACCAAGGTCGACGGCGTGTACGACAAGGACCCCAACAAGTACAGCGATGCGGTCCGTTTCGACAGCCTGAGCTACGACGAAGTGATCCGCCGTGGGCTGGAAGTGATGGACACCGCCGCCTTCGCCCTGGCCCGCGACAGCGACCTGCCGCTGCGCGTGTTCGACATGGGCCAGCCGGGCGAACTGCTGAAGATCCTGCACGGCGATAACATCGGCACCCTGGTCCGGGGCCGCGACAACGCCTGAGAGGGGATATAATCGCCCGATTCCCAGTGACATCCAGGATTCGGGCGATGCTCAACGATATCAAGCAGGACGCGCAGACGCGCATGGCAAAGAGCATCGATGCTCTGAAGCACTCCCTCACCTCCATCCGCACCGGGCGCGCTTCGCCGTCGCTGCTGGACCGCGTTTCGGTCCGTGCCTACGGCAGCGAAGTGCCGTTGAACCAGGTCGCCTCGATCTCCGTGTCCGAAGGCATCTCGCTGGTCATCACCGTGTTCGACAAGGGCATGATCAAGGACGTCGAGAAGGCCATCTACGCCTCCGACCTGGGCCTGACCCCGAACGTCTCCGGCACCGTGATCCGCCTCAACCTGCCGCCGCCGACCGAAGAACGTCGCCGCGAGCTGGGCAAGCAGGTGCAGAAGGAAGGCGAAGGCGCCAAGATCGCCGTGCGCAACATCCGCCAGGACGCCAACAAGGCGATCGCTGCGCTGATCAAGGACAAGGCGATCAGCGAAGACGACAAGAAGCGCGGCGAAGACGACATCCAGAAGCTGACCGACAAGGCCATCAAGGACGTCGACAGTGTCGTGGCCGACAAGGAAAAGGAACTGATGCAGGTCTGAGCCCCATGTCCCAGGCCCCGACCCATCCAGCGTCCTCCGCCGTGCCCCGCCACGTTGCCATCATCATGGATGGCAACGGCCGCTGGGCGCAGAAGCGGCGCCGTCCGCGCGTGATCGGCCATCGTGCCGGCGCGCGCGCGGTCAACCGCACCATCGACTTCTGCCTGGAGCGCGGCATCGCCGCGCTCACGCTGTTCGCCTTCTCCAGCGAAAACTGGGGCCGGCCGAGCGACGAAGTCGACGCGCTGATGAAGCTGTTCCTCAATGCCCTGGACCGCGAGGTGGATGAACTCCACCGCCGCGGCGTGCGCGTGCGCTTCATCGGCGAACGCGAGCGCTTCGGGCCCGGGCTGGTCAGCCGCATGCAGCTCGCCGAGCAGCGTACCGCCGGCAACACCACCCTCACCCTGAGCATCGCCGCCAGCTATGGCGGCCGCCAGGACATCGCCCGCGCCGCACGCGAACTGGCCGCCGAGGTCGCGGCCGGTCGCCTGCTGCCCGACCAGATCGACGAAGCGCTGCTCGGCAGCCGCGTCGCCCTGGCCGACCTGCCGGCGCCGGACCTGTTCATTCGCACCGGCGGCGACACCCGCGTCAGCAACTTCCTGCTGTGGCAGCTGGCCTATACCGAACTGTGGTTCACCGAGGTGCTGTGGCCCGAGTTCGACGCCGCCATCCTGCAGCAGGCGCTGGACGCCTACGCTGTGCGTGAACGCCGCTTCGGCCTGACCAGTGCCCAGATCGCCGCCCTGGCCACCGAGACCTCGACCCCATGACCAAGACCCGAGTCATCGCCGCGCTGATCATGGCGCCGCTCGCCATCGCGGCCATCCTGCTGCTGCCCACCCAGTGGCTGGCCGCCGCCGCCGCCGCCGTGTTCCTGATCGGCCTGTGGGAATGGCTGAAGCTGGCCGATGTGGAAGACACCCTGGCGCGCACCGTGCTGCTGGTGCTGAACCTGGTGCTGATGGTGCTCATCGTGTGGGCCGACGCCGGCTCGATGGTGCTGTACCAGATCGCCACCCTGGTCGGTATCGGCTGGTGGCTGCTGGCCCTGCTGTGGCTGCGCTTCTTCACCTTCGGCGCCGAACCGGGCAGCCCGGCGCGCGCGCTCAAGCTGCTCGCCGGCAGCCTGGCGATCGTGCCGGCCTGGGCCTCGCTGGTGCTCATCCACGCCAGCGGCGACAACGGCCACCTGTGGCTGCTGACCGCGCTCGCAGTCGTCTGGGCGGCCGATTCGGGCGCCTACTTCGCCGGGCGCAGCCTGGGCCGGACCAAGCTGGCCCCGCGGATCAGCCCGAACAAGACCTGGGAAGGCCTGGCCGGCGGCATGCTGGCCGGTCTCGCCGTGGCGCTGCTGTTCGGCTGGATCGCCGGCATCAGCCCGGACCATGTGGTCGGCCTGGTCATCACCGCCGTGGTCAGCGTGTTCGCCTCGGTGCTGGGCGACCTGTACGAAAGCCTGATCAAGCGCCATGCCGGCGCCAAGGACTCGGGCCACATCATCCCGGGCCATGGCGGCGTGCTGGACCGCATCGACGGCGTGCTGGCCGCGCTGCCGGTGTTCGCGCTGGGCAAGGAAATCTTCGGGTTCTGACATGCACAGCGCATCTGCCCCCCGCCGGGTTGCCGTGTTCGGTGCCACCGGCTCGATCGGCGCGTCCGCGCTGGACGTCATCGCGCGCCACCCGGACCGCTACCGCGCCACCGTGCTCGCCGCCGGCAGCCAGGTGCAGGCGCTGCTGGCGCTGTGCGTGGCGCACCGCCCGCTGCATGCGGTGATCGCCGACGAAGCCTGCTACGGCGAGCTCCGCGACGGCCTGCGCGCGGCCGGCCTGGACACCCAGGCGCATGCCGGCGCTGCCGCGCTCGACCAGCTCGCCGCCAGTGACGCCTGCGACACCCTGGTGGCCGCCATCGTCGGCGCCGCCGGGTTGTCCTCGACCCTGGCCGCCGCCGACGCCGGCAAGCGCATCCTGCTGGCCAACAAGGAATCGCTGGTCCTGGCCGGCGAGCTGCTGACCCGCCGCGCCAGCGCCGCCGGCGCCGAAATCATTCCGATCGACAGCGAGCACAGCGCCATCTTCCAGTGCCTGCGCTCGCGCGACGCCAGCCTGGACCAGGCCGGGGTCCGCCGGATCCTGCTCACCGCTTCCGGCGGTCCGTTCCGTGGGCGTGGCCGGGCCGAGCTGGCCGGGGTCACCCCCGCCCAGGCCGTGGCCCACCCGAAGTGGTCGATGGGCCCGAAGATCTCGGTGGATTCGGCGACGTTGATGAACAAAGGGCTGGAGGTCATCGAGGCCCACCACCTGTTCAACATCCCCGGCGAGCGCATCGAGGTGCTGGTCCACCCGCAGAGCCTGGTGCATTCGCTGGTCGAATTCGTCGATGGCTCGACCCTGGCCCAGATGGGCCTGCCGGACATGCGCACCACCCTGGCCGTGGGCCTGGGCTGGCCGCAGCGCATCGAATCGGGCGTGGGCGGGCTGGACCTGCTGGCCCAGGGCCGGCTGGATTTCGAAGCGCCCGACACCGAGGCCTTCCCGTGCCTGGCGCTGGCCTGGCAGGCCATGGCCGCCGGCGGCACCGCCCCGGCCATCCTCAATGCCGCCAATGAAATCGCCGTTTCAGCGTTTCTTCAGGGGCGGATCGCTTTCCTAGCCATTCCAGCGCTGGTCGCTAACGCACTTTCAACACTGCCGGCAGCGTCCGCCGATACACTGGAGGGCCTGCTCGCCGCCGACCAGCGCGCCCGCCAGATCACCCAAGCCGCCATCGACCACGCCTGAATGCCCTTCCCGCTCCTTTCCAGCGACCTCCACCATGGGTGAATTCATCGGCTCCGTCTGGTGGATGATCGTCAGCCTTGGCGTGCTGGTGACCTTCCATGAATTCGGTCATTACTGGGTCGCGCGCCGCTGCGGGGTGAAGGTGCTGCGCTTCTCGGTCGGCTTCGGCCGTCCGCTGTGGATGCGCCGCAACCGCAACGGCACCGAGTTCGCCATCGCCGCCATTCCGCTCGGTGGCTACGTGAAGATGCTGGACGAGCGCGAGGTCGAGGTGCACCCGGCCGAACGCGGCCTGGCCTTCAACCACAAGACCGTGTGGCAGCGCATCGCCATCGTCGCCGCCGGCCCGCTGGCCAACCTGATCCTGTGCGTGGCCCTGCTCTGGGCCATGTTCGTGCTGGGCAAGCAGGACTACTCGGCCACCATCGGCCGCACCACCGGCATGGCCCAGGCCGCGGGCCTGCAGGCCGGCGACCGCGTGCTGAGCGTGGACGCGCGCAGCGTGGTCACCGCCAGCCAGGCCGCGATGGCCCTGACCACCGCCGCCATGGACCGCCACGACGCCCAGGTGGAAGTGCGCGATGCGCAGGACCAGGTGCGTACCCGCACCCTGCCGCTGTCGCAGCTGCCGGCCGGGTTCGACGAACGCTGGGTGTCCTCGCTGGCCGGGCTTACCTGGCAGTTCCACCTGCAGCCGGCCATGGTCGAGCAGGTCGTCCCCGATTCGGCCGCGCAGGGCGTGCTGCTGCCCGGCGACCTGATCGTGGCCGTGGACGGCGAGCGCATCGACGCGGCCGACCAGGTCTCCCCTGCGATCCAGGCGCTGGGCAAGCGCGGCGGGCCCGGCATGGTCGAGGTGCAGCGCGGCGGCGAGCGTCTGGCGCTGGAGATCACCCCGCGCCAGGGCAAGGACGGCCGTGGCCAGCCCACCTGGCAGGTCGGGGTCGGGTTCCCGCAGTCCAGCGCACCGGCCTACGACACCACCCTGCAGTACGGCCCGTTGGCCGCGATCCCCGCCGCGCTGCGCGAAACCGCGCGCGCGGCCACCGATTCGCTGGGCATGATGCGCCGCATCGTGACCGGCAATGCCTCGCTGCAGAACGTTTCCGGCCCGGTCACCATCGCCCGCGTGGCCAACCAGACCGCCCAGCGCGGGCTCGATTGGTTCCTCTGGTTCCTCGCCGTGCTCTCGCTCAGCCTGTGCATCATAAATCTGTTGCCCATCCCCATCTTGGACGGCGGGCACCTGCTGTATTACCTTATCGAGTTGGTCAAGGGCAGCCCGCTCAGCGAGCGTGCCATGGCGACCGGCCAATACATCGGCCTTGCCATGCTGGCCGGACTGATGGGACTGGCGTTCTACAACGACATCCTTGGTCTGGTCCCGCGATGAACTTTTACCCTTTTGTCGTCGTCTTATGCGCCGGCATCCCGAAACAACGTATTCGACTCCAACCGGACGTGACATGACGCGACTCCCCAATCGCCGCCTGCTTGCCCTTGCACTTGCTGCCGTCTTCGGCGCGCCTGCTCTGGCCCAGGCAGCCGAGCCCTTCACCGTCAGCGACATCCGTGTCGACGGCCTGCAGCGCATCACCTCCGGTACCGTGTTCACCTACCTGCCGGTGGAACGTGGCGAAACCCTGACCGACAACAAGGTCGGCGAGTCCATCCGTGCCCTGTACAAGACCGGCTTCTTCGAAGACGTGCAGCTGCAGCGCCAGGGCGACATCCTGGTGGTCACGGTCAAGGAACGCCCGGCGATCAACAAGCTGACCGTCACCGGCAACAAGGACATCAAGAGCGACCAGCTGTTGAAGGGCCTGAGCGACATCGGCCTGAGCGAGGGCGGCACCTTCGACCGCCTCAGCCTGGACCGTGTGACCCAGGAACTTCGCCGCCAGTACAACGACCGTGGCAAATACAACGTCGAGATCACCCCGACGGTGAGCCCGCTGGACCGCAACCGCGTGGACATCACCATCGCGATCAAGGAAGGCAAGGCCGCCAAGATCCAGCACGTGAACCTGGTCGGCACCGAGAAGTTCGAATCCGAAGACATCCTGAAGACCTGGGAGTCCAAGGAGCACAACTGGGCCTCGTGGTACCGCCGCGATGACCAGTATTCGAAGGAAAAACTGTCCGGCGACCTGGAGAAGCTCAACTCCTGGTACCTGGACCGCGGCTACGTGGACTTCAGCATCGACTCCACCCAGGTCTCGATCAGCCCCGACAAGCGCGACATGTTCATCACCGCCGGCGTGACCGAGGGTGAGCAGTACAAGATTTCCGAGATCAAGGTCACCGGCGACACCATCCTTCCGCAGGAAGACGTGGAGCGCATGCTGATCCAGAAGTCCGGCGATACGTTCTCGCGCGCCCTGCTGGAGTTCAGCTCGGACGCCATCACCAACTCGCTGTCCAACATCGGCTACGCGTTCGCCAAGGTGAACCCGATCCCGACCAGCAACCGCGCCGAACGTACCGTCGCGATCAACATGCAGGTCGTGCCGGGCCCGCGCGTGGGCGTGCGTCGCATCGTGTTCAAGGGCAACACCCGCACCTCCGACGAAGTGCTGCGTCGTGAAATGCGCCAGTTCGAAAACACCTGGTACTCGCAGGCCGCGATCGACCGCTCCAAGATCCGCCTGCAGCGCCTGGGTTACTTCGAGTCGGTCGACGTCGAAACGCCGCCGGTCACCGGCAGCAACGACCAGGTCGACGTGGTCTACAACGTCAAGGAAACCACCTCGGGCAGCTTCGTGTTCGGCCTGGGCTATTCCCAGTCGTACGGCATGACCACCTCTGTGCAGCTCTCCCAGAACAACTTCCTGGGCGGCGGCAACCGCGTGTCGGTCGAAGCCTCGCGCAGCAGCTACCTGCAGCGTTACGGCTTCTCCTACACCAACCCGTACTTCACCGACGACGGCGTCTCGCTGGGCTACAACCTGTCCTGGCGCGAACTGGACTACTCCGACTTCAACACCGCGCAGTACAACAGCACCAACGGTGCCGCGCAGGTCGTGTTCGGCGTGCCGATCACCGAGAACGACACCGTCTCGCTGATGGTGGGCATCGACAGCAACCAGATCACCACCTACCAGGGCTCCACGCCGCAGTCGATCATCGATTACATCGATGCCATCGGCCAGCGCACCTTCCACTCCTGGCGCACCGAGCTGGGCTGGGCGCGCGACACCCGCAACGACTACTTCATGCCGACCCGCGGCATGTACCAGCGCGTCGGCCTGGAAACCACCCTGCCCGGCTCCACGGTCGAGTACTACAAGCTGAACTACCAGGTCTCCAAGTACTGGCCGATCATCCCGTCGCTGGTCATCAACACCCGCGCCGAACTCGGCTATGGCGACGCCTACGGCAATGACGTCACCCGCGTCATCACCAACCCGGACGGCACCACCCGCACGGTCACCGCCTCGGGCCTGCCGTTCTTCGAGAACTTCTACGCCGGTGGTACCAACTCGGTGCGCGGCTTCGAGGACAACACCCTCGGCCCGCGTTCGGAACCGACCCTGTCCTACAACCGTGGCCAGCCGCTCGGTGGTTCGCTGAAGACCGTCGGTTCGGTCGAAGCCTACTTCCCGCGCCTGTTCGACAGCCCCTCGGCCCGCGTCTCGGCGTTCTTCGACGTCGGCAACGTGTACAACGGCGTGGACAACTTCAAGGCCAACGAACTGCGAGCCTCGGCCGGTGTCGCCCTCCTGTGGCGCGCCCCGGTCGGCCCGATCTCGATCAGCTACGCCTTCCCGATCAAGAAGGAAGACGGCGACGAGATCGAACGCCTCCAGTTCACCTTCGGCGGCCAGTTCTAAACCAGCCACCGCAGACAGCAGAAACGCCGGGCATAGCCCGGCGTTTTTGTTTGAGTCGGGCAGCGCCCGGTCGGCGTTTCCCTTGGCCCCCAGCACACCATGGATGGGCCGGCGGGCGGGGGGTACGGGACCGTGAAGGCACATGGATGTGCCGCCCGAGCCTAACGGGAGATTTAAGGCGTGTCCCGTACCCCCCGCCCGCCGGCCCATGACCAGGGAACGCCTCAGCCGAGGGCTGTTCGCACGAATCCAACAGCAGCCGGGCAGGGCCCGGCTCTACCGTCCATGCAATCCGGAAGAACGTAAACCGGCCAAACATGACCGCAGTCACGCCACACGGTAAACTTCCGCCGTGAACACTCCTACCTATACCGCCCAGCAACTCGCCGAGCAGTTTGGCCTGCAGGTCCATGGTGATGGCAGCACCGCCATCCGTGGCGTGGCCACGCTTGCCCATGCCGGCCCCGGCCAGCTGACCTTCCTGGCCAACCCGCGCTACCGGACCCAGCTGGCCGACAGCCAGGCCGGCATCGTAGTGCTGCGCGCCGACGACGCCGAAGCGGCCCCCGCCACCGCGTTGATCGCCAAGGACCCCTACACCACCTTCGCCAAGATCGCCGCGCTGTTCGACATCGCCCCGACCCGGCCGCCCGGCATCCACCCCAGCGCCGTCATCGACCCCGACGCCCGGATCGCCGCCAGCGCCCACATCGGCCCCTTCGTCACCATCGGCGCCCGCAGCGTCGTCGGCGAAAACTGCATCATCGGCCCCGGCAGCATCATCGGCGAAGACTGCACCCTCGACACCGGCTGCGAACTGATCGCCCGCGTCACCCTCGTCACCCGCGTCCGGATCGGCAAGCGCGTGCGCATCCATCCCGGCGCCGTACTCGGTGCCGACGGCTTCGGCCTGGCCATGGACGCCGGCAGCTGGATCAAGGTGCCCCAGCTCGGCGGCGTGCGCATCGGCGACGACTGCGAGATCGGCGCCAACACCTGCGTCGACCGTGGCGCCCTTGAAGATACCGTGCTCGACAACGACGTCCGCCTGGACAACCTCGTCCAGATCGCCCACAACGTCCAGATCGGCGCCCACTCCGCCATCGCCGGCTGCACCGGCATTGCCGGCAGCGCCAAGATCGGCCGCTACTGCCTGCTCGGCGGCGCCGTCGGCGTCGTCGGCCACCTCGAGATCTGCGACAAGGTGGTCATCACCGGCAAGTCCGTCGTGCGCAACTCCATTACCGAACCGGGCGAGTATTCCTCCGGTACCCCGTTGACCGACAACCGCACGTGGCGCAAGAACGCCGCGCGCTTCAAGCAGCTCGATGCCCTGGCCCGTCGCATCCTGTCTGTAAGCAAGGAGAAGGAATGAGCCACGAACAGAAGCTGCCGGACATCACCCAGATCCAGGCGTTGATCCCGCACCGCTACCCCTTCCTGCTGGTCGACAAGGTCGTTTCCATCGACTACGAAAACCGCACCATCGTCGCCACCAAGAACGTCAGCATCAACGAACCGTTCTTCCAGGGCCACTTCCCCAGCCAGCCGATCATGCCCGGCGTGCTGATCATCGAAGCCATGGCCCAGGCCGGTGGCGTCCTGACCCAGCTCACCCTGGGCCGCGACGCCCAGTCCAAGCTGTTCTACATGGTCAAGGTCGACAAAGCCCGCTTCAGCAAGCAGGTCGTCCCCGGCGACGTGCTTGAAATGCACGTCCAGATCAAGCGCGTCATCCGCAACATGGCCGTGTACGAGTGCATGGCCAAGGTCGACGGCGAAGTCGTCGCCTGCGCCGAAGTCCTCTGCGCCGGCACCCGCGAATGAACGCGCCGCTCATCCACCCCACCGCGGTCATCGACCCGTCGGCAAAACTGGCGGCGGATGTGCGTGTCGGTGCGTTCTGCCTGATCGGTGCCGACGTCGAGATCGGTGAAGGCACCGAGGTCGGCCCGCACTGCTCCATCCACGGCCCCACCCGGATCGGCCGCAACAACCGCTTCATCGGCCATGTTGCCGTCGGCGGCGAACCGCAGGACAAGAAGTACGCCGGCGAACGCACCGAACTGGTGATCGGCGACGACAACGTGTTCCGCGAATTCGTCACCCTCAACCGCGGTACCGGCGGCGGCGGTGGCATCACCACCATCGGCAACGGCAACTGGATGCTCGCCTACACCCACGTCGCGCACGACTGCCACGTGGGCAACAACTGCGTGTTCTCCAACAACACCACCCTGGCCGGGCACGTCACCGTCGGCGACTACGTCATCATCAGCGGCTTCGCCGGTGCCCACCAGTTCTGCCGCATCGGTGCCCACGCCTTCCTCGGCATGGGCGCGCTCACCAATGGCGACGTTCCCCCGTTCACCATGGTCGGCAGCGACTCGCTCGGCCGCCCGCGCGGCATCAACAGCGAAGGCCTCAAGCGTCGCGGCTTCGACGCCGAGCGCATCGCCAGCATCAAGCGCGCCTACCGCACCCTGTACGTGGCCGGCCTGCCGCTGGCCGAAGCCAAGGTCCAGCTCGCCGAACAGGCCGCGCACAGCCCTGACGTCAAGGACATGCTGGACTTCATCGAGCACGCCGAGAGGCCCCTGCTGCGATGACCGGCCGCCCGCTGCGGATCGCCCTGGTCGCCGGCGAAGCCTCCGGCGACCTGCTCGGCGCCGGCCTGGTGCGTGAACTGCAACAGCGTTTCCCCGATGCCGAGTTTGCCGGCATCGGCGGCGACGCCATGCGCAATGCCGGCTGCCAGACCTGGTTCGACGCCAGCGAACTGGCCGTCATGGGCCTGACCGAAGTGCTGCGCCACCTGCCGCGCCTGCTCAAGCTGCGCAAGGCCTTCCGCAGCCGCGTGCTCGAGTGGCAGCCGGACGTGTTCATCGGCATCGACGCCCCCGACTTCAACCTCGGCGTCGAGCGCTGGCTGAAGGAGCGCGGCGTGCGCACCGTGCACTACGTCAGCCCCTCGGTCTGGGCCTGGCGCGAAAAGCGCGCCGAGAAGATCGGCGCCAGCGCCGACCTGGTGCTGTGCCTGTTCCCGATGGAACCGCCGATCTATGCCCGCCATGGCATCGACGCGCGTTTCGTCGGCCACCCGATGGCCGACGACATTCCCCTGCACAGCGACCGTGACGCCGCCCGGGTCGCCCTCGGCCTGCCCTGCAACGCCAAGGTCCTCGCCGTGCTGCCCGGCAGCCGCCTGGGCGAGATCAGCAAGCTCGGCGAAGCCTTCTTCGAAGCCGCCTGGCAGGTCTCCGAACGCATTCCCGGCCTGCACGTGGTGGTGCCTGCCGCCAACCCGGCCTGCCGTCGCCTGATCACCGAACAGCTCTCGCGCTCCGCGCTGCCGGTAGCCTATTCGCACGTGCTCGACGGCGACGCCCGCACCGCGATGATCGCCGCCGACGTGGTCGTGCTCGCCTCCGGCACCGCCACCCTCGAAACCATGCTGGTCAAGCGCCCGATGGTGGTGGGTTACCGCGTTGCCGAGCTGACCTACCGCATCGTCAAGGCGCTGGGCCTGATCAAGGTCGACCGCTTCGCCCTGCCCAACATCCTGGCCGGCAAGGACCTCGCCCCCGAGCTGATCCAGCACGACTGCGTGCCGGACAAGCTCGCCGACGCCATCCAGCAGTGGTTCGACCACCCGCAGCGCGCGCTTGACATCCAGCCGACCTACGAACAGCTGCACCTGCAGCTGCGCCAGGACGCCTCCGCCCGCGCCGCCGATGCCGTCGCCGAACTGCTCACGCGCGGCCCCGCCCCCGGCACCCCGGCATGAGCCGCCGCCACGCCGCGGCCGCCTCGCTGGCGCTGTTCGACGGCGCTGCCCTGGCCACCGTCGCCCCACGCTACGTGGCCGGGGTCGACGAAGCCGGGCGTGGCCCGCTGGCCGGCCCGGTGGCCGTGGCCGCCGTGGTGTTCTGCCCGGACCGCCCGCGCCTGAATGGCCTGGACGACTCCAAGCAGCTCCCCGCGCTTCGCCGCGACCAGCTGTTCGACCGGATCCAGCAGCGCGCCCTGGCCTTCCACGTGGTGATGGTCGACGTCGCCGAGATCGACACCCTCAACATCTACCAGGCCACGATGCTGGGCATGCGCCGCGCGGTCGAAGCGGTGTCGCACGTGGCCCAGTTCGCCCGCATCGACGGCAACAAGGTGCCCAAGGGCCTGCCCTGCCCGGCCGAGGCCCTGATCGGCGGCGACGCCCTCGACCGCGCCATCATGGCCGCCTCGATCCTGGCCAAGGTCAGCCGCGACCGCTACATGCTGCAGCTGCATGAGCAGCACCCCGAATACGGCTTCGACCAGCACAAGGGCTACGGCACCCCGGCCCACCTGGCCGCGCTGCGCGCGCATGGCCCCTGCGCCCACCACCGGCAGAGCTTCGCGCCGGTGCGGGAATGCGTGATCGCGTAACCGGCGCGGCCCGCCTTAACCCCGCGCCCTGTCAAGCCTTGTTCGGCCTGCGCCGCACCGCTACCCTGACCGGGCATTACATTGGCCCGGCATGACCACTTCCCGTTTCGTACATCTCCACGTCCACACCGAATTTTCGCTGGCGGATTCGACCATCCGTGTCCCGGCGAAACCGGATCAGGCTGACCCGAAAAAGGCCAAGCAGGCCAACCTGCTCAGCCGCGCGGTCGAACTGAACCTGCCGGCCCTGGCCGTGACCGACCTGAACAACCTGTTCGCGCTGGTCAAGTTCTACAAGGCCGCCGAAACCGTGGGCATCAAGCCCATCGCCGGCGCCGACATCATGATCGCCGAAGAGGGCATGACGCCCTGGCGCATGACCCTGCTCTGCCGCGACCGCGAAGGCTATCTCAGCCTCTCGCGCCTGCTGACCCGCGCCTGGATGGAGGGCCACCGCCCCGAAGGCGGCGTTGCCGTGCATCCGGACTGGCTCAAGGCCGGGTGCCACAACCTGTTCGCCCTGGCCGGCCGCGACAGCCTGGCCGGGCGCCTGGCCGGCGATGGCCGCCACGACCTGGCCGAACAGCAGCTGGCCGACTGGCAGCGCGTGTTCGGCGACGGCCTGCACCTGGAACTGACCCGCACCGGGCGCGACGGCGAAGAAGCCTTCAACCAGTTCGCGCTGATGGCCGCCGGCCAGCGCGGCCTGCCGGTGGTCGCCACCAACGACGTGCGCTTCCTGCGTCCGGACGACTTCAGCGCCCACGAAGCGCGCGTCTGCATTTCCTCCGGCCGCGTGCTGGACGATCCCAAGCGCCCGCGCGACTACAGCGAACAGCAGTACCTCAAGTCGCCCGAAGAAATGTGCGCGCTGTTCGCCGACATTCCCGACGCGATCGACAACACGCTGGCGCTGGCGCAGCGCTGCAACATGGAAATGCGGCTGGGCACCTACTTCCTGCCCGACTACCCGGTGCCCGACAACGAAACGCTGGACAGCTGGATCTGCAGCGAGTCGCGCAAGGGCCTGGAAGCGCGCCTGGAAAAGAACCCGCTGGCCGCCGGCAAGACCCGCGAAGACTATTTCGAGCGGCTCGAATTCGAGCTCGCCACCATCATCAAGATGGGCTTCCCCGGCTACTTCCTGATCGTGGCCGACTTCATCCAGTGGGGCAAGAACCAGGGCATTCCGATCGGTCCCGGGCGCGGTTCTGGTGCCGGTTCGCTGGTCGCGTGGGCGCTGCAGATCACCGACCTCGACCCGATTCCGTACAACCTGCTGTTCGAGCGGTTCCTCAACCCCGAACGCGTGTCGATGCCCGACTTCGACATCGACTTCTGCATGGACCGCCGCGACGAGGTCATCGACTACGTTGCGCGCAAGTATGGCCGTGAGCGGGTCAGCCAGATCATCACCTACGGCACCATGGCCGCCAAGGCCGTGGTGCGCGACTCCGGGCGCGTGCTCGGCTTCCCGTATGGCCTGGTCGACGGCGTTTCCAAGCTGATTCCCAACATCCTGGGCATCTCGCTCAAGGACGCCATGGGCGAAGGCAAGGATTCGGAAATGGCGTCGCCGGAGCTGATCCAGCGCTACCAGAACGAAGACGACGTGCGCGACCTGATCGACCTGGCGCGCCAGCTCGAAGACCTCACCCGCAACGCCGGCAAGCACGCCGGTGGCGTGGTGATCGCGCCCGAGCCGCTGGCCGAGTTCTGCCCGCTGTTCGCCGAACACGACGAAGGCGGCCGCGGCCGCAACCCGGTCACCCAGTTCGACAAGAACGACGTCGAAGAAATCGGCCTGGTGAAGTTCGACTTCCTGGGCCTGCGCACGCTCACGATCATCGACTGGGCGGTCAAGGCGATCAACAAGCGGCATGCGCGCGCCGGCATTCCGCCGGTGGACATCACCACCATTCCGCTCGACGACGCGCCGACCTACAAGGACATCTTCGCCAACGGCAACACCGGCGCGGTGTTCCAGTTCGAATCCTCGGGCATGCGCCGCCTGCTTAAGGACGCGCGCCCCGACCGCTTCGAAGACCTGATCGCGCTGGTGTCGCTGTACCGCCCCGGCCCGATGGACCTGATTCCCTCGTTCAACGCGCGTAAGCACGGCCAGGAGGAAATCATCTATCCCGATCCGCGCACCGAAGCGATCCTGAAGGACACCTACGGCATCATGGTGTACCAGGAGCAGGTGATGCAGATGGCGCAGATCGTGGGCGATTACTCGCTCGGCGGCGCCGACCTGCTGCGCCGCGCGATGGGCAAGAAGGTGCCGGCGGAAATGGCCAAGCACCGCGAGATCTTCCGCGAAGGTGCGGCCAAGGGCGGCGTGGAAGGCCCGAAGGCCGACGAAATCTTCGACCTGATGGAGAAGTTCGCCGGCTACGGCTTCAACAAGTCGCACGCCGCCGCCTATGCGCTGGTCAGCTACCAGACCGCCTGGCTGAAACGGCATTACCCGGCCGAATTCATGGCGGCCACGCTTTCGTCGGACATGGACAACACCGACAAGGTGGTCGGCTTCCTGGCCGAGGTCCGCAACCTTGGCCTGACCGTGCTGCCGCCGCGCGTGAACGAGTCGGCGTACATGTTCGAAGCCTCCAGCGCCGACACCATTCAGTACGGCCTGGGCGCGATCAAGGGCGTCGGCCAGGGTGCGTGCGAAGCGGTGGTCGACGAGCGCGTGGCCAAGGGCCGTTACGAATCGCTGCTCGACTTCTGCATGCGCATCGAGTCGGGCAAGCTCAACCGGCGCACGCTGGAAGCGATGATCAACTGCGGCGCGCTCGACGGCCTGGGCAAGAACCGCGCCTCGCTGATGCTGCAGCTGCCCGAAGTGCTCAAGGCGACCGACCAGATGTCGCGCGAGAAGGCCTCCGGGCAGAACTCGCTGTTCGGCGCGCCGGACCCGGTCAGCACCGCGCTGCAGCTGGACCTGCCCGAAGCGAAGGAATGGGGCCTGGGCCAGCTGCTGGATGGCGAGCGCGAGACCCTGGGCTTTTACCTCAGCGGCCATCCGTTCGACCCGCACGCCGAGGACGTCAAGGAACTGGTCGGCACCGACCTGGGCATGCTGGAAAAGCTGATTCCGCCGGCCCGGCCCAGCAAGGACGGCGAGAAGCGTGCGTGGCGCCAGGAAACCCCGGTGATCCTGGCCGGCCTGGTGGTCGGCGTGCGCCGCAAGGGCGAGAGCCAGATCTTCATGCAACTCGAGGACGGCAAGGGCCGGGTCGAGTGCAGCGCCTTCACCGACGGCCTGGCCGAGTTCGGCCACCTGATGACCAAGGACCGCATCCTGGTGGTCAAGGGCGGCCTGCGCGAGGACGAGTTCAACGGCGGCTACGCACTGCGCATCCGCCAGTGCTGGGACTTCGAGGAAATCTGCGCCAACTACGCCACGCGCCTGTCGCTGCGCCTCGACCTGCGCCAGGGTGAGCCGGTGTGGAGCCGGGTCAACGCCCTGCTCGACCGCCACCGCCCCGGCCGCACCCCGTTGCGCCTGGACCTGCTGCTCGGCTCCGAACAGGGCCCGGTGGCCGGCATGCTGGACGTGGCCGGCGACGTCGCCGTGCGCGTGGACAGCCAGCTGGTGGACGCCCTGCGGGCCGACCCGGCGGTGCGCACGCTGAAGGTCCGGTACAGTCCCCCGTGGGCCAACTAGGGCCTACCAGACGACCCCGTACGGGGCATTTAGACGCATTCGGCTACACTTTCCCTCTTTTCTTCACGACGGCTTCCGATGAATCCGAACTACCTCGACTTCGAGCAACCCATCGCTGATCTGGAGGCAAAGATCCAGGAGCTGCGCAGCGCAAGCGCCGGCCCGGCGGTCAATGTCGAGGCCGAAGTGCGCACCCTGCAGGACAAGCTGCGCCTGCGCACCGCCCAGATCTTCCGCAACCTGACCTCGTGGCAGGTGCTGCAGCTGGCCCGGCATCCGTCGCGCCCGTACACCGCCGACTACATCCGCATCATCTGCGACGAGTTCCAGGAGCTGGCCGGCGACCGCGCCTTCGCCGACGACAAGGCGATCATCGGCGGCCTGGCCCGCATTGGTGGCCGTTCGGTGATGCTGATCGGCCACCAGAAGGGCCGCGACACCAAGGAAAAGATCAAGCGCAACTTCGGCATGCCCAAGCCGGAGGGTTACCGCAAGGCACTGCGCCTGATGAAGATGGCCGAGCGTTTCGGCCTGCCGGTGCTGACCCTGATCGACACCGCCGGTGCCTGGCCGGGCATCGACGCCGAATCGCGCAACCAGTCCGAGGCGATCGCGCGCAACCTGATGGAAATGGCCGAGCTGAAGGTGCCGGTGATCTGCACCGTGATCGGTGAAGGCGGTTCCGGCGGCGCGCTGGCGCTGGGCGTGGGCGACCGCACCCTGATGCTGGAATACAGCGTGTATTCGACGATCAGCCCGGAAGGCTGCGCCTCGATCCTGTGGAAGGACGCGGGCAAGGCCAAGGACGCTGCAGAGCAGCTGGGCCTGACCGCCCCGCGCCTGAAGAGCCTGGGCCTGGTCGACAAGGTCGTGCGCGAGCCGACCGGCGGTGCGCATCGTAATCCTGCGCAGATGGCCAAGCGTCTGAAGGCCGTGCTGCTCAATGAGCTCGATGCGCTGGAAGCACTGACCACGGAAGACCTGCTGCAGAAGCGCTATGAGCGCCTGCGCAGCTACGGGGCTTACGAAGCGGCGTGATTGGCCGTTTCTTCGCGCAACGAAAAACCGGGCCTTGCGCCCGGTTTTTTCTGGTTGGCCGTTCAGCCACGCAGGGCGTGGCTCTACCGCCGCCTTTTACCGCGCTTGAGAAACGGTAGAGCCACGCCCTGCGTGGCTGCGCCGTCCCGGCGCCTCAGAAGGGCTTGGCCAACACCAACCAGACCACCCCGATGAACAACACCAGCGGCAGTTCATTGAACCAGCGCAGCGCGCGCGAAGACGGCAGCACCTTCCCCTTCACCGCGCTTTTCAACAACCGCCCGGTCCAGCTGAAATACACCAGCAGCAGCACCACCAGCCCGAGCTTGGCGTGCAGCCACCCCGCCGCGCCCGGTGCGACCATGGTCGGGAAATCCGGAATCACCTTGTAACCCAGCCACAGCACCAGCCCCAGGATCAGCGCAAAACCAAACATCATGTGGCCGAAGCGATACAGGCGCAGGCCCATCAGCTGCAGCCGCTCGATCACCGGCAGCTGGCCCGCGGTCTCGCTCAGGTTGACCAGGATCCGCGGCAGGTAGAACACCGACGCCATCCACGCCACCACGAACACCAGGTGGAAGGTCTTGACCCAGTAGTAGGACTGCATGCGCTTGCTCCGGCGGCTGGCTTGGGATGTCGTTCATTCTGGACGATTCCCCGCGCACGCGCATGCGCGACGCTTTGACGCAGCGCGGTACCATGGCCTCCGTTTCCGTTCCGGCCCACCGCTTCCATGTCCAAGACCTACGACCAGGCCTATTTCAAGCTCTGGTACCAGCCCGACCAGACCGGTGGCGCGGCGCGCCTGGCGCGCAAGGTCGCGCTGGCCGTGGCCAGTGCCGAGTACTACCTGGAACGGCCGATCCGCAGCGTGCTGGACATCGGCGCCGGCGAAGGCGCCTGGCGCGCGCCGCTGCTCAAGCTGCGCCCGCGCGTGCAGTACATGGGTTTCGACAGCAGCGCGTATGCGGTGCAGCGCTACGGGCGCAGCCGCAACCTGCATCCGGCAACGGTGGGCGACTTCGCCTGGCTGCGGCCCTGCGCGCCGGTGGACCTGCTGGTCTGTGCCGACGTGATGCACTACGTGCCCAGCCGCGAGCTGCGCCCGGCGCTGGCCGGCTTCGCCGAGCTCACCGCCGGCGTGGCGTTCCTGGAGGCGTTCACCGCCGAGGACGAGTTCGAAGGCGACCACGAGGGCTTCCAGGCACGCCCGGCAGCCTGGTACCGGCGCAATCTGAAGGCCGAGGGGTTCACCGCGCTGGGGTCGCATTGCTGGTTGTCGCCGGCATTGGCGGGCCACGCAGCCGCCCTCGAGCGTGCCGGTTGATCCCACCGGTCGCATACCCAAATGCGACTGACGCCTATTAAGGCGCTTCTGCCCCGGTTGCTATATGCTGCGCGGCAACATAAGACCATACATATTCGGACGTCATGCTTTACCAACTGCATGAATTGACCCGCAACATGCTCGCCCCGTGGGTGCACCAGGCCCAGGCCAATGCCAAGTTCTTCGCCAACCAGGGTCACTGGTGGTCGCAGATGCCCGGTGCCGACCGCCTGGCGGCGGTGAACGAGCTGTTCCATCGTATCGGCAAGGATTACGAGAAGCCCGAGTGGGGCATCAACGAAATCGAGGTCGACGGCGAGCGCGTGCCGATCGTGGTCCACGAAGAGGTCACCAAGCCGTTCTGCAAGCTGCTGCGCTTCAAGCGTCACAGCAACGAGGCCGACCAGCTCAACACCATGCTCAACCAGCCGTTCGTGCTGGTGGTGGCGCCGCTGTCGGGGCATCACGCCACGCTGCTGCGCGACACCGTGCGCACGCTGCTGCGCGACCACCGCGTGTATGTCACCGACTGGGTGGACGCGCGCATGGTGCCGGGCAGCGAAGGCGAGTTCGGCCTGGACGACTACATCGCCTACGTGCAGGAATTCATCCGCCACCTCGGCGCTGAAAAGCTGCACGTGGTGAGCGTGTGCCAGCCGACCGTGCCGGTGCTGGCCGCCGTGTCGCTGATGGCCAGCCGCGGCGAACCCACGCCGCGTTCGCTGGTGATGATGGGCGGCCCGATCGATGCGCGCTGCAGTCCCACCGCAGTGAACAACCTGGCCACGCAGAACCCGCTGTCGTGGTTCGAGAACAACGTCATCCACACCGTGCCGCCGGGCTACCCGGGCGCGGGTCGCCGCGTGTACCCGGGCTTCCTGCAGCACGCCGGGTTCCTGTCGATGAACCCCAGCCGCCATTTCAGTTCGCACTGGGATTTCTATGCCGACCTGGTGAAGGGCGACATGGAAGACGCGGACGCGCACCGCCGCTTCTACGACGAGTACAACGCGGTACTGGACATGCCGGCCCGCTACTACCTGGACACCATCCGCGTGGTCTTCCAGGAATTCCTGCTGCCGCGCGGCGAGTGGTATGTGCAGGGCGAACGCGTCGATCCGGGTGCGATCACCGGCACCGCGCTACTGAGCATCGAAGGCGAGCTGGACGACATCGCCGGCCTCGGCCAGACCGAAGCGGCGCAGGAACTGTGCACCGGCATCCCGGCCGATCGCCGCGAGCATTTCATCGTTGAAGGCGCGGGCCACTACGGCATCTTCAGCGGTCGCCGCTGGCGCGAAACGGTGTACCCGAAGGTCCGCGATTTCTTCGCGGCCAATGCGCGGGCGGCGGCAAAGCCGAAGAAGGCGGCCAAGGCCGCCAGCAACGTGACCCCGATCCGCAAGAAAGCGGGGTAAGAAATCGTAGCGGGTGACGACCGTGGGTCGTCACCCGCCGATTGTTACAGGCGCACCAGCAGGTGTTTCGCCATCTGCCCGTGCAGGTGGCCGATGAAGCGCGCCAGGTGCATGGTGCAGAACAGGATCACCACGCCCAGTGCCGCGAACGCCGGCGTGGTCCACAGCGGCAGCGTGGTGACGGTCCCGTCGATGTACAGCCCGGGCACGCCGTCCAGCGCGAACATCGCCGCCACCGGTGCCCAGATGAAGGCCAGCGACACCGAGAGCAGGGTCACGGCGACGGTGAAGTACAGGATGCCCAGCGGCAGCATCAGCACAAAATACAGCATGGTCAGCCAGGTGCGTCCGTCGGTGAACATGTCGCCGATCCGCTGCAGCCAGGTGCGGCTGCGGTCGGAGTAACGCGGCCGGCGCGGCATGCGTTCGCCGAGCAGGACTTCGATCAGGCGCCCTTCCAGCAGCGCCAGGCCGCGTACCGAACCGAAGAACAGCACGGTCAGCGGAATGCCGATGATCAGGATCAGCAGGCCCAGCGACATCGACAGGCCGGTGATCACCCAGGTGAAGAAGAACGTGCCGGTGGCCAGCGACAGCAGCATGTAGAACAGCGAGCCGTAAGTGCGCGGTTCCAGTGCGACGCCGAAGAACCGGGCCAGCGCCGAACGCGGCGGCGGCGGCACGCGGTCCACCGGCGGAACCTCACCCGCAGCGGCCGCTGCGGCGGCAGCCCCGGGCGCGACCTGGGCGGGAACCACCCGCGCGATCGGACGGATGCTGGCACTGGGAGTGCGCAGCGCGCGGTTCACGGTGATTTCGGTTTCGCGGTAGATCTCGGCCACCTCTTCCGGCGCGCCATAGCTGCCGGCGACGTCGGCGATGACCTCGGCTTCGCTGCGGCCGGGCTGGGCGGCCAGCTCCGAGCGCAGGTATTCCTCGGCGTCATACAGCGCGTCCTGCACCATCGCCGGGTCGGCGTCGTGCAGGGCAGCGCGCAGCTGCGCCAGGTACTGCCCGATGGTGGTGGGCAGGCCCACGCCCGCCATGCTCTGTTCGTTCATTGCAGTACCCCTTCCAGCACGGAATCGACGGAATCTCGGGTGGCACGCCAGGCCTGGGTCCACTGCTCCAGGACCTGCCGGCCGCGTTCGTTGATGCGGTAGTAACGTCGCGGTGGCCCGGCCACCGACGGTTCGATCTGGCTCTCGAGCAGGCCGGCGCCTTCCAGGTTGCGCAGCACCGGGTACAGCGCGCTCTGCTTGCCGCTGAGCACGCCTTCGCCGACGCGCTCGAGCTCCTTGGCAATCAGGTAGCCATACAGGGGCTCGCCGGTACGAGCGAGCACCGCCAGCAACGCCAGCGAAACGGTGCCGGCGCTGAGCTCTTTCTGGAACTTCTTGAGGTGGACCTCGTGGTCGCTCATGGCGATCTCCAGCTAGCGTGGAGTCAACACTAGTGTGAAGTCAGCTATAGCGAACGTGCCGTTAGTCACCCTGCCGGGTGGGTGGGGGGAACCCGTAGTGCCGGCCAGCGGCCGGCTCCACGGGCTGCCGGACGCGTTCTGAGGAGCCGGCCGGCGGCCGGCACTACCTGGCGGCGGAGCTTCTGAGCCAGAATCGGGGCTACTTCCAGAAAGGCCCTGCCATGTCGCCACGCCGTCCTGCGCTGCTCGCCCTCGCTCTCGCCTGCTTCCTGCCGACCCTCGCTACGGCCGCCACGCCCTACCGCAGTGCCCAGCAGATCCTGGAGGCGTCGCCGGACAGCGACTGGCGCACGCCGGACCCGGCCAACCTGCTGGTGATGAACCTGGCGGCGGGCCAGGTGGTGATCGAGCTGGCGCCGGCGTTCGCGCCGCAGCACGTGGCGAACATCCAGACGCTGGCGCACGAGCACTTCTGGGACGGCGAGAGCATCTACCGGGCGCAGGACAATTTCGTGGTGCAGTTCGGCGACGCGGACGCGGACGATGCAGCGAAGGCGAAGCCGCTGGGCAGTGCCAAGCGCAAGCTGCCGGCAGAGTTCCAGCGCGACAGCAAGGGTCTGAAGGTCACGGTGTTGCCGGACCGCGACGGCTGGGCGGACCAGACCGGTTTCGTGGACGGGTTCGCGGTGGGCCAGGACAAGGCGGACGGGAAGACGTGGCTGGCGCATTGTTACGGTGCGCTGGGCGCGGGCCGCAACAACGAGGAAGACAGCAGCATCGGTGCGGAGCTGTACGTGGTCACCGGGCAGTCGCCGCGCCAGCTGGACCGCAACATCACGGTGGTGGGGCGCGTGCTCAAGGGCATGGAACTGCTCAGCGCGCTGCCGCGCGGGCCGGCGCCGATGGGTTTCTACGCGGACGCTGCGCAGCGCACGCCGATCACTTCGATCCAGCGCGTGAGCGACCTGCCCGAAGCGCAGCGACCGACGCTGCAGGTGCTGCGCACCGATTCAAAGACGTTCACCGACACGGTGGAAGCGCGCCGCAACCGCGTGGACGATTTCTACAAGCGTGCAGCGGGGCATATCGATCTGTGCAACATTCCGGTGCCGGTGCGGTAAGGGCCGTAGCGCCGGGTCATTCGTTGCAATGGCGCGTGGCGACGCGTTCATCGGTTGGACGCGTCATTGCGGCTGCGGCGCGGCTCTGCCCGGCTGCTGTTGGATTCAGGCGAACAGCCGCAGGTGCAAGGCGTTCCCTGGCTTGGGCCGCCCGGTGCCGGTTTGCGGGGTCGCCGCAAGTACGTCCGTGTAGGCTAAGCGGACGCCATCCATGGCGCCGATTCCCCCGCAAACCGACCCCGGGCGACCCTTCGACAGTGGGCCGGTGGCCACGGGAAACGCGGGGGGTCGCCCGTTGGCCGACGTTGCGATGCCGATCATCTCCATGCGTTATCGGGCGCGGATGATTTCACGGCGGTTGTTTGGGAACCAACCCTACCGGAGCATGCCCGACTCGTAGTGACACGCCATGCGTGTCAGCTGCAGACCAACGACGCCCGCATTCGTGTCGACCATCGGTCGACACACCGGCTTTTCCCGTGACCCGCGACAACCTGTCGAAGGGTCGGCGGGGGTGGGTTTGAGCGGGCACGAGCCGCATGGGTCGGGCGCATGCGCCCGACGGGGTGGGCAGGAGCCCAACCCCGGTCTTGCCGTGTGCGCAGGACAGCGCACACGTGCAAGCGGCGATGAGCTTACATGGACGTACTTGCAGCGTCCCCCACAAACCCGCACCCGACGGCCCTGACCAGGGATACCAGGCAGCCCTGGGCTGTTCGTCCAGATGCATGAAGCCGGGCGCAGCCCGGCGCCAGGCGACGCCGTGCAATCAAGAGCAGCTGGGCATAGCCCAGCTCTACGGCTCTACCGCGAACGCTGTGAGACCGCGACGCTGCCCAGGATCAACGCGCCTGCGATCAGCATCGCCAGCGTCACCGGCTCGCCCAGGAACATCCAGGCGAACAGCGCACCGAACATCGGCACGAGATAGGTGACGGTGGAAGCGCGCGCCGGGCCGATGCGGGCGATCAGGCGGTAGAACATCAGGAAGGCGAAGCCGGTGCAGACTACGCCCAGCGCGATCGCGCACGCCCACGAAACCACAGGAATGGGTGCCTCCGGCCAGTGCGTCAGCGCCAGCGGCAGCATCACCAGCGCCGCGCTGCCCAGCGTTGCACCCGCCGATGCCGCCGGCGGCAAACCCGTCATGTGGCGCTTCACCAGGTTCACCCCCAGCCCGTACAGCAACGCCGCCAGCGAACCGGCGATCACCGCCGCGCCGATGCTCAGTCCTGACACCTTGGCCGTCGCCAGCACCACCACCCCGGTGAAGCCCACCAGCAGCGCGATCGCACGGCGCATGCCGATCTTTTCACCGAAGAACAGGAACGCGATCAACGCCGCGAACAACACCGTCATCGCATTGCAGATCGCCCCGATCGCCGCCGGCGCACGCTGCGCCGCCCACGCGAACAGCACGAATGGGATCGCCGAATTGATCAGACCGATCGGCACCAGCCAGCGCCAGCGACGCGCCGGGAACTGCGCACGCGCCTTCCACAGGAATGGCAGAAGCACCAGCGCCCCCAGCAGCAGCCGCACCTCCACCAGCGCGTACGGCCCGAACGACGGCACCGCCACCCGCATGAACAGGAAGGAACAGCCCCAGATCGCCCCCAGCAGGGTCAGCTCCAGCGGCGTCCGCCAGTCGCGGGCAGCCGTACCGGCCAGATCCGCGCTCACGGGCGGCCCCCGCTCGAAACAACACCACCAACACACGGCAATACGACGGGCAGCAACATGGCGAAGGCTCCGGGGGAAGATCTACAGCATCCGCCTGCGCCCCAAGCCTCGCAAGCGCGTAGTATCGGTGCCAGCCACAAATCAGATTTGGGTCTTGCCGATGATCCTGCGCCCCGCCCTGCTGCCCGCCCTCGGCGTGTTCGCCGTCGCCGCCCGCCACCAGAACTTCGCCCACGCCGCCGAAGAACTGCACCTCACCGCCAGCGCCGTCAGCCACCACGTGCGCCGCCTCGAATCCCTCCTAGGCACCGTCCTGTTCCAGCGCCAGGCGCGTGGCGTACGCCTCACCGCCGAAGGCCGCCAGCTCGCCGACGCCGCCGCCGCCGCGCTCAGCGACCTCAATGCCGTCGCCGGCAACCTGCACCCCCAGGCCGACATCGTTCCCCTGCGCATCACCACCCTCCGCTCCCTCTCCTACTGCTGGCTGGTGCCCCGCCTGCCGCGCTTCACCCGCCTCCACCCGCGCATGCGCATCCAACTGCAGACCAGCAGCGAACTGCTGCGCTTCGACGAGAACGGCCCGGAACTCGGCATCCGCTACGGCCTTGGCCAATGGCCCGGGCTCACCGCCCACCACCTCATGGACGACGAACTCTGCCCCGTCGCCTCACCTGCCCTGCCCGGCGTCTCCGCCCTGCGCGAGCCCGCTGAGATCGCCAGCCTCCCGCTGGTCAGCGACATGTCACCGCAGGGCTGGCGCGACTGGTTCCGCGCCGCCGGCGTGCGTGGCCTCGACCTGCCCGCCCAGCACACCTTCAGCGACAGCACCGACGCCATGCGCGCCGCCGTCTACGGCATCGGCGCCGTCCTCGCGCGCAAGCACATCGCCCAGCCCTACCTGCAACGTTACGAACTGGTGCGACTGCCAGGGCCCGCGCTGAAAGCGCGCTACGCCTATTACATCGTGCATCCCGAGCACCGCCCGCTCAGTCCCACCGCCGTCGCGTTCATGGACTGGCTCAAACGCGAAGCGCAGGACGACCGCACGCCGATACCCGCGCTGCCTGAAGAATTGATGGGGATTGCGCGCGACTGAACAGAAGCACCTGCGGCAGGTCGTTCCTCACCTGCCCTTGTCCACCCGCTGGCTAGGCTGGAATTCCCTTCCCAGAGACGTCCCCCATGGCCATGCTGCGTATCCGGATCACCGGCACCGAAGACGATGCCCGCGCCATCGCCGACCTGCTGCAGAGCATCGACGGCATCGAGCATGTCGAAGAAACCGATGACCTGATGCCGCACATGGACGACGACGATTCCAGCTCCGCCGGCCTGTCCGACGACATCGGACCCGGCACCCACGAGCTCGAAGTAGAGGTCGGCAACGAGTACACCACCCAGCGCGTACGCGATGCCGTGGAAGTGCTCGCCCGCGAGCTGGATGTGTTCGTGGAGTACGAGGAAGACGAAGGCTGACGATGGCAGCGCGCACCTCCACGCGGAGGTGCGCTGGCTGAAGCCACGTTAGTGCGTGGCGATGTTCCGGCGACGACGCCGCCACAGCTTGAGTGCAACCCAGCCCACCAGCCAAAGCACCAGCGTTACCGGCAGCAGCGCCGCCACCGCCCGGATCACGAACGCCACGCTACTGGTCAGGGTCGCCCCGAATTCGCTGAACGCCTCGCCTATCTCGCTGCGGCTGCGCTGGCCGGACGGCGCCTCGAAGCGCACCGTCAACAGCTGCGTATCGATCCGTCGCCGATGGTTGGCCGCCTCCTTGTTGGCCTGCTCCAGCCCGGCCTCGATTTCCGAAAGGCGTTGGGTGATCACCAGCAGATCGGCGACCTTGATCCCCTTGTCGTCCTGGTACGCCAGCAGGCGTTCGTGTTCCTTGCGCAGTCGCGCCTGGGTCAGTGCCGTGTCCGCCACCTGCTGGGCGAGGTCCTCGGCCTGGGTGTTGCGCGACGCAACATCGCCCCCCGCCCCGGCCAACCCGATCAGCGGTTCAACGCCCTTCGGCGCGATCCGCACCCGGATCGATCCGCTCGGATACTCCCCGCCCTGCTGGCCCACCTGCAGCACCGCGCAGTCGCCGAAGCGGCTGGCCTGGCACGCCTCGCTGATCTGCTTCACGCGCGGACCGATCTGCGCGGCATCCAGCTTCACGTCAACCTCGTGCTCGTAGGCCAACGACGCGCCCTCCGGCGAGGCCACGGCTCCCGATTCCATTTTTGCGGCAAGCGACGGGTACTGCTCTTTGTTGCCGCAACCCGCCAGCGCCAGAACCACCATCCCTGCCACGGCGCATCCGCGCCAGCGCGTCCCTGTCTTCAAACTTTCGCTCCGTCGTAATGGCTGATCTTCAACCCTTCCAGGTCCACCTCCGGCAGGCAACGCACGTTCACCGCCACCATCGCCTGGTTGCTGCGCGGGTCGACGCCCTCACTGAAGGGCGCCACGCCGCATGCGGCGCAGAAATGGTGCTCCAGGTGGCGCTGGTTGAACTGGTAGGTACTGACCGCCGCCGGGTCCGTGGTCAGGCTCAGCGCGGCGCGCGGCCCGAACCAGAGCAGCCCGCCCCGCTTGCGGCACAGCGAGCAGTTGCAGTCCATCGCTTCGGTGATCGGCTCTGCCGCTTCCAACGTGAATGCGATGTTTCCACAGTGACAGCCTCCCTGGTACTGCATGGCACCACCCGCCGGTCTGGAAAGCGCCATGGTAATCCAATGGCACGGGCGGCACCCCGCCGGGCCGCCTATGCTGGCTGATTGACCACAGCACAGGATCGCCGATGCGCCAGCATCTTCTCGCCCTCGCCCTGATCGCCGCCCTGGGTGGCTGCCAGCAGGCCGACGCCCCCACCGCCCCGGCCGGTACCGAGGCTGCCGCCCCGGCCGCCGACGCCGCCGTCGATGCCCGCTTCGCCGACCTCTCCAAGCGCGCCCTGGACACCTGGATGCAGCTGTCCCCGATCAGCGCCACCCAGATCGGCGACCACCGCTACGACAGCGAGATCGACGACCTGAGCGCTGCCGGCCAGCAGAAGATGCTGACCGCCTACAAGGGCCTGCTCGGCGAACTGGACCAGATCGACGTCAGCAAGCTCGGCCGCGAGAACCAGGTCGACGCCGCCATCCTGCGCAACCAGCTGCAGCAGGAAATCTGGACCGCCGAGGTGCTGCAGTCCTCCAAGTGGGACCCGCAGATCTACAACGGTGCCGCCGGCAGCGCGCTGTACGGCCTGATGGCACGCGAGTTCGCGCCGCTGCCCGAGCGCCTGAAGTCGGCCACCGCGCGCATGGAAAAGCTGCCGCAGATCTTCGCCCAGGCCCGCGAGAACCTGGATCCGGCGCGCGTGCCGAAGATCCACGCCGAAACCGTGGCCAAGCAGAACCGCGGCATCCTCAGCATCGTCGACACCTTCATCACCCCGCACATCGGCGAACTGCCGGCCGAAGACGGCAAGCGCCTGCAGGCGGCCATCGACGGCCTGAAGAAGGCCGTGGACGAGCAGCAGACCTGGCTGGACAAGACCCTGGTGCCGAACGCCAAGGGCGACTTCCGCATCGGCGCCGAGCTGTACGACCAGAAGCTGAAGTTCGCGCTGAATTCCTCGCTGTCGCGCGCCGAGATCGGCGAGCGCGCGCGTGCAGAACTCAAGCGCGTGCGCCAGGACATGTACGGCATCGCGCAGACGGTGCTGAAGGACAAGCCGGGTGCCCCGGAACTGCCGGCCAACCCGACCGATGCGCAGCAGCAGGCGGCAATCGAAGCCGCGCTGGAACTGGCCTACGCCGACAAGCCGGCACGCGACAAGGTGGTTGAAGACGCCAAGGCCGCGCTGGCCCAGTCCACCGAGTTCGTGCGCAAGCACGACCTGATGACCCTGCCCGACGCGCCGGTCGACATCATCCTGATGCCGGAGTTCCAGCGCGGCGTGGCCGTGGCCTACTGCGACTCGCCGGGCCCGCTCGACAAGAACCTGAAGACCTTCTACGCGGTGTCGCCGATTCCGGACGACTGGACCGACAAGCAGGTCGACTCGTTCCTGCGCGAATACAACAGCCGCATGATCCACCTGCTGAGCATCCACGAAGGCACCCCGGGCCACTACCTGGAAGGCTGGCATTCGGGCAAGTTCCCGTCGACGCTGCGTGCCGTGCTGCGTTCGGGCCTGTTCGCCGAAGGCTGGGCGGTCTACACCGAGCGGATGATGCAGGAGCAGGGTTACCTGGACAACGACCCGCTGTTCCACCTGGTGCAGCTGAAGTTCTACCTGCGCACCATTTCCAACGCGATCCTGGACCAGGGCGTGCACGTGGACAACTGGACCCGCGAACAGGCCATGCAGCTGATGACCCACGACGCCTTCCAGCAGGAAAGCGAAGCCTCGGGCAAGTGGGTGCGTGCACAGCTGACCTCCGCACAGCTGCCGACCTACTTCGTCGGTGCGCAGGAACACTTCGACACCCGCAAGGCCGTGCAGGAAAAGCAGGGCGACAAGTTCAACCTGAAGGCCTACCACGACCAGATGCTGTCCTACGGCGCCCCGCCGGTGCGCTTCGCCCGCCAGCTGATGCTGGACCAGCCGATCGAGTGATGGCTGGCAGGTTCTGAGAATGCAAACGGCCCGGTGAGAACCGGGCCGTTTTTTGTTGATGGTGTGCGTTCGATTCCTCTGCGAACAGCAGCGTCTCCCTGGTACGTGCTGGGGCGGCCGCCGGGCAGCCCCGCTCCGAGACACGCCGTGAACCCGTCCATGGGGGCTGCTAGAAAACATCCATGTTTTCTAGCGTCCCTCCGGGGGCTACCCGGCGGCCGCCCCCATACATGGTTGTGTGCGGTGGGGAAATCAGACACGCATGGCGTGTCCCTACGCGCGGGCGAAACCGTGCGCTGGCCCGCTTTGGTAGGGTCGGTTCCCAAACGACTGCCGTGAAATCATCCGCGCCCGGTGACGCATTGAGATGATCGGCCCCTGCTTTTTCCGTGGCCACCGACCCACTGTCAAAGGGTCGACCGGGGTCGGTTTGCGGGGGAATCGGCGCCATGGATGGCGTCCGCTTAGCCTACACGGACGTACTTGCGGCGACCCCGCAAACCGGCACCGGGCGGCCCAAGCCGGGGACACCGTGCAAACGACGGCTGTTCGCCTGAATCCAACAGCAGCCGGGCAGAGCCCGGCTCTACGCGATTCCATGCAACCGCAGCTCTACGCTTCGTCCGCCGCAACAAACCCGCCGGTCTGCCGCGCCCACAGGCGTGCGTACAGGCCACCCGCAGCCACCAGTTCGGCGTGCGTGCCGGTTTCCACGATCCGGCCCTGGTCCATCACCACCAGCCGGTCCATGCGCGCGATCGTGCTCAGGCGGTGTGCAATCGCGATCACCGTCTTGCCCGCCATCAACTCGTCCAGGTTCTCCTGGATCGCAGCTTCCACTTCCGAATCCAGCGCCGAGGTTGCCTCGTCCAGCACCAGGATCGGCGCGTCCTTCAGCAGCACCCGCGCAATCGCGATGCGCTGGCGCTGGCCACCCGACAGTTTTACCCCGCGCTCGCCTACATGCGCGTCGTATCCCTGCCGGCCCTCGCCGTCACGCAGCGTCTCGATGAAGCCTGCCGCGCGCGCCTTCGCCACCGCCGCGTGCAGCTGTTCCTCCGTCGCGTCCGGCCGACCGTACAACAGGTTGTCGCGGATCGACCGGTGCAGCAGTGACGTGTCCTGCGTCACCACCCCGATCTGCCGGCGCAGGCTTTCCTGCGTCACCGCCGCAATGTCCTGCCCGTCGATGCGGATCTGCCCGCTTTCCAGGTCGTACAACCGCAGCAGCACGTTCACCAGCGTCGACTTGCCCGCACCCGACGGGCCCACCAGACCGATCTTCTCGCCCGGCTTCACCACCAGGTCCAGCCCCGCGATCACCCCACCCTTCTTGCCGTAATGGAAGTGGATGTCGTCGAACTCCACCCCGCCCTCGCCCACCACCAGCGGCACCGCGTCTGCGCGGTCCTGCACGCTCAGCGGCTGCGAGATCGTCGTGATCCCGTCCTGCACCGTTCCGATGTCCTCGAAGATCCCGTTGATCGTCCACATGATCCAGCCCGACATGTTGTGGATCCGGATCACCAGCCCCGTCGCCAGCGTGATCGCCCCCACCGTGATGTTGCCGTGGCTCCACAGCCACAATGCCAGCCCGCAAGTGCCCGTGATCAGGAACCCGTTCACGATCGAAATGGTCAGGTCCAGGCTCGTCGTGATCCGCGTCTGCCGGCGATGCTTCACCGCCAGCTCCTCGATCGCCTCCGCCACGTAGGCCTGCTCGCGCCCACCGTGCGCGAACAGCTTCAGCGTCGGAATGTTCGTGTAGCCATCCACGATCCGGCCCATCGCCTTCGACCGCGCTTCCGACGCGATCCACGCCCGCTGCTTCGCGCGCGGCACGAAGTACACCATGATCGCCACGTACGCACCCAGCCACAGCACCAGCGGAATCATCAGCCGCCAGTCCGCCTGTGCGAACAGGTACAGCGCCGTGCCTGTGTACACCACGATGTACCACAGCGAATCCACCATCTGCACCGCCGACTCGCGCAGCGACGTCCCCGTCTGCATCACCCGGTTCGCCATGCTGCCCGCAAAGTCGTTCTGGAAGAACGACAGGCTCTGCCGCACCACATAGTTGTGCATCAACCAGCGCGAACGGTTGCTCAGCCCCGGCACGATCGCCTGGTTGACCAGCAGGTTGTGCAGCCCCACCAGCACCGGCCGCGCGACCAGCGTGATCGCCGCCATCCACAGCAGCGAATCGGCATGCCGCGCGAAGAAGCCCGCGTCCGGCTGCTCGCTCACCATGTCCACGATGCGGCCCAGGAAATCGAACATCGCCACTTCCACCAGCGCCAGCAGCAGCCCCGCGATGAGCGTCGCCAGCAGCACCGGCCAGACCGGGCGCAGGTAGTGGATGTAGAACGGCAGCACCCGGCGCGGCGGCATGCGCGCGTCGGTCGGCGGAAACACCGGAATCAGCGACTCGAACCAGCGGAACATTCCCTTTCCCGGAAAACAGACAGGCCGCGATTATCCCACCGCGGCCTGCCGTTTGTTTTCACCCCCGCAACACGCCGTTCATTTGGCGGCGTCGGTGCGCACCGGGGTCAACACCAGGTCCTGGAAATCGAAACTGAAGTCGGTCAACGACGACACCGGCTGCATGCGCACCTCGCGCACCTTGCCGTCCGGGTCCAGGCTGAAATTCACGAACGCGTCCGCATTGAGCGAACGGTCGTCCCAGCGCACGATGAACGTATCGTGCTGCCAGTGCTCCATCGTCCCCACCAGCTGCGCGGTCTTGCCGAAGCGCAGGCGCAGCGCCTTGCCGCGCTGCTCCACGAACACTTCGCCATACCACGGGTCGCGGTAGGTACCGGCGTAGCCACCCAGCGCCAGCGACGGCGTCGACTTCGGGTCGCGGGCCGCTTGGTGCGCCGCCCAGCCCTCGTCGGCCTTGTCCTGCGCCTTGGCCACCGCCGCCGCATACGCCGCCACCCAGTCGGTGTCCGGCGCACCCAGGTACGCGTCCAGCACCGCCATGGTCACCGCATTGAACGCCGCGCCCACTTCCTGGTTGGTCAGCACCACCACGCCCAGATTCTTCCCCGGTACCAGGGTCACCCGCGACACCATGCCCGGCCAGCCACCGGTGTGCCAGACCAGCTTCTGCCCACGGTAGTCGCTCAGGCTCCAGCCTTCGCCGTAGCCGACGTAGTTCGGGCGCGCGGCCGCCAGCGCCGGCACGCTCGGCTCGGGCACCACCTGCGGGGTGATCACCTGCCACATCGCCTGCTGGGTCTTGGGGCTGAACAGCGGCGTGCCGTTTTCCAGCTTGCCCTGCGCCAGCTGCACCTGCATCCAGCGTGCCATGTCGTGCACGCTGGAGTAGATCCCGCCGGCACCGGCGTTGTTGGACCAGGTCAGCGGCGCCACCGTACGCAGCTCGGTGAAGTCGAACTTGGCGTGCCCGGTGGCAGGCTTGTCGCCCTTCTGGAGGTGGTCCGCATTGAAGCGGGTGCCGGTCATCCCGACCGGGGTGAAGATGTGCTGCTGCAGGAAATCGGCATAGGACTGGCCCGACACCTTCTCGATCACCTGCTGCGCCACCGCATACAGGATGTTGTCGTAGGCGTAGCGGTCGCGGAAGCCGGCCTTCAGCGGCACCTTGCCCAGGCGCTGCACCACTTCGGCATTGCTGTAGGTGGTGGTCGGCCAGAACAGCAGGTCGCCCGCCCCCAGGCTCAGCCCGCTGCGGTGCGCGAGCAGGTCGCGGATGCGCATCTCGCCGGTCACGTACGGATCGGACATGCGGAACGACGGCAGGTGGTCGATCACCCGGTCGTCCATCTTCAGCTTGCCCTGCTCGGCCAGCAGGTTCAGCGAGGTCGCGGTGAACGCCTTGGTGTTGGAGGCGATCGCGAACAGCGTGTCGGCTTCGACCGGATCCGGCTCGCCCAGCGTGCGCACGCCGTAGCCGCGTTCCAGTACCACCTGGCCGTCCTTGACCACCGCCACGGCGATGCCGGGCACGTCGAACTGGCTGCGCACGCGTTCCACGGTGGCGTCCAGCCGCTGCAGTTCGGCCGGCACGGCGGCCGACGCCAGGGGTGCGCATGCCAGCAGCACGAGGCCTCCGATCCAGGATGTGTTCAAACAGTGTCTCCGGTTGCGTGTTGCAGGGACGTCGAGGTTTCGCACGATGGTAACGCGGGCGGTCGCAGGCTCGCCTGTGCCAGAAGCCGTCCACCCGGAGTCCCCCATGACCACGCCCCCCGATGCCGGTTCCACCATCATTCCCTGCCTGCGCTACCGCGACGCCCATGCCGCCATCGCGTGGCTGGAGAAAGCGTTCGGATTCACCGCACAGGCCGTGTATGCCGAAGGCGACATCGTCTACCACGCCCAGCTGGTGTACGGCCGCGGCATGATCATGCTCGGGTCGGTCGACAACGGCGGCGAATGGGGCAAGTGGGTGGTCCAGCCCGACGAGATCGGCCACCGCGAAACCCAGAGCGCCTGCGTGATCGTGACCGACGCCGATGCCCACCACGCTCGGGCGTTCGCGGCCGGCGCCGAGATCGTGATTCCCATCGCCAGCCAGGACTACGGCGGCCGTGGCTATGCCTGCCGCGACCTGGAAGGCCACCTGTGGTGGTTCGGCAGCTACGACCCGTGGAAGGAGGCCAGCGTTTGAAGCAGGGGGCGCCCGGGCCGATCCGCACCGGTATCGGCGGCTGGGTGTTCCCGGCCTGGCGCGGCGGCACCTTCTACCCGGCCGGCATGCCGCAACGCGAAGAGCTGGCGCATGCCAGCCGGCAGCTGGGCTGCATCGAGATCAACAGCACCTTTTACCGCGCACAGAAGCCGGCGGTGTACGCACAGTGGCGCGAGCAGACGCCACCGGGGTTCCGCTTCTCGGCCAAGGCGCCGCGCACGATCACCCAACGGCATGACCTGGTCGAGGCCGGCGCGCGTGCGGAAAGCTTCATCGAGGGCATCAGCGCACTGCAGGACCGCTTGGGCCCGCTGCTCTGGCAGTTCGCCGACCGCCATCCCGCCGGCGCGGAGGAGTTCGACCGTTTCCTGGACGCCCTGCCGAAGCAGGCCGACGGCCGCACCCTGCAGCACGCGCTCGAGGTGCGCAATCCGGCAGCGTGGACGCCCGAGCTGCTGGCGGTGGCGCGTGCGCACAACGCCGCGCTGGTCTTCAGCGGTTCCAAGGAGTACCCGAGCTTTGCCGACCCCACGGCGGACTTCATCTATGCCCGGCTGATGCAGTCGCGCGCCAACCTGCGCGCGGGGTACCCGCAACGCACGCTGGAACAGTGGTGCCTGCGCGCGATGCGCTGGGCACGGGGCGGGGACAATCCGGACCTGCCGCACGTGCTGCCCGCCGCGAAAGCGGGTGCGCCACGGGAGGTGTACGTGCTGTTCATTGGCGCGGCCAAGCAGCGCAACCCGGGGGCGGCGGTGGCGTTGCGCATGCAGTTGGAAGGCGTCGGCGGGTAGATCCACGCCCTGCGTGGATGGCGCGGCCCAGGCCATTCGCGGACAATGGGCGGATGCCGATGACCGACACCCGCAAAGCCCTGCTGCAAATCCACTTCTGCGTGCTGCTGTGGGGCATCACCGCCATCCTCGGCAAGCTGATTTCCCTGCCCGCGCTGCCGCTGGTGTGGTGGCGCATGCTGCTGGTGGTGGCCATGCTGGCGCTGCTGCCGCGCGTCTGGCGCGGACTGCGCCAGCTGTCGCCGGCCCTGTTTGCCGGCTACTGCGGGGTGGGCGCACTGGTCGCGCTGCACTGGCTGACCTTCTATGGCGCGGTGAAGCTGGCCAACGCCTCGGTGGCCGCCACCTGCATCGCGCTGGCCCCGGTGTTCACCGCGGTGATCGAACCGTGGGTGGCCAAGCGCCCGTTCCAGCTGCGCGAACTGGCCTTCGGCATCGCGGTGCTGCCGGGGGTTGGCATGGTGGTCGGCGGCGTGCCCGATGGCATGCGCCTGGGCGTGCTGGTCGGTGCGATGTCGGCGCTGCTGGTGGCGATCTTCGGGTCGCTCAACAAGCGCCTGGTCAGCCACGCCGACCCGCTCACCGTGACCGCGGTGGAACTCGGTGCCGGTACCGTGACCCTGACCCTGCTGGCGCCGTTGCTACCGTTCCTGCTGCCGGCGCTGGCCAGCCCGTTGTGGGTGGTGCCGGACCTGCGCGACAGCATGCTGCTGCTGGTCCTGGCCGGGGTGTGCACGCTGCTGCCGTTTGCGCTGGCGCTGGTCGCGCTGCGCCACCTCAGTGCCTACACCGTGCAGCTGGTGACCAACCTGGAGCCGGTCTACGCGATCCTGCTGGCCGTGGTGCTGCTGAACGAACAGCGCGAACTCACGCCGCTGTTCTACGCCGGCGTGGCGATCATCGTCGGTGCGGTGTTCCTGCACCCGCTGTTGAATCGCCGCAAGCCGGTGCAGCACCCGGAGATCCTGGGCACCTCCGAGGCGCGCAACATCGCCAACTGATCAGCGCTCCGGCCAGTACCAGGCCGGCGCGTCGAGCAGTCCCTGCCCGACCAGGGTGGTGCGGCTCATCTGTTTTTCCAGCGCGATCGGATTGCACAACGGCGACTCGCGCAACGCCGCCACCAGCCGCGTGGCGTGCGACACCACCCACAGCTGGCTGCGCGCAGTCGCCGCGATGATCAGCCGGCCCAGCGCCGGCAACAGGTCCGGGTGCAGGCTGGTTTCTGGTTCGTTGAGCACCATCAGCGGCGGCGGTCGCGGCGTGTGCAGCGCCGCGATCAGCAACAGGTAGCGCAGCGTCCCGTCGGACAGCTCGGCGGCCGACAACGGCCGCAGCAGCCCGTGCTGGTGGAACTTCAGGTGCAGCCGCCCTTCGCTGCCTTCGATATGGACCTGCGCACCGGGGAAGGCGTCGTCCACCGCTTCGGCCAGGCCCTGCGCGTCGCCCACTTCGACGATGGTCTGCCAGGCCGCCGCCAGGTCGCGACCGTCCTGGGCCAGCACCGGCGTGCGCGTGGCCAGCGGCGACTGCCGCGCCGGTGCACCGGTGTCGGTGCGGAAGTGGTCGTAGAAGCGCCACGCGCGGATCATCTCGCGCAGGGTCAGCACTTCAGGCATGCGCTGCGGGTCGGCCAGCTGCGAAAACAGACTGTCGAACACTGACAACCGGTCGTCCACGGTTTCCCAGTGCCGGCCGTTGCGTCGCCGCACCAGCGGGCCGCGCCGTTCCACCAGCACCGCGCTGCCGCGCAGGAACGGCCCGGCCCAGATGCTCTCGCATTTGATCTGCGGGTCGAGCGCGAACGCCGAATTGCTGGGGACCGGAAAGCCCAGGTCGATCGCATAGCCGAAGTCGTCGGCGACGAATCCCAGCCGCAGCGCCACCGGTTCGCTGCGCGCGGCGCCCTGCACCGGCACCTCTCCCTGCTGCATGGCCCGGCTGGTCTGTGCCGGGCCGGCCCAGAGCGCGGAGCCCAGCCCGCCTTCGCGGGCCAGCGCTGCCGCGACGCCGCCCTGGGCGGTATCGGCCAGCAGGCGCAGCGCACGGTACAGGCTGGACTTGCCGCTGCCGTTGTCGCCGGTCACCAGGTTCAGCCGCCCCATCGGCACGACCAGGTCGTGCAGGGAGCGGTAACGGGAAATGGCCAGGGTCTGGAGCATGCGCGGGGTCCGAACGGTAACTACGAACACGTAGAATGCCGTCCCAGCGTCGCAGTGGGTGCGAGCGGGCCGAACGCGTCACGAAGCCGGGTAGGACCCGGCGTTACGGAGCGGTTTCCACCCGGTTGCGACCGTTGCCTTTTGCCTTGTACAGCGCCGCATCGGCCCGCGCCACCGTCTGGTCGACCGTATCGCCGGGACGGTGCGCCGCGACGCCGATGCTGACCGTCACCGGGAACCCCAGCGGCAGGTCGGCCACCGCCATGCGCAGGAAATCGCACTGCAGTTCGGCGGTGCGCAGTTCGGTGTCGGGCATCAGCACCACGAACTCCTCGCCGCCGTAACGTGCGGCCAGACCGCGCCCGGCGAACTGCGCGCGCAGCAGCACGCCCAGCTCGGCCAGCACGCGGTCGCCGGTGGCGTGGCCGTTGAAGTCGTTGATGTGCTTGAAGTGGTCGATATCCACCAGCGCCACTGCGGTCTGCCGCGGCTGGCCGTCGGCGTCCTGCACCGAGGCCTCCAGCGCTACCGCCATCGCACGGCGGTTGGGCAGCCCGGTGAGCACGTCGGTGCGGCTCTGTTCGGCCAGGTCTGCGTTCTGCGCCAGCAGCACGTCGTGGTACTCACCCAGCAGCTTCTCGTAGTCGTCGCGCTCGAGCATGTGCGACTGGATGTCCAGCGCGAAACGGCGCAGCTCCATCACCAGCATCACCTGCCGCGACAGCGCGGCCAGCGCCTCGGTCTGCTGGTGGTCGAGCCGGTGCGGCTGCGGGTCGAACACGCACAGCGTGCCCAGCGCCAGCCCGTCGGTATTGATCAGCGGCGCGCCGGCGTAGAAGCGTACCTTCGGGTCGCCGGTCACGTTGGGGTTGTCGTGGAAGCGTGCGTCCTGGCGCGCGTCCTCCACCACCATCACCTCGGACGGGTGCAGGATGGCGTGGCCGCACATCGATTCAGAGCGCGGCAGTTCCTGCGCGTCGACCCCCTCGATGGACTTGAACCATTGGCGCTCGGCGTCGATCAGCGTCACCGCCGCCATCGACGCACCGCAGACCGCCTTGGCAATGGTGACGAGGTCGTCGAAGGACTTCTCCCTCGCCGAATCGAGGATGTTGTAACGGTACAGCGCCGCCAGGCGGATGGCTTCGTTGGCGGGCTTCTCGGGCTTGATCATGCGGTGGTCGCATCCGGGAGCTGGCCACAGCTTAGCCGTTCGCGGGTTACCCGCAAGTGCAGGCTTACCAGTCCAGCTGCTTGGGCAGCAGGCCCTTCAGCTCGGCGTCGGTGAGGTTGCGCCACTGCCCCGGCTTGAGCGCGCCCAGCTTGACGTTGTCGATCCGCACCCGGCGCAGCTGGGTGACGCGGTAGTCGAACGCGGCGGCCATCAGGCGGATCTGCCGGTTCAGGCCCTGCTGCAGGATCACCCGGAAACCGAACTTGGCGATGCGCGAAGTCCGGCACGGCAGCGTGGTTTCGTCGCGGATGCGCACGCCACGGGCCATGCCGCGCAGGAACTCATCGGTCACCGGCTTGTTCACCGCCACCATGTACTCCTTCTGGTGGTTGTTCTCGGCGCGCAGGATCTGGTTGACGATGTCGCCATTGCTGGTCATCAGGATCAGGCCTTCGGAATCCTTGTCCAGGCGGCCGACCGGGAAGATCCGCTGCTCATGGCCGACGAAGTCGACGATGTTGCCCTTGACCGCGGTTTCGGTGGTGCAGGTGATGCCCACCGGCTTGTTCAGCGCGATGTACACGTGGCGGCGGCCGCCGGCCTTTTTCGCTTCGCGTGCGCGCAGCGGCTGGCCGTCGACCAGCACCATGTCGCCCTCGCCGACCACCGCCCCGGTCCCGGCCGGGCGGCCGTTGACGGTGACGCGGCGCTCGCCGATCAGGCGGTCGGCTTCGCGCCGGGAGCAGAAGCCGGTTTCGGCAATATGTTTGTTGAGTCGGGTTGTCATGCCGCCATTATCCGGCAAAAGCCGGCCCGGCGCGGCCTCAGGCGATCAGCGGGTCGTCGGCGGTCAGCGGCTGTTCGCCGTCGCAGACCTGGTCGCGGCCGGCGCGCTTGGCCCGGTACATGGCATGGTCGGCCCGCCGCAGCAGCCCCGCGAGATCGTCGCGGCCCGGGCGCAGCACGGCCAGCCCGATGCTCACCGTCACGTTCAGCCCGGCAATGCCCAGCGGCGCGGCGGCGGCCGCCATCTGCAGGCGCACGTTTTCCAGACGCGCCAGTGCTGCACCGTGCGAGGCGCCGGGCAGCAGCACCAGGAACTCCTCGCCGCCCATGCGGATCACGTCGTCCTGCACCCGCACCGCGCCGCGCAGGCCGCGCGCCACCGCCACCAGCACCTGGTCGCCCACGTCGTGGCCGAAGCGGTCGTTGATGTCCTTGAACAGGTCGATGTCGAGGAAGCCGATCGCCAGCGGCTGCTGTTCGGCGCCGGCACGTTCCAGGTGGCGGGCCAGCAGGTGCAGCCCGTGGCGCCGGTTGGGCAGCCCGGTCAGCGCATCGGTGTCGGCCAGCTGGCGCATCTCGTCGCGCTGCTGGCGCAGCCGGCCCAGCCGCAGGTTGAGCGCGTAGGCCGCCATCATCAGGAACCAGGTGGCCGACAGCTGCAGCGCCTCGATCCGGTAGGAGGTCAGCCAATGCGCCTGCACCGCATCGGCGACGATCAGGATCCACCACGGGGCCAGTGCGAGCAGCCCGGCCAGGGCGTAGCCGTCGCGCTTGAACAGCGCCCAGAGTCCGACGCCCAGGCAGGCGATGCAGCCGAGCACGAACACCAGTTCCAGCCCGGCCGCCATCCGGGCCAGCCCGGTCACGCCGAGCAGCGGCACGACCAGCCCGGCGCCGATCAGGCCCCACAGCACCACCCGCTGGCCGTTGCGCGAGCCCGGCCACAGCCGCGCGCCGCCATTGAGCCGCCACAGCACCGGCAGCAGCAGGGCCAGCACCATTGCGGTCAGGCCGACCAGCCACCACGAGGCGCGGTCATGCACCGGCAGCCACGGCTCGGGATAGCCGCTCAATCCCCCCAGCACCGCCTGCCAGAGCACGAACACCAGGCAGATCGCCACGTAATAGAGGAAGGTGCGGTCGCGCGCGGTGGCAAACCCCATCAACGCCGAGAGCGCCAGCGCGATCGCCACGGCGATGCATGCCGCGCGCACCAGCAGGCGCGCGGTGTCGTTCTGCTGCACGGGGCTGGGTGCTCCCAGCCGGACCGTGGGAATCCAGCGCGGCTTCAGCGGGGTCGCCCAGGACACCACGATCGGTTCGCGCTCGCCAGCCTTGGGCACCACCACCATGCCGATGCCGGCGCGGAAGCGCGAGTCGCGGGTGCGCGCGTCGTGCATGTTTCCGCAGATCTCGCGGTCGCCGTGGCTGATGCGGACTTCGCCGGTCAGCACGCCGAACACGTCCACCGCCTGCGGTGCCCCCGACCAGCCCTCGGCCGGGGCCGGGATCGACAGGATGTCCTGGTGCCGGGCCAGCACCTCCGGCGGGCAGGCCCGCTGCGGGGTCTGGTCGGAGGTGGCTGCGCCGAGCAGCAGTACGTCGCGCCCGACCTGGGCGGTACTGGCCATCGCGGTCACCGACAGCAGCAGGCACAGCAGTCCGACCAGCCCGCCGATCCCTGCTCCGGTTCCCCGCCACCTGCCGTTGCTGCGCCTCACTCCACCACCCTGTTGCCGTCCCCCGCTACGCACATCGCGTCGCGTCCCCGGCGGCATTATCGCAAGAAGCCCGGCCGCGCGCGTGACTGTTCAGGACAGCCGCCCGGACGCGCTCGGCGCTTCCCGCCACAATGAGGGCTGGGTCAGCTTTTCCAGCGGCATCGGCCGCTCGATGGCGTAGCCCTGCAGGCCTTCCACGCCCAGCGCCTGAAGCTGCCGCGCCACCTCTTCGCTCTCCACCCATTCGGCGACCACGCTCATGTGCAGTTCGCGGCCGATCTCGGTGATGGCGCGCACGGTGGCGCGGCTGACCGGGTCGACGTCCATGTCACGCACGAACACGCCGTCGATCTTCAGCATGTCCGCCGGCAGCTGGCGCAGGTAGCCGAACGAGGACAGCCCGGAGCCGAAGTCGTCCAGCGCCACCCGGCAGCCCCGCGCCTTGACCGCTTCGACGAAGCTGCGCGCCTGCTCCAGGTTGCTGATCGCGGCGGTTTCGGTGATCTCGAAGCAGAGCTTGCGGGCCAGGCCACGGTTGCGCTCCAGCAGGTCGCAGACGAAGGCCAGGAAGCTGGGTTCGGCGATGGACTGCGCCGACACGTTCACGTTGCACAGGCCCAGCCGCTGCACATGCGCCGGGCACAGCTGCAGGTGGCGGAACAGCAGGCCGAGCACGTGCCGGTCCAGTGCCATGCCCATGCCGTAGCGCTCCACTGCCGGCATGAAGTCGCCCGGCCCATGCAGCTGGCCGTCGCTGCCGCGCATGCGCACCAGCACTTCGTAATGCAGGAAGCCGGGGTCGCCGACCTGCTCAATCCGCTGCGCGTACAGCAGCATGCGGTTCTCGGCGATCGCACTGGAGACATGTGCCAGCCGGTCGGCCTCGGCCAGCCGCTCTTCCAGCGCCATGCGGTTCTCATTGAAGAGGTGCACGCGGTTGCGCCCGGCCTGCTTGGCCGCGTAACAGGCACTGTCGGCCGCGCTCATCAGCCAGTTGACGTCGGCCACGTCGGCGTCGATCTCGACCACGCCGATGCTGCAGCTGACCTTGGGCGTGCCGTCGTCGCGCTGGAAGCCGGCCTGGCCCAGGTTGCGTGCGATCCGCTGCAGCACCTGCCTGGCTTCTTCCTGGCGCGCCCCGCGCAGGAACAGGGCGAATTCGTCGCCGCCCATGCGGCCGACCCAGTCGCCTTCGCGCACCGCGCCTTCCAGGTAGTCGGCGAACCCGCGAAGCAGCTGGTCGCCCGCGGCATGGCCCAGCCCGTCGTTGACCAGCTTGAAGTAATCCAGGTCCAGGTAGCACAGGCTGTGGGTGCCGCCGTGGCTGCGCACGTCGAGCAGGGCCAGCTCCAGCAGGCGTTCGATCTCGCGGCGGTTGATCAGGCCAGTCAGCGGATCATGGCTGGCATGGTGCTCCACTTCACGGGCCAGCGCGTGGTTCTGCGACACGTCTTCGATGATCGCGAACACGGTGGGCTCGCGGCCGGGGCTGCGCACCAGGGTGCCGCTCCAGCGCCCCCACAGCAGGCCACCGTCGGCACGCAGGAAGCGCAGCTCACCGGGGCGCAGCTGGCGGATCCAGTCGATGCCTTCGGCCTCGTCCAGCACCAGCTCGCCGTCCACCAGCAGTTCCGGCAGTTCCATGCCCAGCAGCTCGTCGCGACGGTAGCCGAGGATGTCGGCCACCGCCTGGTTGGCTTCGACGATGCCACCGGCGTGGTCGAGTTTGAGCATGCCCACCGTGGCCTGGTAGAACGCGGCGCGGAAGCGGCTTTCCTGCTCGATCAGGTCGTGCCGGACACGGCGCGCCAGCAGCACCGCCACCAGCGTGATCAACAGCACCGACAACCCGGCCACGACCAGCGTGGCGATGCGCACGATGGACGCGGTGTTCAGCAGCGCCAGCGAGAAGGCACGGGCCTGAGCCTGCAGGCTCCGGTCCAGCACCTGCAGCTGCACCAGCAGGGCATCGCGCACCGCCGGCTCGGGACTGCCGTCGGCCTTGTTGGCTTCGGCGGTCCGCGCAATTTCCTGCATCTGGGCCAGGCCGTGGTCGGTCTGCCGCCACACCTCCACCGCATCCTGGAAGTACCCCATCCTGCCCAGGTACTGGAAGGACAGGATCAGCCGGTTGATGTCGCCCGGCGCGTTGCCACCCTGCAGGAATCCCTGCCGCGCGCGCGCAATGTCCGGTGGGTTCTGTTCCAGCGCGCGCCGCGCATCGAGGTCGCCCAGCGGCACCTGCAATGCCTCACGGGCCTCGGCCAGCGCCGACGGATTGCCGGAGGTGATGTAACGCTCCAGCGCGAAGGTGGCGTGCTGCTGGCTGCGCGACCAGTGGCTCTGGCCGACGATCCACGCGGTGGACGCCGCCTGCAGCTCCTGCACCAGGGCCGAGAGCCCCACCAATCCAATCGCCATGCCGGTGAGCAGTACGAAGCGCAGGGTCAAGCCCCGCGTTACATGCGGTACGGACGTGCTGCCCATGTCACTGCTGCGTCCCAGCATCAGATCCCTCCGGCGCCATGGTGATCAGAGCATAACCCTGCACCGTGAGGCTGGCGCAAACAACAACGCCAGCCCGAAGGCTGGCGTTGTGGGGGTGATCGCGCGGACGATCAGCCGTTGCGCGGACCGCGCGGCTTGAAGCCGTCGCGACGCGGCGGGCGGTCGTTGCCGCCCGGACCGCCACGGTGGCCTCCCGGGCCGCCCGGCTTGCCGCCACGGCCGAACTTCGGCTTGAACGCCGGACGTTCGGACGGGGTCAGGTCTTCACCCGGCTCGACCTTGCGCATCTGGAGCTGCTGGCCCGACACCCACACCTTCTTCAGGTGGGTGAGCAGGTCGCTCGGCATTTCAGCCGGCAGATCCAGCACGGAGAAGTCGTTGTGGATGTCGATGCGGCCGATGAAACGGCTTTCCAGGCCGGCTTCGTTGGCGATCGCGCCGACGATGTTGCCCGGCTTGACGCCATGCACATGGCCCACTTCGATACGGAAGGTTTCCATGCCCGGCTCAGCCGGACCGCGCGGGGCGATGTCACGGCGCGGGGCGCGTTCGAAGCCGCCGTCGCTGTTGCCGAAATCGCCTTCCGGACGCGGCGGACGCGGGCCACGGTCGTCTTCACGACGCGGACCACGTTCGAAGCGCGGCTCGAAACGGGCCGGACGCTCGCCACGGTCGTTGCGGTCGTTGCTGCGCGGAGCACGTTCTTCACGCGCGCCACGCACCGGCGGGGTCAGCAGGAACGGGGCGTCGCCCTGCAGCAGCTTGGCCAGCGCGGCGGCAATCTCGATCGCCGGCACGTTCTTCTCGCCTTCCAGGCGCTGCAGCAGGTCGCGGTAGAACTCGGTGCCGCCGGCATCCAGCGTGTCGCTGATGCGGCTCATGAACCTGGTGATGCGGGTGTCGTTGACCGCGTCCACGGTCGGCAGCTGCATCTCTTCGATCGGCTGGCGGGTGGCGCGCTCGATCGCACGCAGCATGCCCTTCTCGCGCGGCGTGGCGAACAGGATCGCGTCACCGGTCCGGCCGGCACGACCGGTACGGCCAATGCGGTGCACGTAGCTTTCGGTGTCGTACGGAATGTCGTAGTTCAGCACGTGGCTGATCCGCTCCACGTCCAGGCCACGCGCGGCCACGTCGGTGGCGACCAGGATGTCCAGCTTGCCTTCCTTGAGCTGGGCGATGGTGCGCTCACGCTGCGCCTGCTGCATGTCGCCGTTGATGGCGGCTGCGGCCAGGCCACGGGCCTGCAGCTTTTCGGCCAGCTCTTCGGTCGCGGCCTTGGTCCGCGCGAAGACGATCATCGCGTCGAACGGCTCCACTTCCAGGATGCGGGTCAGCGCGTCCAGCTTGTGCATGCCACTCACCCACCAGTAACGCTGGCGGATGTTGGCCGAGGTGGTGGTCTTGGCCGCGATGGTGACTTCCGCCGGGTTCTGCAGGTAGGTCTGCGCGATGCGGCGGATCGCCGGCGGCATGGTCGCCGAGAACAGCGCGACCTGGCGGCTTTCCGGCAGCTTCTTGAGCACGGCTTCAACGTCGTCGATGAAGCCCATGCGCAGCATTTCGTCGGCTTCGTCCAGCACCAGCGTCTTCAGCTCGGACAGGTCCAGGGTGCCGCGGTCCAGGTGGTCGATGACCCGGCCCGGGGTGCCGACGATGACGTGCACGCCACGACGCAGGGCCTGCAGCTGCTGGCCGTAGGGCTGGCCGCCGTACACCGGCAGCACGCGGAAGCCGGGGATCTTCGAGGAATAGGTCTGGAACGCCTCGGCGACCTGGATGGCCAGTTCGCGGGTCGGCGCCAGCACCAGCACCTGCGGCTTGGTCTGGTTGAAATCGAGGTTGGACAGCACCGGCAGCGCGAAGGCGGCGGTCTTGCCGGTACCGGTCTGGGCCTGGCCGAGCACGTCGCGCCCTTCCAGCATGGCCGGAATGGTGGCGGCCTGGATCGGCGAGGGGGTTTCATAGCCGACGGCGGCCACGGCCTGCATCACAGCGTCGGACAGGCCGAGGTCTGCGAACAGCAGCGGCGCGGGGGATTCTTGGGACATGGGGAACTCCGAAGGCACTACCATTCACATGGCAGTGCGATAAAAAAAAGGATGGTCCGCGCTTTGGGCGCCCTTTCTTATCGCGTGCCCTGGCGCTGCTCGGTCTGGAGGAGGATTCACTCGCTCAGGGCGGAATGATACCGCATGGTTCCTGAACGACGTGTACAGATACGCGCAGGAACGCCGTCCTGGCGCACAATACGCGCCCTCTTCCGGCCCCCTAGGATACCCCTTCCATGCAGACCCTGGAATTCGAACTCGACCGCGACTACGTGGAACTGAAGCAGCTGCTGAAGCTGGCCGACCTGGTTACCAGCGGCGGCGAAGCCAAGACCGTGATCGGCGATGGCCATGTCACCGTCGACGGTGAAGTGGAGCTGCGCAAGGCCTGCAAGATCCGCGCAGGCCAGCAGGTCCAGTTCGGCGACACCGTGATCAACGTCATCGCCGACTCGGACGCCCCCTAACGCTGGGTCAGGTGCGCGGCGATCAGCTGCCGGAACGGGGTGACCCCCTGCGCCAGCCGCAGCCCGGCCCGGCGCAGCAGGCGCGCCGGCAAGCGGTCGTCGGTGTACAGCGTGGCGATCGCGTTGGTCGCCTCGTACAGCGGCCGTGACGCCAGCCGGTGGCCACGCTCGTAGCGGGCCAGCCCGGCCGGCGCGGCGATGTCGGTGCCCCGCTGCGCAGCGCGGCGCAGCACCTCGGCCAGCCGCTGCTGGCTCTGCAGCCCCAGGTTGAACCCATGCGCGGTGACCGGGTGCATGCCCACCGCGGCGTCGCCGATCAGCGCGCAGCGCTCGCCCACGAACGCGTTGGCGTACACGCCCACCAGCGGATACGCGATGGGCTTGGCCACCGGCGTAATCGCGCCCAGCCGATGTTCAAAGTATTCGCTGATGCGCTGTCCGAAGCCGGCCTCGTCCTGCGCCAGCAGCGCCTCGATCTCGCGCGGCGGCAGCGTGATCACCGCCGAGGCCTGGTCGCCGTTGAGCGGCAGCAGCGCCATGGTGCGGCCATAGCCGAACCACTCCCACGCGGTGTGCTGGTGCGGCACCTCGATCTGCATGCGGCAGACCAGCATCGACTTGCCGAAGTCGCGCATGCGCGCGCCGATGCCCAGCATGCGCCGGGTCGAGGAAAAGCGGCTGTCGGCCGCGACCACCAGCTTCGCATGCAGTTCGCGGCCGTCGGCCAGGGTCACCGTGCTGTGGCGGGCGCCGGGCAGGATGCCACGCACGCTGCACTCGTCCAGGATCTCCAGGTCGGCCTGGCCCTGCACGCTGTCCCACGCCGCGCGCCGGATCAGGTGGTTGGGCACCAGCCACCCGAGCTCGCCACCGTGCTTTTCACCGGCAGCGAAGGTCAACGCGAACGGAGAGCCGCCGTCCATCACCCGCGCATCGCGCAGCGGCGAAACTTCATCCGGATCGAACCGCGCCCACAGGCCCAGCTGCTCCAGGATCTGGCGCGAAGCATGGGTCAGCGCGATCTCGCGGCCGTCGAACGCGGCCTCGGCCAGCGCTGCGCGCGGCTGCTGTTCGACCACCGTCACCGACAGGCCGCTGCCGGCCAGCGCGCGGGCGAAACACAGCCCGGCCGGTCCGGCGCCAACCACCAGTACATCCACTGACTGCGCATCCCTTCCGGGCGTGTCCGCCATGATCCGTTATCCGATGTGGGTCCACGATCAAGCTTACCGCTGCACCGCGCGGCTGCCCTTGATCTGGATCAGCCGCGTCGGCAACAGTTCACGCCAGGCCGTGCAGCAGGCCCCACAGCAACAGCACGATGCCCGCCATCGACACCAGCCAGACCAGGCTGCGTACGTACGGAATGCCGGCCGCGTAGAGCGGCAGGTAGACCACCCTCGCCCAGAAATACAGCTGCACCGCCAGCGCGGTTGTCGCGTCCTGGCGCTGGGTCAGCACCACCGCGAGCACGGCGGCGGCGAAGAACGGAAAGGTTTCCAGGAAATTGGACTGGGCGCGCTGCAGGCGCCCGGCCAGCAACCCCGGTGGCGGCGGCGTGCCATCGCGTGCCGACGCGTTCCAGGCCGTGCCACGTTCGCGAGTGACCGCCGCGGCGGCCAGCATCACCTGCACCAGGCCGAGCACGATGGCCCAGCCCAGCATCTGGATTTCGATACCCATGCGATGTTCCTCGTCGTGTCAGGGAGCGGCGGCGCGCACGCTGTAACCGGCCAGGCGCCAGACCTTGTCTTCGTCCAGGCGGAACGAGACCAGCTCACGCACCGGCTGGGCATTGTTGGCGAACCGGGTGGGGAAGCTGACGTTGATGTACAGGCCCTCGGGCACGGTGGCGCCGGGCGCGTACTTGACCCGGGTCACCACCGGCGTACCGCGCGACTGCAGCGCGCCGAGGCGGGTGCGGTCGGCCGCCAGCTGGCTCACGAAGGCCTGCTCGGTGACCGACTTGCGGGCGATGGCCGAGGCGCCTTTCCAGGCTTCAGCGGCCCGATTGGTATCCACCAGCTGGGCGACCTTCAGGCCGGCGGCGGCCATTTCGGCGTCCTGCTTCTGCACCTGGGCCTGCTGCTGCGGGGTCAGCGCGGGACGTGCCGGCGTAGCAGGCGCAGCGGGTGCGGACGCCGCCGGGCGTGCGGGTGCCGGAGCCGGGGTGGCCGGCGGCGGGGTCTGGGCCAGGGCAACAGCCGGAAGCAACAGCGACAGCAGCAGCGGAACGCGCATCGGGACACCGTCAGTGGCAGTGGACTACGGGCCAGTGTAAGGGAATCCCGTGAGCGGTCCGTCAGTTGCGCTCGGCCGCCTCCGAGGACGGCTGCTCGTCATCGCTGGCGGTACGCTCGGCGACCGCGTCGCGCGGCTTGTCGCTCGGCGGCAGCAGGATCGACACATCGATTTCCGACAGCGGACTTTCATCCGGACAGGTCGCATCCGGGAAGCCATAGCGCTGCTTCAGGGTCTGCCCACAGCGGGTGATCGCCTCCAGCTCGCTGCCTTCGCGCTTGCAGTCCTGGTCGAACGCCACCAGGAACGCGTCCTTGCGCCGAACGAAATCGTCGCCGCACTTGCGCATCTGCTTGATCCGTTCCAGGTCGTCCTGCACCGCGTTGGTGCCGTCCAGGCCGAACTGGCGCAGCTCGTCGCTGCTGAGCAGGCGCAGGCTGCGGTTGGGCACGGTCATCATCAGGTCGGCCACGCCCACCGCCACGCCGTTGCGCTGCAGGTAATCCTTGACGTTGTCGTAAACCTCGTGGAGCTCGCGGTTGAGCTCGGCACGCGAGGTCGCCTTGGAGCTGATCCGCATCATGCGGTGGATGCCGACCTTGCCCGACACCAGCCGGTTGTCACCGGCGGCCAGCACGAACACACAGGCACTGTGGCAGACCGAGCCTTCGCGTACCCAGATGGTCCAGTTCGACTCGCCGATGCGGTCGCCGGCCACGATCGCCGCTTCTACCTGCCCGCCACTGGAATCCAGGTCGAGGATGCGCCGCGACACATGCTGCGCCTCGGCCACCAGTGCCACCCGCGCGACCAGTTCGGTGAAGCCGGGATTGATCTTGCCGGCGTAGCGCAGGCGCAGCAGGCCGCGTTCGACGCAGGGGCCGATGGCGGTTTCCAGGCTGGCACGGTCGAGTGCTTCCAGCGGCGCGCCATCGCCGGCCGCGTCCGCATATTCGGTGTCGCAGCTGATCCACGCCTTGCCGTTGTCCAGCATCACCTCCGGCCAACCCTGTTCGCCGCGCTTGGGCGGCGGCGCGGGTGCAGGCGGTGCGTCGGCGGCGTTGAACGACACCATGTGGTCGCCGTCGGCGGTCTGCGCGCGTACGGCCTTGTCGGCCGCAGTGACGTTGCCCGGGTTTTCCAGCTGGCTGCAGGCAGCCAGCCCCAGGCAAAGGAGCAGTGACACCGCGCACGACTTGAACACCATGAATCCCCGGATCCCGATTACTGGCGTGCCGGATGCGGCACGTGGACACACAGTCTAGTTCCGCCGGGGCGCTGCGCTGCAACCTGCCCTGAATCCCCCGGTAGTGCCGGCCGGCGGCCGGCACTACGCATTGGTGTCCGAAAATGGCGAGCGACGGCGGGTCCCAGGGCCTATGCTGGCCCCATGAACGCCGCCCTGCCCCTGGACTACGCCGCCTGCGAAAGCGCCCGCCTGGCCCGCGATGCGCGCTTCGACGGGGTGTTCTTCACCGCCGTGCGTAGCACTGGCATCTACTGCCGCCCGGTCTGCCCGGCACCGGCGCCGAAACCGGCCAACGTGGATTACTACCCCACCGCCGCTGCAGCTGCCGCCGCCGGCTTCCGGCCCTGCCTGCGCTGCCGCCCGGAGCTGGCCCCGGAAGCGCAGGACGCGCTGAGCAACGAAACCCTGCAGCGCGCGCTCGCCCTGATCCACGAGGGCTACCTGCAGGACGCCGCGGTCGGCGACCTGGCCGCGCGGCTGGGGCTGAGCGCCCGGCAGCTGCAGCGTCTGTTCGTGGCCCGGCTGGGAGCCGCCCCGGCGCAGATCCACGCCACCCGCCGGCTGCTGCTGGCCAAGCAGCTGCTGACCGAAACCGCGCTGCCGGTCACCGACGTGGCCATGGCCGCCGGCTACAACAGCCTGCGCCGCTTCAACGCCGCGTTCGTGGAGGGCTGCGGCATGCCGCCCACCGCGATCCGCCGCCAGCGCGGCACGCTCGCCGACGGCGCGCTGACGCTGCGCCTGGGCTACCGGCCGCCGCTGGATTTCACTGCGATGCTCGGCTTCCTGCGCCGGCGCTGCATTCCGGGCATCGAGCAGATCGATGACAGCAGCTACCAGCGCGTGATCGGCCCGGTCGAGCGCCCCTCGGTGATCCGCGTGACCGCCGATCCGCGCCGACCCGAACTGCTGCTGCAGCTGGGTCAGGTCGACCCGCGCGCGATTCCGGGCATCGTGCGCCGGGTGCGGCGGATCTTCGACCTCGACGCCGACCTGCGCATCGTGCACGCCACCCTGGTGCAGGACCCGCTGCTTGCGCGCGGCATCGCGCAGCGCCCGGGGCTGCGCGTGCCGGGCGGCTGGGACGGCTTCGAAGTGGCGGTGCGTGCGGTGCTCGGCCAGCAGGTCAGCGTTGCTGCTGCGATCACGTTGGCGCGTCGCGTGGTCGACCGCTTCGGCACCCCGCTGGAGGGCATGCCCGAGGGCCTGGACCGTCAGTTCCCGAGCCCGGCACAGCTGGCCGAGGCGCCGCTGGAAGGCATCGGCCTGCCGCGCACGCGGGCGGCCACGGTGCGCGCGGTGGCCACGGCGGTTGCTGAAGGTCGCCTGGATTTCCATGCCGGCCAGCGCCTGGACAGTTTCATCGAACGTTGCGTGGCGCTGCCCGGGATCGGGCCGTGGACCGCGCACTACATCGCGCTCCGCGCGCTTGCGCTGCCCGATGCCTTCCCCGCCGGCGACCTGGTGCTGCAGCAGGTGCTCGGCGGCGACACGCGCCTGAGCGAACGCGCCACCGAGGCCCGCTCGCAGGCCTGGCGACCCTGGCGTGCCTACGCCGTACTGCACCTGTGGCATCTGGCCACGTCCGCTTCGGAGTAACCGCATGAACCTGCTCTACGACACCTTCGACAGTCCGATCGGCGCGCTCACCGTGGCCGGCGACAGCCAGGGCATCCACCACATCCTGTTCGAGAACAACCGCTACGACGCCAAGGGCCGCGCGCAGTGGCAACGCGACGCGAACGCGATGCGCGAGGCGCGCACGCAGCTGCTGCAGTACCTGCGCGGCGAGCGCAACGGCTTCGCGTTGCCGCTGGCCCCGCACGGCACCGTGTTCCAGCTGCGGGTGTGGAAGGCGTTGGCCGACATTCCGTTCGGCGAGACCTGGAGTTACGTGCAGCTGGCGCGCCATATCGGCCACCCCACCGCCAGCCGCGCGGTCGGTGCGGCCAACGGGCGCAACCCTTTGCCGATCGTGTTGCCTTGCCACCGGGTGATCGGCAGCAGCGGTGCGCTCACCGGATTCGGCGGCGGGCTGGAAACCAAGGCGGCGCTGCTGGAACTGGAGTCGCGCACGCAGCCGCTGTTCGCCTGACCATGCCATTGGTTGTCTTCGCTGCGTCACTGCGGGGAACTATGATGGGCGGATGATTTCCGTCCGCCTTTCGCTGGCGCTTGCCGCCGCCCTCGCGTTGACCAGCTGTGCCAGCGCCCCGCCCACCCCGCCGGCCGCGGTTGCCGGTGCAGCCACTCCGGTTGCCGCACACGCGCCGAAACTGCTGCTGGTGTCGATCGACGGCCTGCGTGCGGACATGCTGGACAGGGGCATCACGCCGAACCTGTCGCGGATCGCGCAGGACGGTGTACGCGCCCGCTGGATGACCCCGTCCTACCCGTCGCTGACCTTCCCCAACCACTACACCCTGGTGACCGGGCTGCGCCCGAACCACCACGGCATCATCCACAACAGCATGCAGGAAGAAGGCCTGGGCCGGTTCCAGGTGAACCTGCCTGCGGCGGTGACCGATTCGCGCTGGTGGGGCGGCGAACCGATCTGGGTGGGCGCGGAAAAGGCCGGTGTACGCAGCGCGACGTGGTCGTGGCCGGGCAGCGAAGCAGCCATCCAGGGCGTGCGTCCGAGTCAGTGGCGGGTGTATGACGCAGACGTGCCGCTGGCCGACCGCGTCGACCAGGTCCTGGGCTGGCTCGCGCAGACGGACAAGGACGCGCCGCGCCTGGTCACGCTGTACATGGAACAGGTGGACAAGGCCGGGCATCACTACGGCCCGGATTCGCCCGATTATGCGGCCGCCATCGTGGCGGTGGACGCGGCCATCGGCCGCCTGCTGGACGGCCTGGCCGCGCGCGGACTGGACACCGACACCAACGTGATCGTGCTGTCGGACCACGGCATGGCGCAGGTACCGGACGGCCAGACCATCGCGGTGGAAGACATGGTGGATCCGAAGATCGCCACGAACATTTCCACCGGCCAGTCGATAGGTTTTGCGCCAATGCCGGGCAAGCAGGCCGCCGCCGAAAAGATCCTGCTGGGCAAGCACGCCACCTATGACTGCTGGACGCGGCAGACGCTGCCGGCACGCTGGGAATACGGCTCCAACCCGCGCATCCCGCCGATCATCTGCCAGATGCACGAAGGCTGGAACGCGCTGAAGCGCGAGCGCCTGGCCAAGCGCGAACCGGGCGACCGCGGCTCGCACGGCTACGACAACGCCCTGCCCTCGATGCGCGCGGTGTTCATCGCGCACGGCCCCTCGTTCAAGCAGGGCGTTACGCTTCCCGCGTTCGACAACGTCGACGTCTACCCACTGACGACGCGCCTGCTGGGCATTCCTGCCGCGCCGAACGACGGCAACCCGGAAACGTTGCTGCCTGCGCTGCGCTAACGCCGGCCGGGTCACATGATTGCGCGTCATCCGTAGCGCCGGGCCCTGCCCGGCTGCTGTTGGATTCAGGCGAACAGCCGCAGGCGCACCGGTACCCTGGCTTGGGCCGCCCGGTGCCGGTTTGCGGGGTCGCCGCAAGTACGTCCATGTAGGCTAAGCGGACGCCATCCATGGCGCCGATTCCCCCGCAAACCGACCCCGGTCGACCCTTCGACAGTTGGCCGGTGGCCAGGGGAAACGCGGGTGCCGGCCTTGGCCGTCATTTCGATGACGATCATTTCCATGCGTTACCGGGCGCGGATGATTCCACGGCGGTCGTTTGGGAACCGACCCTACCCGCAGGATCCATGGACCCACGCATCGCGTAGGGACACGCCACGCGTGTCTACTCTGGAAGGCGCCACAGAACTGTCTGGTGAAAAGCCCCCTTCTTGTTGAAGGGGGCGCGCCGAAGGCGGGGGGTTAAGGTGGAATGCGCGGATAACGCGGGCCGAAGGCCCGGGTTATCCCGGAGCGGGGCTGCCCGGCGGCCGCCCCAGCACGTACAAATCGAGACGCTGCTTTCGAAGCGTCGCCACGTACTAATCCGCACCAGCCCACGCGCAAAAAAAAACGCGGCGCAATGCGCCGCGTTCCTTCTTCAGGCGTTTGGCGAGACTCAGCCAGCCTTGGCGACAGCCTTCTTGGCCACAGCCTTCTTCGCCGGGGCCTTGGCCACGGTCTTCTTGGCGACCGGCGCCGCTGCGCCCACGGCCACCTTGCTCACCACATGCGAGCGCGAATTGCCGTAGCTGGCGTTGTAGCGCTTGCCCTTGGCGGTCTTGCGGTCACCCTTACCCATGTCGTCAACTCCTCAAGTTCTGAATTCTGATTACCCCGTGCTGACACGGGTTCGGCGAGCCCGTCCAGCGGACGCGCCCGCGCACGATCAGGAAGCCTACCACAGCCCCTCAGTGCGCACAGCTCGCGTCGTGGACGTGCCCGTGGTTCAAGCGCAGGTTGACCAGGTGCGCCACGCCCACCAGCACCCCGCCCAGCGTCATCACCACCGCGTGCGGCACCGGCGCATGGTGCAGCGGCCCGTACAGCAGGCCGGCCCACAGCGCAGTCAGGCCCGGAATCAGGAAGCCCAGCGCGCGCAGCGCCCCGTGGCGGCGGTAGCCCCACACCAGGCTGAACAGACCCAGCAGGGTCACGAAGCTGACCAGCGCCAGCTCCACCCCATCACCCAGCCACACCGACAGCCCCAGCGACGGTGCCGCCGCCAGCAGTACGGGCAGCACCGCACAGTGCACCGCACACAGCAGCGACGCAGTGGAACCGAAACGATCCAGCAGATGGCGGAGGCGCGAGAGCAGGGGCATGACTTCCAGCAGGGCGACGAAACGATATGGAATAATATAACATCAATCCCGACGCGCAGTCCCTCCCCTGTCGTTTCCTGCCTCCACCCCCACCTGCCCGGGGATCGGCGCGCCCCTTGATTGATACGTTATAACATTTGACTGACGGACCCTTCGACCATGCGTTCTTCCCGCTCCCTCACGCCGCACGCCCTCTCCCTGGCCCTCGCCGTGGCCCTGGTTCCCTCCCTGGCCACCGCCGCCGACGATGCCGGCGAACGTGACCACCACCTGACCGAGCTCTCCGCGGTCAAGGTCACCGCCACCCCGCTGCAGGGCGATGCCGAATCGCTGGCGCGTCCGGTCGACGTGCTCGCCGGCGAACGCCTGGACGAACAGAAGGCCGGCACCCTCGGCGACACCGTCGCCAAGCTGCCCGGCGTGCAGAGCACCTTCTTCGGCCCCGGCGTCGGCCGCCCGATCATCCGCGGCCAGGAAGGCCCGCGCGTGGCCGTGCTCTCCAACGGCATGGGCAACATGGACGCCTCCACCGTCAGCGCCGACCATGCCACCAGCATCGAACCGTTCCTGGCCGACCAGATCGAAGTGCTCAAGGGTCCGGCCACCCTGCTGTTCGGCAGCGGCGCCATCGGCGGCGCGGTGAACGTGGTCGACGGCCGCATCGCCCGCGACCTGCCCGACCGCCCGCTCAGCGGCCGCGCCGAACTGCGTGGCAACTCCGTCAACGACGAGCGCAGCGGCATGTTCCGGCTCGACGGCGTCAACGGCAACTGGGTGCTGCATGTCGACGGCCTGGTGCGCAACGGCGACGATTACCGCATTCCCGGCTATGCCGTGATCGACGGCCTCGAAGACCACAGCGGCCACGACCACGAAGAAGGCGACACCGACGAACCGCGTCGCGGCACCCTCGACAACAGTTCCATCCGCACCCGCGCCGGCGGCGTCGGCGCGACCTGGCTGGGCGAAGGCGGTTTCTTCGGTGCCTCGGCCAGCACCTACCGCACCAACTACGGCATTCCCAACGGCGCCCATGTGCACGCCGACGACGACCATGACCACGATCACGACCATGGCGACGAAGAGGAAGAAGGCGACGAGCACGACGTGCGCATCGACATGGTGCAGAACCGCTTCGAAGCAAAGGGCGGCATCTACAACCCGGTCTCGTTCCTGAAGAACATCAACCTGCGCACCGCCTACACCGATTACGAACACGTCGAACTCGAAGCCGGCACGCCCTCCACCCGCTTCACCAACCGCGGCATCGAAGGCCGTCTCGAAGCCGTGCAGCAGCAGATTGGCGGCTGGGACGGCGCCTTCGGCCTGCAGTTCGGCAACAGCGACTTCGGCGCCAAGGGCGAAGAAGCGTTCGTGCCGGACACCGGCACCCGCAACCTGGGTGTGTTCGTGCTGCAGGAAAAGCAGTTCGGTCCGTTCAAGCTGGAACTCGGCGGCCGCCACGACCAGGTCAAGCTCGACCCGACCGGCGACTACCGCGCGCGCACCTTCGACGCCACCAACCTGTCGGCGGCCGGCATCTGGAAGCTCAATGATGCGGTCGACCTGCGCTTTGGCGTGGACGGCTCCGAGCGTGCGCCCACCAACGAAGAGCTGTATGCCGCCGGTGCCCACATCGCCACCCGCTCGCTGGAAATCGGCGACGCCAACCTGAAGACCGAGCGCGGCCAGCGCGTGGAGCTGGGCATCCACACCCACAGCGATCGCCTGGACTTCTCGGCCTCCATTTACCAGACCAAGTTCAAGGACTTCATCTACCTGGCCGACACCGGCGTGGTCGAAAGCCTGCCCGTGCGCCTGTGGACGCAGCAGGACGCCACCTTCAAGGGCGCCGAGGCCGAAGCGCTGGTGCACCTGTTCGAAGGCAACAGCGGCGACTGGGACCTGCGCGTGTTCGGCGATTACGTGAAGGCCGAGCTGGATGGCAGTGGCAGCCGCACGGTGGATATCGCCGTGCCGCATGGCGACCACGACCACAACTACACCGTGGACCTGGCCAACAGCGGTTACCTGCCGCGCATCGCCCCGGCCCGCGTCGGTGCCGACCTGCGCTGGTCGCGTGACGGCTGGCGCGCCTCGGTCGGAGCGGTGCGTTACAGCAGCCAGAAGGACACCGCCCAGAACGAAGAACCGAGCGCCGGCTACACCCTGGTCGACGCGCACTTCGCCTACCGCTGGGACCGCAGCGACAGCAACAGCTACGAGGTGTTCCTGGACGGCAACAACCTGACCAACCGCGAGGCCCGTGCGCACACCTCGCTGCTGCGCGACTACTCGCCCCTGCCGGGCCGTGGTGTCGCCTTTGGCATCCGCGCTTATTTCTGATCCTTGCTGGGGTCACGTGAACTTCGGGGGCCGCAAGGCCCCCGTTTCGTTTGGGGCTACTTCGCTTGGCGCTAAACGTCGGTGGATGTCGGCGCATTGGGGGCAGGGCTTCGGATGCTTGAGCCGCGCTGCGCGCGGTTGCCACGCAGGGCGTGGCACTACGAACCGCTACGAGCACAGGACGATCCGGATGGAAGACGGTAGAGCCACGCCTTGCGTGGCTGACTTCACGCCTCGTTGACCATCCAAAGCGGCCTCATACCGTCATCGCCTGCCCCGGCTTCCATTACGGACATTCCTGTCCGAAAATAGCCCATGCAAAGTCAACGTGCCGATGCGGCTGCCCGCCGCGCCCTCATCCTGGATGCCGCCGATGCGGTGTTCGGCCAGCATGGCGTTACCGCACCGCTGGACCTGGTGGTGGAAAAGGCACAGGTCGGGCGCGCCACGCTGTACCGCAATTTCCCCGACCGCACCGCGCTGATCGAAGCGCTGCTCGAACGCACCGTGGCCCGCATCGCGCGCCAGGTGGAAACCCTGGGCGACCGCGACGACGTGCTGTTCGAAGTGCTGCAGGGCATGGCCTCGCGGCTGGTGCATTCGCCGGCGCTGGCCGACTACTGGCGCGCGGTCGACCCGGACGAACCCAGCATCAAGGCCGCCCGGCAGACCGTGCACAGCCTGCTCAAGGTGCCGATCCAGCGCGCGATCGACGCCGGCCTGTGCCGCCCGGACCTGCAGGCGGCCGACATCTCGCTGATCTCCAGCATGCTTGGCGCCGCGCTGCGCGGCAAAACCAAGGACGAACGCGCACGGCTGGCCACGCGTGCCCTGCAGCTGCTGCGTGGAGGGCTGGGCGGGCAGGTCGACGGGAGCGGCTGATGCCCGAATACCTCAAGCCGATTCCCGACTGGGAGGAACACGAAAAGCCGACCCTGCCCGGCTCAGCCTCGATGCCCTGGCATCCACCGCACCGCCGCCTGGCCTATGCAATGGTGGCGCTGCTGGTCGGCATCACCGGCGGCCTGGGCAGCGCGCTGGTTACCGCTAACCTTCCATTCCTGCAGGGCCAGCTCGGACTCACCCCGACCCAGGGCAGCTGGCTGGTGGCGGCGTATGCGATGGTCAACGTCACCGCCAACCTGCTCGCCTTCAAATTCCGCCAGCAATACGGCATCCGCCTGTTCGCCGAGATCGGCCTGGGCCTGTACGCGGTGCTGGCGGTACTGCACCTGTTCGTCGGCAGTTTCGAGACCACCCTGCTGATGCGCGCGGCCAGCGGCTTCGCCGGCGCGGCCTGCAGCACGCTCGGCACGCTGTACATGCTGCAGTCGCTGCCGCGGCGCTTCACCGGCAACCTGCTGGTGATCGGCGTGGGCATTTCGCAGATGGCGGTGCCGATCGCCTGGATGGTCTCCCCAGGCCTGATCGACACCGGCCAGTGGCACAACCTCTATCTGTTCGAAGCCGGGCTGGCACTGTGCGCGTTCGCGGCAGTGGTCATGCTCAAGCTGCCGCCGGGTGCGCAGATCAAGGTGTTCGAGCCGATGGACTTCGTCAGCTTCGCCCTGCTCGCCCCCGCGGTAGCGCTGCTGGTGGTGGTGCTGGCCCAGGGCACCCTGCGCTGGTGGCTGGACACGCCGTGGCTGGGCTGGGCACTGATCGCCTCGATCACGCTGGGCACCGCCGGGCTGGTGGTCGAACACTACCGGCGCAATCCGCTGTTGCAGATCCGCTGGCTGGCCAGCCTGCCGATGCTGCACTTCATCGTCGGCGCGTTCCTGCTGCGCTTCCTCACCACCGAACAGTCCTACGGCGTGGTCGGGCTCATGCGCCAACTCGGCATGGGCCCCGACCAGATGCGGCCGATGTTTGCGGTGATCCTGGCCGGGGTGATCACCGGCATCGCCACAAGTTCGTTGACCTTCGGCCCCAAACGCATCATCGCCCAGTTGCTGATGGCGATCCTGCTGCTGGGGAGCGCAGCCCTGCTCGACCAGAGCCGCACCAGCCAGGACCGGCCGCACGACTTCTTCCTGAGCCAGTTCCTGGCGTCGATGGGGTCGGGGATGTTCATGGGCCCACTGATCATGCTCGGCATCACCCAGGCGCTGAAACAGGGCACCGACCACATGATCACCTTCCTGGTCACGGTCTCGATCACCCAGACCCTGGGCGGGCTGGCCGGTTCGGCGCTGCTCGGTACGTACCAGGTCCATCGCGAGCAGGTCTATTCCAGCGCGCTGGTCAGCCAGCTCGATCCGTCAGATGGCGTGGTCGCGCAGCGGCTGAAGCTGCAGCAGCAGGTGTACACCGCGCAGATCACCGACCCGGTGCAGCGCAGCGCGCAGGGCACCGCGCAGCTGGCCCAGGTGACCCGCCGCGAAGCCAACGTGCGCGGCTTCAATGATGTGTTCTCGCTCAGCGGGCGCGTCGCGCTCGGCTTCCTCGGCTGGCTGCTGCTGTTGTCGGTGCGCACCGCCGTGCTCAAGCAGTGGCGCAAGCGCCACCCGCGCCCTGCCCTTTCCCCTTCGTCTTGAGTCCCCCCATGTCCAGCACGCCCCCGCGCGACGACGCACCCGACGACGTCAACCCGCCACCGCCGACCGATGCGGCGCCGGCCCCGGCCGCCGCGCCCGCCCCCAGCGGCGGCGGCGCGCCGAAGTACCTCAAGCCGAGCGCGCGCGCGGTGGTGGTGATGATCGTGGTGGCACTGATCGGCATCGCGCTGATCCTGCGCGCATGGTCGCTGTGGCCTTTCAACAGCACCTGGGTGAGCACCGACAACGCCTACGTGCGCGGGCAGGTCACGGTGCTGGCGCCGCAGGTCAACGGGTATGTGACCGAGGTGCTGGTGAAGGACTTCCAGCACGTGAAGCAGGGCGAGGCGCTGGTGCGCATCGACGACCGCATCTACAAGGAGAAGGTGGCGCAGGCGCAGGCCAACGTCGACAGCGCGCTGGCCGCGCTGGCCAACTCCGACCAGGCACAGGCGCAGAACCGGGCGCAGATCGGGGCGGCCAAGGCCAATCTTTACGCCGGCCAGTCTGAGCTCTCGCGGTCTCGCAGTGAGCTCAAGCGTTACGAACAGCTGGCCGACCAGCAACTGGTGGCGCTCAACGACCGCGACAAGTTCCGCACCAGCGCTCAGGCGGCGCAGTCGTCCGTGCAGCAGTCACAGGCGCAGATCCGGATTGCCGAAGAAACCCTGACCTCCACCCAGGTCGCGCGCAAAGGGCTGGAAGCGGGCGTGGAAACGGCCAAGGCGCAGCTGGAACTGGCGCGCATCGACCTGGCCAACACGGTGATCCACGCACCGCGCGATGGCCAGGTCAGCGAGGCCTCGGTGCGTCTGGGCCAGTACGTTACCGCCGGCTCGCAGCTGCTGTTCCTGGTGCCGGACACGCTGTGGGTGGTCGCCAATTTCAAGGAAGGCCAGACCTGGCGCATGCGGATTGGGCAGCCGGCGTCATTCTCGGTGGATGCGTTCGATGGGGAGCGGTTGACCGGGCATGTGGAGCAGATTGCACCTGCGACCGGTTCGGAGTTCAGCGTGCTGCGGCCGGACAATGCCAGCGGGAACTTTACGAAGGTGGTGCAGCGGTTGCCGATCCGGATTGCGATTGATCCGGATCAGGCGTTGGCAGAGCGGTTGCGGCCGGGGATGTCGGTGGTGGTTCGGGTCAATACCGCCGACGCGTCGCGATGATCTGGCACCGCGATGACACGCATGGCGTGTCACTACGCGGGCATGACGTAGGGACACGCCATGCGTGTCCTAGCCCGCGCAGCGGGCGCACAGACCATGGACTTCCAAGGTCTGCGCCTGCGGCTGGAAGCCCAGCTCCTTGGCGCGCTTTTCCAGCTGGCTGACGATGTCGCGGTCTTCCAGCTCCACCGCGCTGTGGCAGCTGTTGCAGATCAGGAACGGCACCGAATGCTGGGCGCTGCTCGGGTGATGGCAGGCCACGAAGGCGTTCACCGACTCGAGCTTGTGCACGAAGCCGTTGGCCATCAGGAAGTCCAGCGCGCGGTACACGGTGGGCGGGGCGTCGGCGCCCACGCCCTTGCCGCTGCGCACCCACTCCAGCAGCTCATAGGCCTTGACCGGCTTGCCGGCCTCGGCGATCAGGCGCAGCACATTGGCGCGGATCGGCGTCAGCCGCAGTCCGCGTTCCGTGCACACGCGCTCCACCACCTTCACGAAGTCCGAAGCGTCGTGAACGTGGTGATGGGGGGCGGTACAAGCGGTCTTGGCGGACATGCGCGGTCTCCTGCCGTCAGGCGGTCGGTACTTTAGTAAGTGCGACGTCGATGCGTTTCAAGGCCTCGTCACGCCCGGCCAGGAACACGGTCTGCGAAATGTCCGGGCTGACCTGGGTACCGGTGATGGCCACGCGCAGCGGCTGCGCCACCTTGCCCATGCCGATCTCCAGCGCCGTTGCGACGTCATGCAGCGCGGCAGCCACGCCGTCCAGCGTCCACTCGCGCAGACCCGCCAGCAGCTCGCGGGTCTTGCCCAGCGCCAGTTCGGCGCCCGGCTTGAAGTGCTTGGCCACCGCGGCTTCGTCGTATTCGACCAGCGGCTGGTACCAGACCACGGCCTTTTCGGCCATTTCCTTCAGGGTCTGCACGCGGTCGCGCAGCGCCACCACCACGTCGGCCGGGGCCGGGCCGGCAGTCAGGTCCAGGCCCAGCTTGTTCAGCTGGTAGACCAGGTGCGGGGCGATGCTGGCCGGGTCTTCGCTCTTCAGGAAGTGCTGGTTGACCCAGCCCAGCTTGGCCATGTCCAGGCGCGAGGCCTTGGAATTGCAGTTGGTCACGTCGAACAGGTCGATCAGCTCCTGGCGGCTGAACAGCTCCTGGTCGCCATGCGACCAGCCCAGGCGGGCCAGGTAGCTGAGCAGCGCGTCGGGCAGGTAGCCGGCGTCCTTGTACTGCATCACGTCGGCCGCGCCGGTGCGCTTGGACAGCTTGGCGCCCTGCTCGTCCAGGATCATAGGCATGTGCCCGAACTTCGGCACCGGTGCGCCGATGCCTTCGTACAGGTTGATCTGGCGCGGGGTGTTGTTGATGTGGTCGTCGCCGCGGATCACTTCGGAAATGCGCATGTCCCAGTCGTCCACCACCACCGCGAAGTTGTAGGTGGGGAAGCCGTCCGGACGGAAGATCACCATGTCGTCGAGCTCGCTGTTGGCGATCTCGATGCGGCCCTTGATCAGGTCGTCGAACACGACCGTGCCTTCCTGCGGGTTCTTGAAGCGGATCACCCGGTTCGGGTCATCGCGGTACGGCAGGCCGAGATCGCGCGCGGCGCCGTTGTAACGCGGCTTTTCCTGGCGTGCCATCGCCGCTTCGCGCATCGCGTCGAGCTCTTCGCGGGTTTCGTAGGCGTAGTACGCCTTGCCGTCGGCGACCAGCTGCTCGGCCACTTCCTTGTAACGGGCCACGCGCTGGGTCTGGTAGATCGGGCCTTCGTCGTAGCCCAGGCCCAGCCAGTCCATCGCCTCCAGGATCGCATCGATCGCGCCCTGGGTGCTGCGCTCGCGGTCGGTGTCCTCGATGCGCAGCACGAACTCGCCGCCACGGTGGCGCGCTTCCAGCCAGCAGTACAGCGCGGTACGGGCGCCGCCGATATGCAGGTAACCGGTGGGACTGGGGGCAAAGCGGGTGCGGCAGGTCATGGAAGGCTCGGGGGTACAGGGTTCGGGGCAATTTTACCTGCCCCGGGCGGCAATGGGGGCGGGGGGTCAGCGGACGTGCTCGAACAGGGCGGTCCAGCCGCGCGCGGCGGCCTGGTCCTTCATGCGCGCGGTGTCGACCTGGCGCAGGTGGAACTGCAGGCGGCCGCTGCCCGGTGCCGGCACCGCCCCGTACATTTCGGCCAGGGTCGCGTCGGCCTTGCTGCCGGTCGCTCCGCCTGACAGCCGGCTGAAATAGCGCGAGCCGAACAGGCTGCCCAGCCATGCGTTGAGCTTGGACCGCTTGGTGAACACCATGAGTCCAAAATTCGGGTCAAGCAGCTGGTATTCGCGGTGGCCGTTGGCGAACACCTTAACGGCCAGGGCCATGCTGTGCTGCGCCCCACTGAGAATGAACTGGCTGCTGCTGGCCACCTTGGCCAGGAAGTCAGCAATTTCGTCGATCGCGATCAGCGAAGACGCCGAGACCGAACCGGGCTGAAGTGCTACCCCTTGGGCATCGCGTATCAGTGCCCGGACTACGCCCGCCTGGGCGCCGCCTGGCTCGCGGATGGCCAACCGCAACTGGTTGAGCAAGTGCAGCTCCTCGCCCTGCCCCATCGCGGCCACTCCGATCCGCGACACCCCGGTGCACATGCCCGACGACGCCATGCCCATGCCTTCGCCCAGCAGGCTTTGCGACGCCGGAATGAATTGCCCTCCGGCGATATGGACCGAGTCATGCACCACCTCGTTGACGACGATGTAGCGCTCGGCGCGCAGGGTGTTGTCCAGCCGTTCGATGATCACCGACAGCGCGCCCTGCTGCACCGGGTCGAGGTTGCCGGACACGAACAGCTCCTTCATGCGCTGCAGGGAAATGGTGTCCGCTTCCTGCGGCGGTTTTACCCGTCCCCAGTTCTCCTGGCCCCAGGCGAAGTCCTGCGAACTGCTGTCGACCGAGCGCGACAGCGAACGCTCGACCAGCGAATTCAACGACCCGCGATAGCTGCGGTCCACCCACTGCTGGCGCTTGCGTGAACCGCTGTTGGGCGCACCACCGCGCAGGCCGACATCGCTGTGCGGTTCCCACGCGCCTTCGGCATTCAGGCGCACCGGCTGGTGGTAGAAATTGCCCGGCGCGGGATTCTGCAGCCGCCAGGTGCCATGCGCCCGGTCGAATGCCACCTCGTAGGCATGGTCGCCCTGCTCGATGTACTGGCGGCCCAGGTAGCCGTGCACGCCATTGTCGGCGGCACGCGAACCGGACAGCGCCACCGGCCGCGCGTAGCGCTCAGCCAGGTGCTCGAGCGGGTCGGCTACCCGCTCGAACGATGGCGCCTGGATAGCTGGTTGCAGTCTCGCGCCATCGCGCGCGGCCAGTCCGGCCAAGCGCGCGGCGCCCATCGGCGCCGACAAGGCCAAGCCTAAGGCACCGCCCAGTGCCGTGCCGGCGCCTTCACGGCGCTGCGCCGGAGAGTCACCGTACGCCGTCTCCTGCAGCCCCCCGGCCAGTTCGGCGGCCGACAACAGCGCCACCACCGGCAGCACTTCGGGCAGGACCAGGGCCACCAGCCCCATCGCTTCCTGGCAGCGCTCCAGGCGTGGCATCCAGGTGCGCCGGAACGCTTCCCACGGTGAGGTCATCACGGTCTGTGCATCACGCCGCGCGCGTTGGCGCATGCGCCTCACCAGCGCCTGCGAGGCTTCGCCGTTGACCGGTACCACCGCGCTGCCGTGCTTGAACATGGCCTGCGCACCATTGCCCAGTGCGGTATGCACCCCGTTCGAGATCCAGCCGTCCTGCAGGTCGGCGAGGTCGAACGACGTCTCCAGCCACCGCCGCCCGATGTCGGTGGCGGCGGCGCGCTCGACCCAGCCCATCATGTCCGCGTCACTGGCGAACTCGTGGAAGCGGTGGCGGTCGTTGGGGAAGTACAGCAGCACCTCCGGACCCTGCGCGTCGCCGATGTGCAGCACGGTGGAGGCGATGCCGTGGATCTGCAGCCAGCCGGTACGTGTGCCTTCGCGCGGCGTTGGCACATACGTTGGTTCCTGCGACTGTGCCGCCGTCATGTTTCCGAACACGCCAAGTGCGAGCTGCGCCCCGCGCGCGGACAGCGAGCCGTCAGCATGCTGCTGCGCGCAGCCGTAGAGATAGCCGCCCCGCAGGGTGGCCAGGACGTCGGCTTCATGGCTCGCCCAGAACTGGTCCAGGGCCCGCAAATAATCACCCTGCACATCCAGCTCGCGCGCCATCGACAGCAGCTGCGAGGTTTCCAGCCCCACCACCTCGTTGTTCTCGTCGAACAGGGCGCTGTCGCTGCTGGTATACAGGCCCATCAGGCGCCCCGGCGCCTCGTCGAAACCCGCCGCCCGGGTCATCGCACATTCGGCGAAGCTGGCCGCCGCCTGCTTCTGCGCGCGGTTGTGCACCCAACCGCTGTACGTCTGGTCGCTGGCTTGGCCGTCCTTGAAGGACACCACGTAGCAGCAACTGCTGTCGAATGCAGTGCGGTAGCGGCGCATGATTTCATCGTCCAGCCGCTGCTGCACGAACGGCACCAGCAGCGGATACGCGCGTTCGACGAGGCTGCGCCCCACGCTCAGCGCGTGCAGCCAACGGGCACCCTCGATGCCCAGGTTCTGCAGCGCCCCCGGGGTGTCCGGCGGGAACCGTGCCAGCCAGTGTGCCGCGCTGCGTGCAGACAGCCCGGCGCCCTCCAGTGCGGCGAGTTCACCGGCCGCAGCCAGCACCGGCACCGGAATGGGCAGATACGGCGAGGCCAGTTGGGCATCCAGCGCATTGAAGGCATGGCGCAGCTGCGCCCACGACGGCAGCCCGGTTGCACGCAACTGGGCATGCCGCAGTTCCAGCGTCTGCAGGAACAGTGCCCAGCGGAAGTCGTTTTCGATCACGTAAGCGGGCATCACCGGCAGGGCGCCGTCGCGCCACTGCGGATGCTGGTTCACTGCGACCCGCAGCGACAACTGGTGCGGTACCTCGGCGGCAAGGTGCTGCATGGCCGCTTCACTGCTGTCGAAGGCCTGGATCAGCGGCGTACGGGTGGTGCTGATCACCAGCGTGACCGGCACCGCTGGTTGTGCGGCTGCGGTTGCAGTCATCAGCACCACGCCGTGCAGCGGCACTACGTGGCCGCTGGCATTGGCGGCCAGGGCGTGCACGTCGATCTGCCAGCCCGGCAGCGCCAGCGCGCGGCCTTCGCCGGCCTCGGCAATGTTGAAGCGGGTCGGGAAGTCCACCAGCGCCTTGACGGCGGCGGCCGCCGGATCGCTGAGCTGGCCGGCAGCATTCAACAGCACCGCCGCGCCCGCCAGGCGCCTGCCGATGGCTGTGACATAGCGCGCCGAGCCAGGTACGTGCCGCCCGTGCCAGGCCTGTTCCAGGCTGGCGTCGTGGCGGCGCCGGAATGCCCCCAGGTAGTCGCGGCCTTCGATGGCGCGCGCGAACTGGCCGACGTTGAGTTCGCGGCATTCCTGTATCGGGAAGTACGTCTCCGGCGTGCCCCGGTAGTAGAGACCGACGCGCAGGTTGTGGGCCTCCACCGGCAACAGCGCGGCGCCCACCAGCGTGTGCGCGCTGACCAGCCCGCTGCGCACGCGGCGGTCGGGCGGCACCAGGCGGTGCTGGTTGCGGAAGATCACGCCCGGCGGGCGAATCTGACGGGCCTCCCAGGTCGGCCAGGTTTCGCTGGTCTGGAAGGTGTTGAGGTAGATCTGGGTGGGATCGATCTCGCGGCCGGTCGCCGTGCGCAGGTCGGCCGTCAGCAGCTGGGTCAGGTCGCGATCCAGGTTCGGCAGCGCGGCGTAGGCCACGATCAACTGGTGTTCCGACGCCACCACCTGCCGCCAGGCGTTGCTGAGGCGATGATGCTGCTCGCTCGCATTGCGGCCCATCGACTCCACCCAGGTCAGCATCCGCGAACGGATCAGGGCGAGGTCCAGTCCGGGTGGAAGTGCGGGCGCTTCACGGTCGGGCGTTGGCGCCTTTTCGGCAGCGTCGATCAGCAGTTGGCTGGCCGACCCGAGCTGGGCACGCTCGCCGGCGTCCAACGATCGCCGCGGTCGATGGCGTGCTTCAGCCTCGGGCCGATTGGCAGCCGGTTTCAACGCCTCGACTACCTCGCGCGTCAGCTCGTTGGACTCGATCAGTTCCATGACATCTTTCCTAAGCGCCGCCGGCTCGAGCTGCGAGGTTTCATGGACCCGATGCCACAGCGTGTGCCAGATCGTGCCCGCGCCATCGCGGTCGATCACATCGTCCAACAACGCCACGGCGCGTCCAATCTGTTCGGCTGCGGGCTTCGCTGCATCAGCAGGTGCAGGTGCTTCCGTCGACGGACCGCTGAATGCCCAACGCCATCCCAACGTTGCCAGCCCGAGCCCGCTGCCGACCAATCCTGCGGCCGCCGCCAGCACACTGCGTCCGCCATGCTGGGCAGCGCCGGAGCTCATCGGCGTGGGAACGTGGGTAGCTGGCAGGACGGCGAAGCGTGTACCCGGAACGCGAGGCGATAGCGGTGGCTCCCATCCCGGCGCCAGGGAAGCGACATACAGCAACGCATCCACAAGCGCGCGGCGCAGGCTGGTGGAAGGAGGCGGCGCAGGATCCGCACGTTCCGCGACCGACAGCAACCGCTGGCCCAGCCGATCACCGTTGCCGCCCCCGGTAAGCAGCAGGGGTTCGGGGGCACCACCAGCCAGTTTCTCAAGCGTCGCCAACGCCGCAACGCGCTGTGTGTCGCTGACCAGGGGTCGCTCCTCAAGATCCAGCATGTCAAACAGTTGCGGCAGCGCAGTCCGGGCATCAATGTCATCGCCCGTAGCCGCAGCGCTCGCCGCCACCTGTGCCACGGCGCGTTCGATCTGCGCCGAAGGCAGTTCCGGTAGCCACTGACGCAGCTGGTGTTGTGCCAGGTCGCGTTGCTGCGCAGGCGGATGCCTCCCGCGCACCGCGATCTCGCGCGCATCGTGAACGCCCCGTTCCCGCTGCGCACCGAGGGTGCTGTTCCACACATCCCGAGGCTCATCCAGTGGTCGGTAAAGCGCGTCACGCATCGCGCCCAACAGTGAATTGCGGCATGCCACTTCTTCGCTCAACAGGGAGCGCAGCGACACGCAGTGCACCTCCCAGTCCACCCGTGGCAGCGTCAGCAGCGTGGTCAGGCAGATCCGCCACGCGGCACGCTGCTGCTCCGGCAGTCCGGCCGGAAGCAGCCCATCCAGGGCGTCGTCCACCAGCCCCTGCGCCATCGATGTAGCCAGCGCGGTGCGATGAAACGCAGACTCCAGTGTCAGGAAGAAGTGGGCATCCAGCGGCCCCTTCCGCAGGGCCAGAGCGAGCGCATCCAGCTCGTCCTGAGGTACGCCGTCCAACCACAGACGGCGCGCTGTGTCAGTCGGATGCAGGCTTCGGTTCGAGACCGAGACAGCGGCGGCGGGACGCCGCGACATCGGCACGGGCGACAGCGCAATCGTTGCGCCGTCAGCGCGTCCTGGTGGGGACAGGGTCAGGTTCGCCATGGGTGGGGAGTGAGGTCACGAGAGGCTGGAACCTAGCGCGATCCACCCGCATTTCCAGCCCACCCTTGCGCCAGCAGCATCGTGGCGCGCAACCCGATGCCGGAAGCGTCAACACCACCCTCCAATCCCGCGTTCGCCCTGTGTCGGCAACAGCACCCTACTTCAGGCTCGCGCCGAGTTCGTACCAGTCGATCCGGCGGGTGATCCACATTGCGGCAGCCAGCACGCCGAACAGCAGCAGCGAGCCCATCAGCAGCGCGTTGTTCTCCGAGACCAGCAGGCCATACAGCGCGCCGTACAACACGGTAAGCATGCCGGCAAAGCCAAGGCCGCGCAGCCAGCTGCCCAGAACTCCCGACAGGTACACCGCCTGCAGCCCGATACAGGCCACGGCCGAGACCACGTAGGCGACCCAGAACGGAATGTGTTCGGACAGGCTGAGCAGCAGCAGGAAGAAGATCGCCAGCGCCAGCCCGACCATCAGGTACTGCAGCGGGTGGATGCGCAGCTGCTTGATCAGTTCGAACAGGATGAAGCCGACGAAGGTCAGCACGATGAACAGGATGCCGTACTTGCTGGCGCGGTCGGCCTGGGTATAGATGTCGACCGGGTTGACCAGTTCCACGCTGACCGTTTCCGCCTCCGCGTCGCGCCCACTGCGCAGCTGCCGCTGCGCCTCGGAAGCCAACGAGGAAACGGCCCACTGCGCATCGAACCCCTTCTCGTCCACCCGGCGCTCATTCGGCAGGAAGCTGCCGCCGAACAGCGGGTGCGGCCACGGCGAGCGGATCGCAATGCGGCTGTCGTCGCCTACCGGCACCACCGCCAGCGAGCGGGTGCCGTCGAGCACCAGCGACAGGTCCACCTTGCTGGCCTTGAGCATGCCACCGGCGGTATCGGTGAAGCCCTGCAGCGGCACGTGCAGGCCCTTTCCAATGCCACTGACATCGCCGATACCCGGCTGCAGGGTCAGCGCTTCGCCGTCGACCTTCAAGTCGGGCGAGCCGACCAGCCCACGCACGTCGGCGATGCCCACCGCCAGGTACGGGGTGCCGTACACGCGGCCATCCTTGATCGGGTAATCGTCATCGCTGAACACCGCACTGACCTTGGCCTTCCAGGTGTACACCGGCACGCGGAACAGGCCGATGCGGCGTTCGTCCGGCACCATGCCGCCATCGACCACCAGCTTCGACGGCATCTGCAGCCAGTAACTCTGCTCGACCTGGGTTTCGACCTTGCGGACGCCGGTGGCATCGACCACTTCGACCTGGCGGGTGTCGGTCCACGGCACCACCCGGATCGGGCCGGTCAGGGTCTGCGCCCCGGCCCGGCTCTGCGACACCCGCAGGTAGGCCTCATCGCGATACGCCTCGCGCTCGCTGATCACCCCGCGGATCATCATCAACGGAATCAGCAGCAACAGGATCAGCCCGCCCACGATGGCGAACCGCAACAGCATCTTCAGGGATTTCATCACCCGTCCTCGGTTGGGAAGGGTGCCAGCTTCCCAACAGACGGTGTGGGGCGTTTGTGGTCAATAAGAAGCCAGTGTGAAGCCGGCCACCGCCCCCCCGCCCTCCCGATTCACCAACGTCACCCGCCCCCCGTGCAACCGCGCCACCTCCTGCACGAACGACAAGCCCAGTCCCGAGCTGCGTTGCCCAGTGGCCGGTCGTGCGAGCGAATAGAACCGCTCGAACACCCGCTCCAGCGCATAGTCCGGCACTCCGCTTCCACGGTCGGCCACGCGCAGCACCACCGTGTCGCCCTCGCGCACCGCGCCCAGGGTGATGCGAGTGCCCTCCGCCGAAAACGCGAGCGCATTTTCCAGCAGGTTGTTCAACGCCTGCCGCAGCAGGTAGGCGTCGCCCTGCACTTCCAGGTCCGGCCCCGCCTCAACGTCGACACTGATGCCGGCCGCCTGCGCGCGCACCGCCACCGCATCGGCGGCGGCCTGCAGCAACGGTGCCACGGCGATCCGCTCGCGCGTCTGCAGCCAGCCATGCTGCTCCACCTCCGCCAGCGCCAGCAGCTTGTCGATGGTTTCGGTCAGGCGCTGTTCCTGGCCCTGGATGCTGCGCGCGAAATGCACGCGGTCCGCCTCCGGCAGCGGCTCCTGCAGCAGCTCGGCCGCGCCGCGGATGGCCGCCAGCGGGCTCTTCATTTCGTGGGTCAGCGATTGCACGTACTGCTCCACGTAGGCCTTGCCTTCCAGCTTGCGGCGCATGGTTTCCAGCGCGCGGCCCAGGTCGCCGATCTCGTCGCGGCGCGCCTGCGGCGGCGGCACCGGTTCGCCGGCGCTGACCGCCTTGGCGTAGCGGTTGAGGCGGTTCACGCCGTGCATCAGCCACGCGGTCATCAGCAGCCCAATCAGTGCCGAAATCCCGATCAGCCACGCGCCGCGCTGCAGGATGGCGCGCTGGCTGGCGGCGATGAACGGATCGATGCTGCGGTTGGGCTGGGCCAGGGTAAGCACGCCGATCAGGCGGGTGGCATCGGCCGGGTCGTGGATCGGCGCGGCCACGTGCATCACCGAGTGCACCTCGTCTCCCGGCGTTTCCGGGCTGGAGCGCGCGCCGTACTCGCCGCGCAGGGTGCGGTAGACATCGTTCCAGCGCGAATTGTCGCGGCCGATGTCCTGGCCGGTGGAGTCGTACACCACGATCCCGCGCGCGTCGGTGATGGTCACGCGGTAGTCGAGGCTGCGCTTGGGGAAGCGCCACACCATCGCCTTCGGGTCGCGGCGCTGTGCGCGCGCCAGGTTGGCTACGAACGGGCCGTTGCCGATGTGGCCGGCTTTGAGATCGGGCGCGGCCATCTCCGCCAGCACGTTGGCCGCGTCCACCAGGGTCGCCTCCATCGCCTGGCGTACCCCCGGCTTCACTTCGTTGACGAACACCCGCATCACGAAGAACGCGGCGATGCCCACGATCAGGAAGAAACCCAGGAACAGTTTCAGGCCCAGCCGCACGCTACACCTCCAGGGCGTAACCCACGCCGCGATGGGTGCGGATCGGGTCGGGGTAGGCGCCGGCCGCGCGCAGCTTGGCACGCAGGGTCTTCACATGGGTGTCGACGGTACGGTCGGCACTGTCGGCGTCACTGTCCCAGCCGCGGTCCATCAACTGGGCGCGGCTGAGGATCGCGCCGGGGCGCTGCAGCAGCGCGGCCAGCAACGCGTACTCGTAGCGGGTCAGGTCCAGTGCCTGGCCGTCGAAGCGGATGCGGCGGCCCTCGCGGTCGATCGCGAAGCGGCCGTGCGGCTGCCAGCCCACCACCCCGGCCTCCTCCACCGGCCCGCTGCGGCGCAGCCGGGCGCGCACCCGCGCCACCAGCTCGCGCGGCGAGAACGGCTTGGCCATGTAGTCGTCGGCGCCGAGCTCCAGGCCCAGCACCCGGTCGAACTCGTCATTGCGGGCGGTCAGGAAGATTACCGGCACCTGGCTGAAGGTGCGCAGCGAACGGCACACCTCGAACCCGCTCATGTCCGGCAGGCCGACGTCCAGCACCACCACGTCCGCCGGCGCCTGGCGCAGCCGCTGCAGCGCCTGCGCGCCGAGCAGGCAGTGCTCGGCCGCGTAGCCCTCGCTGCGCAGCGCATAGAGCACGGTATCGGCGATGGCAGCCTCGTCTTCGACGACCAGGACGGTATGCGGGGGGCGGTTCATGCGCGCAGCATAGCCGCTGGGGCCGCCGCCCCGTACACTGCGCCGATGAATTACCACCACGCCTTCCATGCCGGCAACCACGCCGATGTGCTCAAGCACATCGTGCAGCTTGCCCTGCTCGACAGCTTCAAGCGCAAGGACAGCCCGTTCTTCGTGCTGGACACCCATGGCGGCGCCGGCCGCTACCTGCTGGCCAGCGAGGAGAGCCGCAAGACCCTGGAGGCCGAAGACGGCGTGATGCGGCTGATGGCGCAGCCGACCCTGCCGGCCGTAGTGGAGCGCTACCTCAAGGCCGTGCAGGCCGACAACCCGGTCGGCGCGATGGTCAGCTACCCGGGCTCGCCGCTGCTCAGCGCGCAGGCCATGCGCGAGCAGGACCGCATGGCGGTGTGCGAACTGCAGGACGCCGAAGCAGCATCGCTGAAGGCCCTGTTCGCGCACGACAGCCGGGTCGCGGTGCTGCACGCCGACGGCTACGCACAGAACAAGGCGCTGCTGCCGCCCAAGGCCAACGGGGTCAAGATCGGCCGCGGCCTGGTCCTGATCGACCCGCCCTACGAGGGCCAGGACGCCGAGTACCAGCGCATCCTTGCCTCGGTGAGCGAGATCCTGGGGCGTTGGCCGCAGGCCAGCTTCGCGATCTGGTTCCCGATCAAGCAGCGCCGCACCATCTTGCATTTCCTGCGCAAGGCCTGCGCCCTGCCGGTGAAGTCGGTGCTTACAGTAGAACTACTGGTGCGCCCCGACGACTCACCCCTCAGGCTCAACGGCAGCGGCATGCTGCTGCTCAACCCGCCCTGGCAGTTCGACCAGGTGCTGGCCCCGGCGATGCCCGCGCTCAAGCAGCACCTGGGCGAAGCCGGTGCGAGTACCCGGCTGCAGTGGCTCAAGCAGGCCGAATGACCGGCGTGAGCGTTCCGTTCACGGAACGCGCCCCCGGGGATGCGAGAATCCGAAGACCACCAAGGAATCACCGGTATGGCTACCCGTAACCGCATGCCGCCCTGGCACGAAATCTTCAAGGCTCCCAGCGGCCACGAACTGCTGATCCGCCCGATCCGTCCCGAAGACGGCGCACCGTTGAAGGCCGCCTTCAGCCTGTTCGGGCCGGAGGAAATCCGCGACCGTCTGCTGCAGTCGGTCACCGAGCTGTCCGACGAGTCGATGCAGCGCTTGACCCATCCCAACCCCAAGGGCGAGATCACCCTGGTGGCTGCCGAAAACGAAACGCCCGGCGACGCCGTGGTCGGTGCGTTGGCGCGCGCCTCCATCGTGCCCGGCACCCGCGAGGCCGAGTACGCCATCCTGATCAGCCGCTTCCTGATCGGCCAGGGCCTGGGCCGGCAGCTGATGCGCAAGCTGGTCAAGTGGGCGCGCGGCAAGTACCTGGATCGCCTGTACGGCGACGTGCTGGAAGCGAACGTGCCGATGAAGCAGCTGGCCGCCTCGCTCGGCTTCAAGCAGGTGCCGCATCCGAATGAAGGCTCCGGCCTGGTGCGCATGGTGCTGGAGCTCGACCCGGGCCAATAGGAAGTCATCACGTGGGCGTCTGCTAAAATCGGCAGCTCATGTCACGCACTTCCTATCCCGCTCCGCCGCTGCCCCGTTCCGGGCAGCTCCGCGCCTGGTGGCGCGCTCCTGCATCGCCGACGGCGCTGGCGTGGTACATCGCGCGCGCCGCCGATGCGCATGCCGGGCCGCTGCTGGTCATCGCCCGCGACAACCACGGCGCCAACCAGATCGAGTCCGACCTGCGCACCCTGCTGGGCAGCACGTCGGACCTGCCGGTGGTGGCGTTCCCGGACTGGGAAACGCTGCCCTACGACGCCTTCAGCCCGCACCCGGACATCATCTCGCAGCGCCTCGCCGCCCTGCACCAGCTGCCCACGCTCAAGCGCGGCATCGTGGTGGTGCCGGTGCAGACGCTGCTGCAGCAGCTGGCCCCGCTCAAGTACATCATCGGTGGCAGCTTCGACCTGAAGGTCGGGCAGCGCCTGGACCTGGACGCGGAAAAGCGCCGGCTTGAGGCCGCCGCCTACCGCAACGTGCCGCAGGTGATGGACCCGGGCGATTTCGCCGTGCGCGGCGGCCTGCTCGACGTGTTCCCGATGGGCGCCGACGCGCCGCTGCGGGTCGAGCTGCTCGACGAGGACATCGATTCGATCCGTGCGTTCGACCCGGAAAGCCAGCGTTCGCTGGACAAGGTCGACGCGGTGCGCATGCTGCCCGGCCGCGAAGTGCCGCTGGACGAGCTGAGCGTGTCGCGGGTGCTGGCCACCCTGCGCGAGCGCTTCGACGTCGACACCCGGCGCAGCGCGCTGTACCAGGATCTCAAGGCCGGCCTGGCACCGGCCGGCGTGGAGTACTACCTGCCGCTGTTCTTCGACCAGACCGCCACGCTGTTCGACTACCTGCAGCCGAACGCGCTGCCGGTGATCGCGGCCGGCGTGGGCGAAGCGGCGGCCTCGTTCTGGGCACAGACCCAGAACCGTTACGAACAGCGACGCCACGACGTGGAGCGCCCGCTGCTGGCGCCGAGCGAGCTGTACCTCAGCCCCGAGGCGTTGAATGCACACCTGAACACCCTGCCCCGCATCGAAGTGTGGGGCGGGGACCATGCGCGCATCGAGGAGGCCTCGCCGCTCGGCGACCAGCCGCTGCCGCCTTTGCCGGTGGCCGCGCGCGACGCGCCCGCGGGCGAGGCACTGAAGACCTTCATCGGCCACTACCCGGGCCGGGTGCTGATCGCAGCCGATTCGCCCGGCCGCCGCGAAGCGCTGCTCGAGGTCCTGCTGGCAGCGGAGTTGAAGCCGCCGGTGGTGGCCGACCTGCCCACCTTCCTGGCAGACGACACCCAGCGCTTCGCGATCACCGTAGCGCCGCTGGAAGATGGCTTCGCGCTCGATACCCCGCCGCTGGCGGTCCTGACCGAGCGCCAGCTGTTCCCCGAGCGCGCCGGCCAGACCCGGCGCAGCCGCCGCGCCGGGCGCGAACCCGAAGCGATCATCCGCGACCTCGGCGAGCTGACCGAAGGCGCGCCGATCGTCCACGAAGACCATGGTGTCGGCCGTTACCGCGGCCTGATCGTGCTCGACGCCGGTGGCATGCCGGGCGAGTTCCTGGAAATCGAATACGCCAAGGGCGACCGGTTGTACGTGCCGGTGGCCCAGCTGCACCTGATCAGCCGCTACTCTGGTGCATCGCCGGAAACCGCGCCGCTGCATTCGCTGGGCGGCGAGCAGTGGAGCAAGGCCAAGCGCCGCGCAGCCGAAAAGGTCCGCGACGTCGCCGCCGAGCTGCTGGAAATCCAGGCCCGCCGCCGCGCGCGCGCCGGGCTGGCGCTGCACGTGGACCGGGCGATGTACGAGCCGTTCGCGGCCGGCTTCCCGTTCGAGGAAACCCAGGACCAGATCGCCGCCATTGAAGCGACGCTGCGCGACCTGGCGAGCAGCCAGCCGATGGACCGCGTGGTCTGCGGCGACGTCGGCTTCGGCAAGACCGAAGTGGCCGTGCGTGCCGCCTTTGCTGCGGCCAGTGCCGGCAAGCAGGTGGCGGTGCTGGTGCCGACCACGCTGCTGGCCGAACAGCATTACCGCAACTTCCGCGACCGCTTCGCCGACTGGCCGCTGCGCGTGGAAGTACTCTCGCGCTTCAAGACCGCCAAGGAAATCAAGGCCGAGCTGGAGAAGGTGGCCGCCGGTACCATCGATGTGATCATCGGTACCCATCGCCTGCTGCAGCCGGACGTGAAGTTCAAGGACCTGGGCCTGGTGGTGGTGGACGAGGAGCAGCGCTTCGGCGTGCGGCAAAAGGAAGCGCTGAAGGCGATGCGCGCCAACGTGCACCTGCTGACCCTGACCGCCACGCCGATTCCGCGCACGCTCAACATGGCCATGGCCGGGCTGCGCGACCTTTCGATCATCGCCACCCCGCCGCCGAACCGGCTGGCGGTGCAGACCATCATCACCGCCTGGGACAACGCGCTGCTGCGCGAGGCCTTCCAGCGCGAGCTGTCGCGCGGCGGCCAGCTGTATTTCCTGCACAACGACGTGGAAAGCATCGGCCGCATGCAGCGCGACCTGGCCGAACTGGTGCCCGAGGCACGCATCGGCATCGCCCACGGTCAGATGCCCGAGCGCGAGCTGGAACGGGTGATGCTGGACTTCCAGAAGCAGCGCTACAACGTGCTGCTGTCGACCACGATCATCGAGTCGGGCATCGACATCCCCAACGCCAACACCATCATCATCAACCGCGCCGACCGCTTCGGCCTGGCCCAGCTGCACCAGCTGCGCGGCCGTGTCGGCCGTTCGCACCACCGCGCGTATGCGTACCTGGTGGTGCCGGACAAGCGTTCGATGACGCCGGATGCGGAAAAGCGGCTGGAAGCCATTTCTTCGATGGATTCGCTGGGGGCCGGTTTCACCCTGGCCACCCACGACCTGGAAATCCGCGGTGCCGGTGAGCTGCTCGGCGAAGACCAGAGCGGGCAGATGGCCGAGGTCGGCTTCAGCCTGTACACCGAGCTGCTGGAGCGCGCGGTGCGCAGCATCCGGCTGGGCAAGCTGCCGGACCTGGATTCGGGCGAGGAAGTGCGCGGTGCGGAAGTGGAGCTGCATGTGCCGGCGTTGATCCCGGACGATTACCTGCCCGACGTGCACACCCGGCTGACCCTGTACAAACGCATCAGCAGCGCGCGCGACAGCGGCGAACTGCGTGAGTTGCAGGTCGAGATGATCGACCGCTTCGGCCTGTTGCCGGACGCGGCCAAGCATCTGTTCGCGGTGGCGGAGTTGAAGCTGCAGTGCAACGCGTTGGGCATCCGCAAGCTGGAGCTGGGCGAGAACGGCGGCGGTATCGTGTTCGAGGCGCAGCCGCGCATCGACCCGATGGCGGTGATCCAGATGATCCAGAAGCAGCCCAAGCTGTACACCATGGACGGCCCGGACAAGCTGCGCATCAAGGTGCCGCTGCCGCTGCCGGAAGACCGCTTCAACGCGGCCAAGGCGTTGTTGACGACGTTGACGCCGGGGTGAAAAAAAGAGGCCCGGCATTGCCGGGCCTCTTTGCTGTTACCAGATCACCACGCGCTTGTCGTCGGCGCGCACCATCGCATCGCCGCTCTTGCACTCGAACGCCTGCGCGAAGGCCGGCATGTTCGACGGTGCACCGTTGGCGCGGAAGTTCGCCGGGGCGTGCGGGTCGGTGTTCAGGCGCACGCGCAGCTCACCGTCGGTGAAGTTGCGACGCCACACGGTGGCCCAGTTCATGAAGAAGCGCTGGTCCTGGCTGTGGCCGTCGACCTCGACGTTGGCCTTCGGGTTTTCCTTCAGCGCCATCTGCAGCGCGTCGTAGGCCACGGTCAGGCCGCCGAGGTCGCCGATGTTCTCGCCCAGGGTCAGCTTGCCCTTCACGTTCACGCCCGGGAGCGACTCGTAACCGTCGAACTGCGCGACCAGCTGGTCGGTACGGCCGGTGAAGGCCTTGCGGTCGCTATCGGTCCACCAGTTGTCGAAGTTGCCGTTGGCGGCGAACTGGCTGCCCGAGTCGTCGTAGCCGTGCATCATTTCGTGGCCGATCACCGCGCCGATGCCGCCGTAGTTCAATGCCGGGTCGGCCTTGGCGTCGAAGAACGGTGCCTGCAGGATCGCAGCCGGGAACACGATCTCGTTCTTGGTCGCGTTGTAGTAGGCATTGACGGTCTGCGGGGTCATGCCCCACTCGGTCTTGTCGACCGGCTTGCCGACCTTGTCCAGCATGTAGCGGTAGTTGAACGCACGCGCGGCCTGCATGTTGCCCAGGTAGCTGTCAGCGTTGGTCTCAAAGCCCGACCAGTCGCGCCACTTGTCCGGGTAACCGATCTTCGGAGTGAAGCTGGCCCACTTCTCCAGCGCCTTCTTGCGGGTGTCCTCGCCCATCCATTCCAGCTTCTCCAGGCGCGCCTTCAGCGCCACCGAGAGGTTTTCCACCAGATGCTGCATCTGCTCCTTGGATTCGGCCGGGAACACGGCGTCGACGTACAGCTGGCCGAGCCCTTCGCCGATGGAGGTGTTGACCGATTCCAGCACGCGCTTCCAGCGCGGCTGCATTTCCTTCTGGCCACGCAGGGTGGTGCCGTAGAAGTCGAAGTTGGCCTTTTCGAAGGCGCTGCTCAGGTACGGCGCGGCGTCATCGACGGTGTGGAAGCGCAGGTAGGCCTGCCACGTGGAGGCCGGCACGTCGGTCAGCATCTTGTCGACTTCGGTGAAGAAGGCCGGCTGGGCCAGCGAGAACTTCTGCGCGGCCGGAATCTTCAGGGTGTCGAACAGCGCGGTCCAGCTGAAGTTCGGGGTGAGCTTGTCGGCGTCGGCGGCGCTGAGCGGGTTGTAGCGCTTGGCCGGGTCACGCAGTTCGATGCGCGACAGCGAGGCCTTGGCCAGGCGGGTTTCGAAGTCCATCACGGCCTGGGCGTCGGTCTTGGCCTGCGCGGCGTCGACGCCGGACAGGGTTAGCGCCTGCGCGATGTAGGCCACATAGGCGTCGCGGATCTTGGCCTGCGATTCGTCGAAGTAGTAACCCTTCTCCGGCAGGCCGAGGCCGCCCTGGCCGACGTAGGCGATCACATTCGCCGAGTCCTTGTAGTCGGCGTTGGCGAACAGCGAGAACAGCACGCCCTGGCCCTGTGCCTGGCTGTCGCGCAGGTACTGGGTGATGGCGGCGGTGTCGTTCAGTGCGGCGATCTTGTCCAGCTGCGGCTGCAGCGGTGCGATGCCGGCGGCTTCGATCTTGGCTTCGTCCGAGCCGGTCTTCCAGATGTCGCCGATCTTGGCTTCCACCGAGCCGGCCTTGGCCTGGCTGGCGGCGGCCTGCTGGACCAGCGCGTGCTGCACTTCCAGCGAGCGCTCGCGCAGGATTTCGAAGCTGCCCCAGGTGGTCTGGTCGTTCGGCACCGGGTTGGCCTTGAGCCACTTGCTGTTGACGAACCCGTTGAGGTCCGTACACGCGGCAATGGCCGGGTCGAGGTCGGCGCTGTTGAGCGAGATCAGCGGGGTCTTGATCTGCGACAGGTCGAAGGCCGGCTTGGCATCGGCAGTGGTGGCCGCCGGAGCGGTCTCGGTCTTGCCACACGCGGCCAGCGAGGCGGCAATGGCAAGGGTCAGGCCCAGCGGGGCCAGGTGGGACAACTTCATTCGACTCTCCGGCTACGGGTGGATGCATTGCCCGGTAGACGGGCAATCACGCAGCGTAGCGCGGGAGGGGTGTGGGGGAACCGGCCAAAGGTCACAGGCGGTTCCCCCCGGCGGCCGGGTTACCGCGCCTTGCCCTGGTTCGCCACGGCTTCAGCCGCCTTGCGCGCCGCTTCCGGATCGCCCAGGTAACGGAACGACTGCACGGTGAGGTCGTCGTTGAGTTCGAACAGCAGCGGGATGCCGGTGGGAATGTTCAATTCCAGGATGGCTTCCTGCGAGACGTTGTTGAGGTACTTGTACAGCGCGCGCAGCGAGTTGCCGTGCGCGGTGACCAGCACCGTCTTGCCGTCCTTCAGCTGCGGCGCGATGGCGTCGAACCAGTACGGCAGCACGCGTTCCAGCGTGGTCGCCAGCGACTCGGTACCCGGCAGCGCGTTGCGGTCCAGGCCCGCATAGCGACGGTCGTGGATCGGGTGGCCCGGGTCTTCGCGGTCCATCGCCGGCGGCGGAATGTCGTACGAACGGCGCCAGATCTTGACCTGGTCCTCGCCGTGCTTGGCTGCGGTTTCGGCCTTGTCCAGGCCCTGCAGGCCACCGTAGTGGCGCTCGTTCAGGCGCCAGCTCTTGCTCACCGGCAGCCAGTCCTGGTCCAGTTCAGCCAGCGCGCCGTGCAGCGTGTGGATCGCGCGCTTGAGCACCGAGGTGTGCGCTACGTCGAACTGCAGCCCTTCTTCGCGCATCAGACGGCCGGCGGCAGCGGCTTCGCGGCGGCCCTGCTCGGTGAGTTCCACGTCCACCCAACCGGTGAAGCGGTTGTCCAGGTTCCACTGGCTCTGGCCGTGGCGCAACAGTACGAGTTTCCGGGTCACTGCGATTTCTCCGAGTGGGTGGCAAGGCAGGCTGCCATTGTAGCGGCGTTCCCCCGCTCAGGCGTGCGGATGACCGTGGTGGCCCTGCGCGTCGGCGCCATGGTCGTGATCGTGGTCGTGTCCGGCATGCCCGGCCTTGCCCGCCGGCGTACCGTCACCGCAGTCATCGCCGCAATGGTCCGCTTCGATCTGGAGGGTCACGTGGTCGATCCCGAACTCCTCGTGCAGCGCGCTGCCCAGCCGGCGGCGCAGCCCGTCTGCATCCACGCCCTCTGCCATCACCACGTGCGCGGTCAGCGCCGGCGTGCTGGAGGCCAGCGCCCATACGTGCAGGTCGTGCACGTCGAGCACGCCCTCGTGCGCACACAGCCGCGCGCGCACCGCGTCGACCTGGATGCCCTTGGGCACGCCTTCCAGCAGCACGTTGATTGCCTCGCGCATCAGCACCCAGGTGCGCGGCAGCACCCACAGGCCGATCAGCACCGCCAGGATCGGGTCGATCGGCTTCCAGCCGGTCCAGCGGATCAGCAGCGCACCGATGATGACCGCCACCGAACCGAGCATGTCGGCCCACACTTCCAGGTAGGCGCCCTTCACGTTGAGGCTCTCGCCGCTGCCGGCACGCAGCAGGCGCATCGAGATCAGGTTGATCAGCAGCCCGAATGCGGCGATCACCAGCATGCCGGTGGAGGCGATCTCCTGCGGCTCGCGGAACCGCGCCACCGCTTCCCACAGGATGTAGGCGGCTACCACGAACAGCATGCCGCCGTTGATCATCGCGCCCAGTGCTTCCAGCCGCGCATAGCCGTAGGTGCGGCGCGCGTCCGGCGGGCGACGGCTCAGCCGCACCGCCACCAGCGCGATCATCAGCGCCAGCGTATCGGTGGCCATGTGCGCGGCGTCGGACAGCAGCGCCAGGCTGTTGGTCCAGAACGCGCCAACGACCTCGACCACCAGGAACGTGCAGGTGAGGCCCAGCGCCCACCACAGGGGTTTCTCGTGGCGGATCTGGCTTGGCAGGTGATCGTGGTCGTGGCCCATCGCAGTGGCTCCTGTGCAATGCGGCAAAGCCTACGTGGACCGCGCCGGGGAGACTATTACGGGGTTTATAACATTGCATTTGCGAAGGCCATGCACCCAGTCGCCGCGAACGGCATGCCTTGGTGGCCGATCGGGCATGTCCTCCGACGCCTACGCCGGGTAGCATCGGGAACGCGGCATGCAGCCGCCACCTTTCGGAAACGTCTCGATGCCGCTCCACGCCTGCTCCACCGCCGCCCGCTTCCTGCTGGCCGGCCTGCTCCTGATGCCGCTGCTGGGCAGCGCCCGCGAGGTTGCCGCCCCCGCAGAACACGTGGACGCCGACGGCCCGTATGTATTCACCACCGCCAAGGGCCACCAGGCGCAGTGGGTCTGCAATGACCACGTGTTCCAGCGCGACCTGCCGGCGCGCGGTGACAGCACCGTGGTGCTGCCCGAATGCGGCTATCCGCATCCGCTGACCGTGTCAGGGCCGAAGCAGGCAACGAGCGCCCGCTACCCCGCCACGCCGCGCATCGTCGCGCTGTCCGACATCCATGGCCAGTACGGCCTGCTGGTGAAGCTGTTGCGCGCCCACCATGTGATCGACAGCGACGACCGCTGGTCGCTGGGCAACGCCACCCTGGTGATTGCCGGCGACGTATTCGACCGTGGTCCGCAGGTGACCGAAGCGTTCTGGCTGCTGTACAGCCTGCAGCAGCAGGCGGCGGCCGCTGGCGGCGCGGTGCACTTCGTGCTGGGCAACCATGAAACCATGGTGCTCTACGACGACCTGCGCTACGTCAATCCAAAATACCTCAAGAGCGCGCAGCTGCTGGGCCGCAGCTACCCGGCCCTGTACGGCGCCGACTCGGTGATCGGCCAGTGGCTGCGCACCCGCCCGGTGCTGCTGCAGATCGGCGACACCCTGTTCCTGCACGGCGGCATCGCGCCGGAGAACCTGGACCTGGTGCGCAACCTGGAGGCCACCAACACGCTGTACCAGGCCTCGGTCGGCCTGCCCAAGGATCAGGTGAAAGCCGCACCGGATACCGCCCGCCTGTTCGACGGCAAGACCAGTCCGATCTGGTACCGGGGTTACTTCGACGGCCGCATGGACACCGCCCAGGTCGATGCGCTGCTCAAGCAGCTGGAGCTCAAGCGCATCGTGGTCGGCCACACCTCGATGCCCCACGTCAGCAGCTTCCACGACGGGCGCATCATCGCCATCGACAGCAGCATCAAGAAGGGCGAGAACGGCGAGCTGCTGTTCATCGAAGACGGCAAGGTGACGCGCGGCCTGCTGGACGGCTCGCGGGTGCCGCTGGCCGAAGGGACGATGGGCCTGGACGACTGACCGGCCCGCACGGGCCGGTCAGCGCAACGCATCACCTTCCGCGCTTTGACAGCGTCTCGCGCACCCGTTCCAGGCGTGCGTGCAGATCCTTGAGCGCATCGCCGCCCTTGCCGACCAGCCACGACGCCTCGTCTTCCAGCATCGCGCCCGGGCCGCGTTCGTTGTCCGGCAACGGCGGCAGGATGTGCGCGAAGTAGGACCTGCCCAACAGCCTGTGCAGCAGACGCTCGCCGGGGAACGGTTCGTTGTTGTTGATCGCGCGGGCGGCCTTGATCAGGTTGCGAATGTCGTACTGGGTCGGACTGAGGTCCGGCACCTGCTTGGGCAGGCCCAGCAGCGTGTACACCGCCACGCGCGCGGTGCGTACCGAGCTTTCCATAGTGAACACCACGTCGTTGCGCGTTTCCACGAACTGGCCCAGCAGGCCCAGGTTGGTGCAGCCCTGCGGCACCACGTGCGGGCGGTCGCCGGCCGCACGCGGCATGAACTGCGCGGTGATGTAGGGCATCAGCGCGGTGCGCACCTTGGTCTGGGCCGCAATCGCATCCAGCTGGTCCACGATGCCCAGGTGATGACACAGCTCGGCCAGGATCTCCCGGCCGGTACAGGCCGGCATCGGCTTGGCCACGTGGTTGCCGTCCTGGTCCATCAGCAGCGCGTAGACCCAGACCACCAGCACGTCGCCGGGCTGGCCGATGAAGTGCGGCTGGCGGTTGACGGTGAAGCTGAGCACCGAGTTCGAGTCGGTGAAGGTAATGACCCCGCCGGTTGCGGTGCGGCCGGAATAGGGATCGTTGACCGACAACTCGGTGATCTTGTCGGTGAGCGGCGATGGACGGCAGGTCAGCGTGGCCGACTCCCACATCGAGCCATCGACATCGCTGTAGAACTTCTCCGGTTTGCCAAACACCGGGGATTGCGCGGCCAGGTTGCGCCAGAGGGTCCAGTCGCTGTCTTCGCCCGGCGTGGACGGCCCGCGCTCCAGCACCGGCACGGTATCCATGTCACCGTAAGCCGTGCCCTCGGTGATGGACCCTGTGAGCGCGAACACCAGGTCGCCCTCGCCTACTGCAATCTGCGTGTCTTCACCCCTGACGCGGCAGCGAAGCGCGGTGACGGTGCGTGATTCCCCGTCCACCCGCATCTCCAGGTCATTCACGCGGGTGCCGAACTTCACCTGCACGCCCTGCTTCCGCAGCATGTCCACCAACGGCTTGACGAAACTTTCGTACTGGTTGTACTTGGGGAACACCAGCGTGGACATGTCGTTGAAGCCGTCGATCGCATCCAGGAAGCGATGCATGTACAGCTTCATCTCCAGCAGGCTCTGCCAGTTTTCGAAGGCGAACATGGAACGCCAGAAGAACCAGAAATTGCTCTTCAGGAAGCCTTCGCTGAAGTAGTCCTCAATGGTCACATCGTCGAGGTCTTCCTTGCGTTTGAGCAGCAGCTTGACCAGCTCCCACTGCTGCGCCTTGTTCAGGCCGAAAGTGGAGAAATCCTGGATCTTTCCCTGCTGGTGCATCAGCCGGGCCTTGGAGTAGTTCGGATCGTGGTCATTCACGGCCCGGTACTCGTCGAGCACGCTGTAACCTTCGGGAAGTTCCAGCGCCGGCACGTCCTGGAACATGTCCCAGAAGTTGTCGTAGTTCCAGTTCATCTCGCGACCGCCGCGGATGATGTAGCCCTGTTCAGGATTCCCGGCCCCGTCGAGCGAACCGCCTTCGATGTCCAGGCTGTCGATCAGGGTGATGTTTGCAGCCGGCATTCCGCCGTCGCGGATCAGGTAGAAGGCTGCGGCCAGCCCGGCGATGCCGGTACCGATGATCCACGCCTTGCGCGTGGCCACATCCTTCGGCGCCACAGGACGATTGCGCATGTAAGCGCCCATCATGTCGGGTGGCGGCAGCGTGTTTTCCGGGCGGTTGCACCAGTACCCGGCGGTGGCATCGGGCTCGTGTTCGGACGCCGCGGCGCGCGGCGCGTCCTTCTTCTCTACAGCCATGTCACCAGTCCTTCGATGGATGGATCTGCAGAGTACCCCCGTGCCTGTGACGGTTTTATTGGGCGGGTCAGGCGCCTTGTTCAGCCGCCACCAGCGGGCGTACCCGCGCCGGGCGGCTCGGGAACGCGTGGCGCAGGATGCGCCAGACCACCTGGCCGAACTGCTTCGGCAGCGACCCGGTGTTGTAATGCTGGCCGTAGCGCGTGCAGATCTCGCGCACGTCCACGGCAATGGCCGCATAGCGGTTGGCTGGCACGTCCGGGAAGAAATGATGTTCGATCTGGTGGCTCAGGTTGCCGGTCATCAGGTTCATCACCTTGCCACCGGCGATGTTCGAGGAGCCGCGCAGCTGGCGCAGGTACCAGTGGCCACGGCGCTCGTCGCGCACGCATTCCTTCGGGAAGGTTTCCGCGTCGGCGGTGAAATGCCCGCAGAAGATCACCACGTAGGTCCACACGTTGCGGATCAGGTTGGCGACCACGTTGCCCAGCAGCACCGGCAGGAAGAACGGGCCGGCCAGCGCCGGGAACAGCAGGTAGTCCTTGAACATCTGCGTGCCCATCTTGCGGCCCACCGGACGCGCCTGCGCCAGCAGCTGGCGGAAGGTGATCTTGCCGGCGAACCAGCGGCCCAGGCGCAGATCCTGTATGGCGATGCCCCATTCGAACAGCAGCGCGAACACCACCGCCACCACCGGCTGGGCCAGGTAGAACGGGCGCCAGCGCTGCTCGGGGAAGATCCGCAGCAGGCCGTAGCCGATGTCGTCGTCGAGCCCACGCACGTTGGTGTAGGTGTGGTGGCGGAAGTTGTGGGTCTTGCGCCAGTTGTCGGCGGTGCCGACGATGTCCCATTCGTAGGTGCTGCCCTGCAGCTGCGGGTCGCCCATCCAGTCGTACTGGCCATGGATGACGTTGTGCGCCAGCTCCATGTTTTCCAGGATCTTGGACAGCGCCAGCAGCACGACGCCGGCGATCCACGCGGGAATCAGCACGCTGTGCACGAACGCACCCAGGAACAGCAGCGCACGGCCGGCCACGCCGGTCCAGCGCACGCCGGCCACCACGCGGCGGATGTAGCGCGCGTCGGCGGCACCCAGCGTTTCCAGGTGGCGCGCGCGCAAGGCGTCGAGTTCAGAGCCGAACGCATCGAGTTCGGCGGCGGACAACACGCGGTTCTGCACGGCAGGCATGCTCAGAGCTCCAGGATCAGGTCGGTGCTGGCGCTGTTCACGCACAGCTTCACTTGCGTGGCCGGTTCGGCCGCGTACTCGCCGGTCAGGGTGTGGCGGGTCACGCCACTGGCCTTGCCGCACACGCAGGTATTGCAGATGCCCATGCGGCAGCCACTGGCCGGGCGCAGCCCTTCGGCTTCCAGCGCCTGCAGCAGGGACGTTCCGCGCGGCAGTTCCAGGGTGCGGCCGCTGCGGCGCAGTTCCACCCGTACCGTGCCGGTTTCCACATCCGGCAGCACCGGCGGGGTGAAGGCTTCCGACTGCAGCGTGGCCACCTGGCCGTGCAGGCGGGCCTGTGCGGCGTCGACGAACCCACCCGGGCCGCAAGCCATCACGTGCGCGCCGGACAGATCGCCCAGCGCGCTGAAATCGTAGTCGCCCACCCGCGCGGCCGGGGCCGCCGGGTCGCGGGTCAGCGCCAGGTGCACGCGGAAGCCGGGGTGGCGCGCGGCGAGTTCCGCGAGTTCCTCGGCAAAGCACAGGGCATCGCGCTGCTGCGCCCAGTACACCAGGTCGACCTGTACCGGCATGCCTGCGCTGTCCAGCTGGCGCAGCAGCGCGCGCATCGGGGTGATGCCGCTGCCAGCGGCCAGCAACAGCAGGCGTGCGGAAGGCGCTGCAGGCAGGGTCATCTCGCCGAACGCCTCGCCCAGCTCGAACACCTCGCCCAGCTGTGCGTGCTGCGCCAGGTGCTGGCTGACCTTGCCGCCGGCCACGGCCTTGACCGTGATCGCCAGGTTGCCGTCATCCAGCACCGTCGGGCTGTAGCTGCGGCTCAGCCGGCGGCCGTCCACCTCCACGCCCAGGGTGACGTGCTGGCCGGGCGCCACGCCGCGGAAATGCCGGTTCGGGCGCAGCACCAAGGTGACCGCATCGGCGCTAGCCGCGTGGCGGGCCACCAGCTGGGCCCGCGCGCGGCGCTGGGTCCAGAGGGGATTCACGCGACCGGCCCAGAAGTCGAACAGCTCTTCAGACACCCAGTGACGAGGTGAGAGGGACGAACGGCGGGCGGCGGGACGAGGGAGAGCGCTCATGGGGCCCACTATACGGGCGAGCATACAGCTGTGTATACACTTGTATATTGCCCGGACCGGCTATGATTCAGGGACTTGACCGTCTGGCCCCTGGATGACCCCGCCCGATTCGCACCTGACCGTCCACGACGACGCCCTGCCGGCCCGCAAAGCCTCGATTTCCCGCGAGGACCTGCTGGCCGCCGCGTTGGCGCTGATCGGCCCGCACCGCAGCGTCTCGACCTTGAGCCTGCGCGAGGTGGCCCGCGAAGCGGGGATCGCGCCGAACTCGTTCTACCGCCAGTTCCGCGACATGGACGAGCTGACCGTGGCGCTGATCGACCTGGCCGGCCGTTCGCTGCGCACCATCATTGGTGAGTCGCGGCAGCGCGCGGCATCATCCGACCGGAGCGTGATCCGCCTGTCGGTGGAAACCTTCTTCGAGCAGCTGCGCGCCGACGACCGCCTGCTGCACGTGCTGCTGCGCGAAGGCAGCGCCGGCTCGGACGCGTTCAAGCAGGCGGTGGAGCGCGAACTGAACTACTTCGAAGAAGAGCTGTGCGTGGACCTGATCCGCCTGGCGCATGCCGACAACGGCGCGCGGCTGCATGAGCCGCACCTGGTGGCCAAGGCGATCACCCGGCTGGTGTTCGCGATGGGCGGAACCGCGCTGGACCAGCCGCCCGAGCGCGACCCGGAGATGATCGAACAGACCGCGCAGATGCTGCGCATGATCATCACCGGGGCGCGCACGATTGCCGAGTATCCGCCGACGCGTTAGTCCGACACCTGCTCTTCGGACCCGTCCTCCTTGCCCCATCCAAGGTAGTGCACCCTGGTGCTTGATATCTTGCCGTCGATCTTGCTGCTCCCGCGAAAGACCCAGTAACTGTTCGGCACATCGACGGCAGTATCGAACGAATCTATTCGGATCTCGTCCAAATCCCGAAACGTGGCAATACACGTATACCCCTGCCCTGTCTCGTTGTTCCAGTCGCCGTAATAGCACACCTCGACGCCCCGCTTCACATAGTGGAAGATCGCCGACTTTGCTTCGTCGTTGGCGCATTTCCCACCCATGTTGTATGAGCGGTTGTACGCGACCGATTCCGTGCACACTACATTCTGGGTCTGGTTGTGCCCCTCGTACAGCGTGACGTATCCATTGTCGTAGTTGAGCCGACTGATCCTGACGCTCGATATCTTTCCATCCAGCGTATCCGGCCCGTATTTGCGGATGTTCCACTGCGTACCGTTGTAGTCGCGATTGAACGATCCCACCAGCGTGGGCTGGACAATGTCGTCGGTGACCGTGATCGCCGCATAGCCCTGGTCGCCGTTGTAGTTCCAGTTGCCGTACAGGTGGATCACGGTGCCCTTGCTGGCCTGCATGATCATCAGCGACCGGGCCTCGTCGTTCGGGCACCCGTGCGTGCCGCCCATGTTGAACTGCTGCGGACCAAGCGGAACATCGCAGATCGCCTTTTCGGTCGCGCTGTTGCCTTCGAAGAACGTCAGCGCATCGTCGAAGATGATCGGCGCAGGAAGCTGTGTCCCCGCCTTCAGCGGTATGTCCTGGACCCGCTCCTTCTGCGTGTGCGACCGCCCCGGGGGCACCTTGAAGACCGTTCCCGTACCCGCATCGGCGTTGTAGCTGACCGTCAGATAGCTGCGATACGCCAGCGCACCACTCTGGAACACCGGTATGTTGCCGAAGAAGGCGGGTGTGGGATAGGCACCAAGCTGAGCGTGCTCGTGCCCGGCAAAGACCGCACTGACGCCGTAAGACTCGATCAGCTCCTTGAACACCAGGCTTCCATTCCAGTCCACGCGCTTGTGGAGGCTGACGAAGATGATCAGGCCCTTGCGACGCGCTTCGCGCAGGTCGGCCTGCAGCCAGCGCAGCGAAGGCACGATCGAGAACTTGACCTTGTCGAACGGAATGATGATGTCGGACCCGAACTCCTTCCGATAGTTCGGTTCGTCGTTGAGCTGGATGAAGTGCAACGGCCCATAGGTGATGGAGTACCCGAAGCTGCCGCGATGCAGATCCTCGGACGCGTAGTGATCCATGGAGGCCGGCTGCAGCGCGGTCGGATGGATCTCCGAATACCACCAGATCAGGTCGCAGATGCTGTCGCGTGCGCAACCGTTGTTGGCGCAGTCGTCAACGTTGTTCCGGTAGTCGTGGTTGCCCAGGCCGGGGAACATCAGGGGCCCCCTGGCCGTGCCGGCCAGCCGCCGAAACAGGAACTGGGTAGCTCCGCGCTCCGAGCCATGCCCGAACTCGGTCAGGTCGCCGTTGATCAACAACGGAACATAACCGGCCGCTGTCTTCCTGAAAGCCGCAATGTCATCGAAAACCGCGCTTAGACGCTGCGACGAGAGCGCTTTATCCTCCCCTTCGGCGCCGGAATTCAGCAGCGTTCGCGGGTACTGCGGGTCGGATGCCACCACGAACTGACCCGTACGGGGTGCTGATGCCCAGCCGGGCTGTATGTAGCCCGCATACGACTGCGTGTCGGTGCGGGAGCACCCGTTGTACAGCACCCCGGGGCCCTCGGCGGCCCCTGCACCCTGCGCGCATGCAACATTGATCGAAACAGCACCCACGCAGCCCAATACGAGTGCACGAAGCACCCGGGAACAGAGGCTTGCCACGGTCTTCTCCCGGCGACAAGCCACGCCTGCCGGTTACCCGCCGTCCATCGGACAGCCGGAACACCGACCGCACTCATCGCAGTCTGAAGCATTGCCCCCGCTGGTGATCCCCCGATCACGCTCGATGCTGAGCCTGCGAACATTCAACAGATGTGAAAAGGGCTGGCGCGAGGCCAGCCCTTTTTACTTACCTGGTTGTAGCGACGCCTGAATCAGCGGCGATAGCACTGGCGCTCGACTACGCGGTCGCCATTTTTGCTCTGCGAGTTGCCCTGGATCTGGCGACCGGCAGCACCACCGGCAACCGCACCCGCGACCGTAGCAATCTTCTTGCCACTACCGCCGCCGACCTGATTGCCGAGCAGGCCACCGACCACCGCACCGGTAGCGGTACCGGCAATGCGGTTCGGATCCTTGCTGTTGCGCTGTACCTCGACGTTCTTGCAGACCACCTTGGTGCCGTCATTGAAACGGCGCCCTTCGTCCTTCGGCCCGTAGGTCTGGGCGCTGGCGCTGAATACCGAGGCCATCAGGGCGGCTGCACACAGCATGTTCCGGGTTGAGAGATTCATGGGTGTCTCCTCGTTTCACGACGTAGCGCCAGTGTCGGCGCGCGGCTGACAACCTCCCGTGAAATCCCGTCGATACCGCGTCAACGTGGCTTGAGTCGTTCAGGCAGCAGCCGGTAGCCGGGGCGCAGCGTACCGCTCAGTGTTTTGCCAACGCGTACTTCTTCTCGCCGGCAAGCACCGCCAGCCGTTCGCGCTGGCCGTTGCCGTCCTGCCAGGCGAGGCGGTTCTCCGGCGGCGGCAGCGGGCAGGTTGCGTAATCGGTATACGCGCAGGGTGGGTTGTAGGCGCGATTGAAGTCCACGACGACCGTGCCGTCCGCCGCGACCGGATCGGTGTGAAGGTAGCGCCCTACGCCGTAGGTCAGTCGGCCGGTGGTCTGGTCCTGGAACATCAGGTTCAAGCCCTTGGCCGGATCCCCCAGCGCTTCCAGCCGCCACTCACGCCCTTCCTTCTCGAACGTCACATAGCCGGGATTGGGCGTATCGGTCACCGTGCCGATCACGCTCGCGATGGGCAGCGTCCTGCCGGCCGGATGCGGCACGAAGTGCGCCTGTACCCGCCAGTCGGGGTCGGCCGGGAAGAAGTCCAGATCATGGAACGCCAGGCGTGCCGGCGCGTCCGCATGGCGCACCCGCAGCGCCAGCCGCTGGACACGCTTGATCGCGGTGATCTGGCCCTTGCCCCCGTCATACTCCAGCCTGGTCCCTCCGCCCGCACCTTCCGGCGTCAACTTCACCTCGCCGTGCAGCGGCGTGCCATCGGCGGTGATCGGCACGCCCTCGGTGGGTTGGAAGTACAGGCCGTCGGCGCGCTGCTCCACCTGGCCCAGCCGATCCGGCGCTATCGCCAGATGGATGGCATTCTCCTCGCCGCCGCCCACACTGTGCGCGCCAGGTTCGATCCAGTGCAGCCCGATCAGGCTGATCCAGCCATCGGGCTTGCCCAGGTCGGCGGCACGCTCGCGTACCCACGCGGCGTGCTCGCGCTGGAACGCCTCCGCCACCGGCGCAACGGCAGGCGTAACGACTGCCACCCTGTCCTGCTGGCTGCAGGCCGTTGCGAACAGGCTCACCACGAACAAACAGGCACGTGCGTGCGTCTTCATGTCGTTCACCAGTTTTTGGAAATGCCGAAGTAGAGGTAACGTCCGTAGGTTTCGTGCAGCGCGCTCAGGTAGTTGCCGGAGGCATTGAGCGGCGGTTCCTTGTCGAACAGGTTTCTTGCGCCCACTTCCACCGCCGCGCCCGAGAGCGCGCCCTGGGTGAACTCCTTCTTCACCGACAGCGTCCAGCGCTGGGTGGAGCCGACCACGAACGGGGTGCGGTCGGCATAGGCACCGGCGGTCACGCTGTCGATGTAGTCGTCGCGCAGGCGCACCGTCCAGTCCTGCAGGTTCCAGATCAGGGTGGCGCTGGCCCGCCATTCTGGCTTGGCGCCATTGATGCCCACTTCGTTGGCCGCACCCAGGTCCGGCGCGATGATGTTCAGCTGCCCGCTGGCGATGGCCGCTGCCACCAGCTGCACCTCGGCCGGCTTCTGCTGGGTGTACTCCCTGAGCTGGCTGGCACTGAGCAGGAAGGCGAAGTTGCCCCATGCGGTGCCGGTCAGGCGCCAGTTGAAGTTGTAATCCACGCCCGAGGCCGTCAGCGGATTGCGGTTCTGGTAGCGGTTGTAGACATGCGTCACCACGCCGGCCGGCGCCAGACCCGAACCTTCGAACTGCGCAATGTCCTCGGCGGTCACCGCAGCGCGCACCACGTTCGGATTGCTGCTGCCCTCCACCACGCGCAGGTAAGCGTCGTAGAGCAGCTCATCGCCCAGCGTGCTGATCGGATTCTCGACCTTCACCCGCCACGCATCCACGCTCAGGCTGATCGTGCCGAAGCGTTCGGGCACGAACCGCGGCTCGAACACTACGCCCCACGACGACTGCTTCGTGGTTTCCGGCTTGACATCCTCACCGTAGGAGGTCACCGCGCTTACCGACGGCTTCACCACCGAGCCGCTGCTGAAGGCATTCAAGCAGGCGCTGTAATCGGGCTGCGCGCCCTTGGCAATCAGCGCATGGCAGCGGATCGCATCGTTGTTGAAGCCGAACCCATAGGTCGGTGGCGAGTTGACCAGTTCCAGGCCAGGCGCGCGGAAGCCACCACTCACCGAACCGCGCAGCAGCACGCTGTCGTTAACCTTCCACGCCGCCGCCAGTTTCGGCTTGGCGACCTGCCCGGCATCGCTGTAGTCCTCCCAGCGGCCAGCGAGCTGTATATCCAGCGACTGCACGAACGGTACGTTCTGCGCGGGCGAGACCAGCGGTACCGCGAACTCGATCAGCGCCGACTTGACGTTGCGGCTGCCGTGGACATCCGGTCGCGGGCTATGGGTGAAAAAATTGCTGCGCGCGACGGTGCCGGTGTACCAGTCCGTGTAGGGGTTGCTGCCGTCGATGTTGTCATCGCGGTCGTCGGTGCGGCTCTCATAGCGGTACTCAACGCCCGCCGCCATGCCAATGTCACCCGCGTACCAGCTCAACAGGTCGGAACGGTTGATCTTGAAGTCCCACAATGCCAGTTCCGCCGTCCCTTCGCGGGTGGCTTCGCCGATGAACGACGAGGTGTCGTACGGCGTGGCATCGCCGACCCGGATGCTGGCCGGGTCGCCGCCACTGAACGGATTGTAGGCACTGGCATCAGTGCGGTTCACCGCTTCGATGAAGGCATCGGTCAGCCCGCCCTGCTGGGTGTCGGTGCTGCGCGCACGCGAGTACAGCAGCGCGCTCTCCCAGTTCCAGCCGCCCTCGGTCCAGCCGCGCACACCCAGCAGGAAGCGCGACTGGTCGTTGTCCACCTTGACCTTTCGAATACCGGAATCGGCGAACTGGTAGTTGAGCAGCCGGATTGCCTCGGCACCGCGCAGCGACTGCGGCACCCAGTACGCGTCCGGGCGGATGTGCAACAGGAAGCCATCCCCGCCGAATCCAGACTCGCTGCTCACCCAGGACTCGGAGCTGGCACGGTAATAGGCGAGTTCGCCGAACAGCTGCAGGTTGTCGGTCAGGTCGTAGCGGCCAGTGGCAAACACGTTGCCCTTGCGGATCGCCGGCGACGAAGTGATGCCCGGCTCGGCCGCAGAATCGTAGTGGTAACGCGTCGGCACCGACCCGCTGGTCAAGGCACCCGTGGTCGGGTTGACGTACCAGCTGCCTGTACGGCGGCCACCGGTGTAGGTCTCGAAGTGGCCCCAGGGGGTACGCGTGCTGAAGCCGGTGGTGCCGTTCGGGTCCGGCACGCTGGTGCCGTCGCCGAGGGGACGGCGGCCATCGGTGGCGGTGAACCAGGCGTCGGAATTCAACTGTGCGGTGCGCTTCGAGAAGCCGTACAGCACCGACAGGTTGCCACGCCCTCCGGAAAAGTCGCTGCCGAAGTACCCTTCCAGCGACACGTCTTCCCGGTGGCCGTCGGTGACCTTGCCGTAGTTCAGTTTGATCCCACCACCATCGGCCAGGTTGCTCGGCATCACCAGGTCGACAACGCCTGCGATGGCGTCGGAGCCGTAGATTGACGACGCGCCATCCAGCAGCAGGTTGACCCGTTCCAGGCCGAATACCGGAATCGCGTTGGCGTTGTAGGTGGTGTCGTCGCCGCTGTTGCTGATCGGGTGCTGCACGGTACGGCGGCCGTTGACCAGCAGGAGCGTGTACTTGGAGCCCAGGTTGCGCAGGTTCACCGAGCCGACATCGCCGCGCGCAACGTTGGAGTTGCGGCCTGCATTGGTGGTGCCCTTCTCGGTGATGGCCACATCGCCGAACTGCGGCAGGCTGCGGAACAGCTCGTTGCCGTTGGTCGCCGCCGTGGCGTCGATCTGCTCACGGTCCACCGCGACCACCGGCAGCGCGGCCTGCGCGCCGCCCCCGGCGATCTGCGAACCGAGCACCGAGACCTTGTCCAGCAACCGGGCGTTGGAGCCCTGGGTCTGCGAGGCCGACGCAGTGCTTTCCTCGGCCGGCTCGGCAGCCTCGCCCACCGGCGCCAGCAGCGTGCACAACGCCAGCGCCAGATGGCTGCGTCGCCACGGCAGGCCGCGTGGGCTGCGGCGCACCAGCCCGCTCTCAGCGCGCGGCTTCTGCATACGCGCCTCGCACGATGCTGCCTTCCAGCTTCTGTTCGTCCTTGACCAGGTTGTACAGCGGGCACGTGGCTTCGACCGACTGGCGCAGCGCGTCGATCTCCTGCTCCGACGCCGGCGACTCGATCCGCACCTTGTACGTGATGCCGCTGAAGCGGGCCGGCGAAGTGACGTTGCTGCCAAAGCGCGGGCTCACCTGGCCATCCACGGTGAGTTCAAGCGAATCCAGCAGCACGTTCCGCGAGGCGGCCTGCACCTCGAAGATGTGGGTCAGGCAGGTGCCGGTGACACCGAGCAGGTGTTCCTCAACGGTCGGGGCGAGCCCATAGCCCAGCAGCTCGGGCGCGCTGTCGTGCTGCTGCTGGTGGTAGCCGTCCTTGCCCAGGAACACCTGGCGCAGGCCGGTATGCGGCTCTACATGCGCACGCGCCACCAGCGGTTCCTGGCCGGCGGGCTTGGGCTTGCCGGCGGCTGGCTTTACCTGCCGGGCGAGCACCGCCGGGCGCTTCTCTTCAGTGATGAAATCGCGCAGGCCCGGCGGCAGCGACGGATCGCGCGTGGCCGCACTGTGGACGTACTCCACCTCGGCATGGCTGACCTGCTGCGGCCGGGTGACCAGGTCGATGGCCGAGGAGTTCGCGTGCACGGCGCGCTTGAGGGCCTGCAACTGCGCATCGGTGGCCGGTGAGTCGATGTAGGCCACGTAGGAAAGGTTGTTCGGGTAGGCCAGGGTTTCGCTCTTGCGCTCGGGAATGCTGGTGAACACCACGTCCAGCCCATCCAGCGGCACGCTCTGCGCCGCCGCCTGCACGATGTACTCGTCGGCCACGGCACTGGCCAGCGTGCCCACCAGCGAGTCCCAGGAGCCGGCCCCGAGGTTGTAGCCCGCGTAGTCGCGACCGCTGTCGCTGATGTACTGGAACTCCCCGGTCGGCCCGATCCGCAGGCGACGCACGCCCGAGCGGCTTTCGGCGGTGACCTTCGCATGGATGGCGGTGGGCGTGGCCGGTCTCGCCGACTGCGCCTGGATGGCATCGTGCTTGGCGGCGAGGTAGGCACGCAGCGGCGAGGCGCCTTCTTCAGCAGAAAACGCCAGTGGGGCCGCCAACAGCAGCATTGCAGACAGTGCGGTGGCACCGATAACCTTGAGCGGCGACATGGAGCGGGCGATGGACATGGGCGAGCGGTCTCCGGGGCGGATCGTGAACAGAAGCCCACTCTTCCATGCCGCAACGCCGCAGTTAAATAACCGTTGGCGATTCCCATATACGGTTGTAGCTACAGGAACAGCCGCGCCAGTTGTTTCCGACATCCTTGGCCGAAGCTCCGACCAATTATCGAGCTCCCGCCCCCATGATGTCGCAATCAGATATCGCCCCTGCTTCGTCCTTGAAGCACGCTAGTTGCGAGTGGTAAGACCCCCGCGCACTGGCTCTTATCCGCGCCCGTCTGACATGACCAGGCCGACCATCAAGGACTATTGAGGGACAATGGACAACTTGTTTTCGCAGGCAACACCTCTTCTCATGTTCCTGCTGCCAGGATTTCTCTCAGCCTGGATCTTCTATGGACTTACTTCACACCCAAAACCTAGCCAGTTCGAGCGCACAGTTGAAGCGCTCGTGTTTACCTTTGTGGTCCAAGGCATCACGGCTCTAGTCAAAGCGGCACTTCTCGCTTGCGGAATAGTCTGGAGCTTCGGCCTTTGGACCAACGAGAGCCAAACGGTATGGTCAATCGCCGTCGCAGCTGCGCTCGGAATTGCGGTCGCAGCCGCTGTCAACAAGGACACGTTCCATTCATGGTTAAGGAGCCGCGTGTTTACTTCCCGCACCTCACACCCAAGCGAGTGGTTCTGTGTCTTAGACTCTAATCCCGCGTACATAGTCCTGCAGCTGCAAGACGGAAGACGCCTTACTGGCTGGCCAAAAGAATGGCCTACGAGTCCCGCCACTGGTCAGTTTTACATACAGCAGCCCGCCTGGATCGACGACGCTGGAGACGTTGTAGACCTCGCCAAGCTTGATGGCATAATTATCCACGCGACCGACGTACGTTGGGTCGAGGTGTTCCCCAAGGAGTGAACCGAAGATGACAAATCTGCGAAAGGGGTCTAACCCGCCTCCCCCTGGGAGACAGCATGTTTTTGACAATGCCAACTCCCCTGCCCGGAGTGGTCGTCCTGCTCCGCCGCCGAACCCGCCGCCACCGCCGAAGAAGCCTTAGCGCGGTATCGATTAAAGCCCCCACGCAGGGGCTTTTTCGTATCCTGGGATCATGCAGCTAACCGACACCGAATCGTGCCCGGTTGGTGGTGGTCTGAATTGGAAGCCTCAGGAAGCACTTCGTTGTCCCCACTCCGATGGGCAGGACCTAATGACAAGCCAGGATCCACTGGTGCTGGTTCTCGAGGGCGGCGCCGTACACGACATCCCCAGCTTCTACGTGGAGATCAACCGCCTCTTCATGGCCAACGAGGACTGGCAGCTCGGGCACAGCCTGGATGCGCTGGATGACATGCTTTACGGCGGCTATGGGGTGTTGGCCGGGCACGCAGGCGCCACTTTGATCTGGAAAGACATCGAGCACAGCCGCAACTCGCTCGGTGTGGAGACCACCCGTGCCTGGCTGCAGGCCAAGCTGGATGGAAACGACAGGTTCAACCGACCGCTCATCGCGGGTCAGTTGCAGGCGCTGGAGGCTGGAAAAGGCCTGACTTTCTTCCAGATTGTCATGGACGTCTTTGCGGCCCATCCCCGCATCACGGTGTTGACTGGCTGACCCGGGGATACAATGGATCCACACACCCGGATCAGCTCCCCTCCTCACACGCTTTACGTGAGTGACGGGCCCCGGTTTCTTTTTGCTTCCCATGAAATCGCAGGAAGCGGCACCAAGGGGATCAGCGCAGGGCCCAGCCACGCAGGGCGTGGCTCTACAATAGGGGGGACCCGCCTGCCCCGATGGACCCCGCGTGACCCAGAAGCCCGCCGAACACACCCCGCTGATGAAGCACTATTCGCGTGTGGTTGCGGATACCCTCAAAGTGCTTGCACTGTAAGGCTTTCACCGCCGCTGTGTCCAGCTAAACTCCCCATGGACACACAATGGACACAGGTTCTGCCCCCTCGTGTCCCAACCTGTCTTAAGACGCCCCCGCCTCACTCTTAAGTCTTCAACGGCCGTTTCCCCGTGGACACAACGAACACCCGATGATCGCTTGTGTGACCATGCGGAGGTTTTGTAATTGACTCTGCAATTGGCAATTGCTTGATGGGTTTCAATTGCCACAGCTTGCCAAAAGTAAAAAGCCCCGTAATGTAATTTCAATTGAGATTATTTTACGGAGGGTCAATGAGACAAAGAGGATTTAATTTGATTGAATTGACCCTGGTCATGGCGCTTATTGTCGGACTGGGGGCGTTGACATATAAGATGTTCAAGCCATCAGCTTCAATGGCTGCGATCCGCACAGAACAAACACGTGCAGGCCAAATCGTTCAATCGCTCACGGATCTCTATGTGCTGCAACCTTCGTACGCCGGCTTGTCCACGGCGACACTTGAAAGCACGTACAACTCAAAATTCATTGTGCACAACGACACATTGGACACGCCATCAAGCATTGGCGCCTCGGCCATTGTGCAACCCGGTACAGCTTTTGGAACCAACGACTCAATTGACTTGGTTTATCAAGCCGTACCAAATGGATCGTGTGTGAAGTTGGCAACAGCACTGGCCCGCTCGGCGGATTTTGTCCGCATCAACAGTGTGGAAGTGCAAAAGCCATACTCCAAATTGCGTGAGGACTTGCTGGCTACGCAATGCGCCACACGTGATCGCAATGAAGTTCTGTTTCGCTACACAAATAAAAATGTTTCGACTCAAGCAACAGACATGTCTGCTTGTGAGTGTTCGCCCACAATCGAAACCCAAACTTTAGCGTGCGAGGACAACGCCAGCGGTTCCATTACCCAACGGCGCAACGCCACATGCCCTGCGACGACCTGCCCTAGTCGCCAATGGACATCGTGGGTGACCACCAGCAACACATGCGCGGCCAATGCTGCGCCTGTACTCGTCATTGATCCGCAAGTCCCACAATCCATCTGCACGCCAATCAACGAACAGCGCGTATCGAACTGTCCAAGCAATCAAATTGGATTTGTCGTTGAAGGGCGCACCCGCGCATGTCCAAGTCAACAATGGGGAGCATGGACGCCTGTTACTCGGAAATGCATCGATCCGGCGCCACCTCAAACAACGTGCGAATTTGACCCTGCAACGGACAAAGGCACGGAAACGACTACCTGTCCTGCTGGTCAAGGCGGAAGCATCATTCGTGAGCGCTACCGCAATTGCAAAGCGGATGGAACAAAGGAATGGGGTGAATGGCAGACGATGACAAGCACATGCAGCGCGTCGTGCACAACAACGGGCACCTGCTGTGCGCCTGGACGCATGCAGCGCGCCACATCCGTTGCGTGTCCCATTTACACCTATGGCGAACGCAATGGTGTTGAACAGCAATTCTCTCGATGCACCAGCGCAACTTCTGCCCCAGTGTGGAGTGGCGTGTGGGAATTGAATGCGTCAACGGTTGTTGGGCAATGCAACGCATGCCCAGCTGACACCTCCACGACATTGACCCGCACAGAACCCCGCTCGGGATCCTGCCCAGCTGGAACGTTTGGTACACGCACGTGGCAAGCGGTCTTTAAGCAGACTGTGGGCGTTTCGTATGCGTGCAATTCTTCGGCAGGGCACACGACGCCTGGGCGAAATGAAACCACATCCCCTTGGCGTGAAACCGGGATCATTGGTCTGACTGAGAATTGCAGCGGTTGTCCTGCTTCAACTTCGGAAGCTCAAGAACAATGGGTGGGTGTGAACGTTGGCTGCCCCAGCGGCCAAAGCGGTCAGAACTCGTATGAGAAACGACAAATCCGCACCCGCACAGTGAGTTATTCCTGCCCAGCAGGTCAAACAACAAGTCCTGCCCCGCAATACAGTGCTTGGAGTGGATGGGCGGACACCGGAGCCACACGCAATGTGGTCAACACTTGTGTCAATGCCGAAACATTCCCAACATTGCTTCCCGCTCGCACCATCCGTGGAGCCTGGGCGCGTGCAGGCGAGAGTGGCTTTGGTTGGGCGATTGCTTGCGACAACTCAACAATGACATCGCTGTATGGAGCGCACCAATACAACGCCGGTCTGTGTATCCGCAATCCGAACATGAGTGAAAACTTTGGCGATGCAACATGGGCGCCGGAGTATTACGGACCATTTACGTTCAAACGCTCGGGAACAATCACACCCGAAGTGACCGCATGCCTAAATACGCTCAGTTCGCAAAACTACGGGAAGAGCATGAGCGCGATTGGCGGATCACCACTTGCGTGGCCCGCTCAATGTTCGTGTCAAAAATTAAATAATGCCAGTGTGGTTGTGTACAACTACATGTCTATGGGATGGGATGGCGATGGAGCCCGAATGGAACTTCACGAATACGTGTGCAATTAAAAGAAAAGGGGCCAGTCGGCCCCTTTTATTATCGTTCAATTTCGCCTACTTTTTGCGCTCTACCCCGCTCGTCCTTGCGCAACAAATTGCGGCCAGCAACCAACCAACTCACACCTGGATACTGGTAATCAACTTTGGAGAAACCAGAGGTTCCGTCATTGCGCACCGTTGTGGATCCAATGGAGTGGCGGTGTTCACTTGCCCAATTGCGCTCAGCCGACCCTATCGTGAGAATTTTTTGAGTTGGATGCGAATGGATTATTTCACCCGTAAATGATGATTGAGATTCAATGTCCGCTGTGTTGATCGTGCATCCAATGGACACCCCATCGGTAAAGACTTGAACGCTGTACGTATTGGCGTTGTCAATTGCTATGGCCGCGCATGCTTCATGACCTGTCCTGTCTGTATATGTCCGAAGTTTAGACCCGACCACTTTAAGAAATTCACTGAGTTCTTGGCTGGGCTCAGAATAGATTGTTTGTATTTTTTCGCGGGCTTGGCAGTGCATGATGGATGCCACACTCAACGCCATTGCAAGACTTGTTGATACAATTAGCTTCATAGTTTCCCCAAATATGGAATAGATATATTTGGGTTAACAAAAAAAGAAATTTAGTCAATACAACAAGCTTGATTTCCCATTATGATTTGCTAGTTTGATTGAGCCGGCAGCGTTTACCCCCTTCGCTGCACAGGCAAGCCCCCTCAATGGGGGCTTTTTATTTGCAAGAGCAATGACGCCAATGGACGGTTATGGACGCTTGTCGTCAATTGCATACCCAAAATGTCACACTGTCTAAAATGACATCGCGCAATTAAGATGTCAGGTATTGACAAAATTGCAATGTCTGATTTCCTGAATTGGTGAACTTACTCACCATCAAAAGGAGGTCAAATGAAACGCAATAAACATTCAGGCTTAATATTAGCCATATGTATTGGCGCGTCACTAAGCGGACATGCTGCAGCTCAGTCAACAATCAATGTCGGTGAAGGCAACACATCCACCGATGATGCTCCATCCTATGCATCCGGAGCCATTTTAATTGGTTATGACAACATCAATAATGGCGTGCATAACAATCTCAATGGCTTTGGCAACACAAGTATTTGGTCGTCCACAGTTGTTCCCGATCCATCGGTCATGTACGGACTCACACGCAACACCGCATACGGAAATGGAAATTACCTGCAAGGCTATAATTTGTATGCGACAGGCATTGAAAATCGCGTGCTGGATGGGACTCAGGTCTTTGTCTCAGGCCGTGAAAATGTGTTGCGCGGCAATAATATTTTCGTGTCCGGAAATATGAACGTCAGTGACGAACTTGCCAATGGCGCAATGGCCTACGGTTCAAGCAATGGTTTGTACGGCTACGCAATGATTTACGGAACGAGCAACGTAGGCCACAGCGGCTTTATCTCTGGAACCAACAACTTCATCATGTCGGTTGCAGGTGGCGCAGTGTTCGGCGTGTCCAACTACGAATACGGAACGAACAACTACCTGTTCGGGTATGGGAACCGTAGTGCCGAAACAGCAAGCGGCAATCTGCTGGCCGGAACGTACAACCAAGCGAGCGGAACCAACAGCACACTGGTCGGTCACTTCAATAACGCGGTAGGCAATGGCGGTTTGGGTTTGGGCAACAACACCCTGGTCAACGGCGCCTGCGTATCGCTGGGCAATTATTCGGAGTGCAGTGAGGCCAACACAGTGTCGTTTGGCAATGGAAACGCCAATGGCACAAAACGTCTGCTGTTCGTGTCCAACGGCATTGCCAGCACCGACGCAGTGAACCTTGGACAGTTGTCGGCTGTCAGCCAGTCATTGGGTGGCACTGCCGGCTTTACCAACGGCGTTTACAACGGTTGGAGCGTCAGTCTTGGCGGCTCGAGCTACACGAACGTACACGACGCTCTTGTGTCGCTCGATGGACGCCTCACCACCGTGGAGAACAACCCAGGCGGTGGTTCGTCAACACCCGGTCCCGCCGGTCCCGCCGGCCCCCCAGGTCAAGACGGAAAAGACGGAATTGGGGTTGACGGACGGGATGGTGTTGACGGGTTGAATGGCTTGGATGGACGCAGTGCATATGAAGTGGCGGTTGCCGATGGGTTTAAGGGATCACAGCAAGAGTGGCTTGAATCCTTACACGGTCGGGATGGCGTTGACGGAAAAGACGGCATCGACGGCGCCACTGATCCTTTGGCCGTGAAGTACGACGACGAAAGCAAGTCCACAGCCACACTGCAAAGCGCCTCCGGTGGGTCGACTCGCCTGAGCGGCGTTGCACCTGGCCGTATCGCTCAAGGGTCCACAGACGCGGTGAACGGTGGGCAGTTGTGGGATATGGAGAACCGTTGGAACGACCGCTGGGAAGACACCAACCGTCGAATTTCTCAACAGGACAAACGGATCAACGGCTTGGGCGCACAGTCCATGGCGATGAGCCAGATGGCGATGTCCAGTCAATACCTGCCTGTTGGAAAAGTCTCTTTCAATATGGGCGTGGGCTTCTACGGGCCAGCCGCTGCGGTGGCTCTTGGAGGATCAGCACAGGTCACTGAGCGCATTCGCTTAGTCGGCAGCATCACTGGCGGATCTGGTGGAACAAGTGTTGGCGGCGGCTTCGGGGCTTCAATCACCTTCGACTGATATCTCGCAACAACTACAACTCGGCAGTACCAATGGGGGCGCCGGCAAGCGCCCCCTTTTTTCTACAGCATTAAAGGAGGTTTCATATGATGAAAAAAATAATTCTTACGCTGGCACTCATGGTGTCTGCAGCTTCTGCACAAGCAGCACACGTTCTTGCGTCAGATATCACAGGGGTTGTTGTGGATGGACAGGGCAAGCCCATGGCGGGCGAAGTGGTGCGGGCCTACCACCACGAAACGAACCGCCTGATAGAACGACGAACAAATAGCAAAGGACGCTACCACTTCAATAATGTGCGGTCGGACGGCCAATACACCGTGTCCCACGCGGCAACATCGTTCACGGGTCGAGTCCAGTTGGGACAGACACACCGCCAGAACTTCGTGGGCGATATCGTGCGATACGACTCTCCGTCCATCCTATTCTCCTGGGTGTGGTCTGGACCCAACCAGCGGGTGTATGGCGTTGCAAGCCATGCAAAGGGGGAATGATGGCTCAATACTTCCACGTCCCTTACAGCGACAAAGACAAAGCCCGTGAACTGGGCGCACGCTTCGATGGCGACACAAAGCATTGGTACGCCGACACAGTGGAATGCATCGAAAAGATGCGGCTGCACTTTGACCCCATCACCAATCCCAACCCCATCACCACACTGATTGGTGAAGACCGCACGTTTGGCGGGAACCATCTGCACATCACAATGGTGCCCATGAGCTGCTGGATGCGCTCTGTGAAAGCCTGTTTGGACCCCTCGGACTGGAAACGCCTGTCGGCGGGGCTTCGCCAAAGAAGCAACCACACATGCGAGTTGTGCGGCGCCAAAGAGGATCAAAAGCGCTCGGAATACTTGGATGTGATTGCGCGGTGGGAGTACAGCGACACTGGGAACGTGCAAACGCTCAAGCGCTTTGTGAGCGCGTGCCAGATGTGCGTGAGAGCCACAAATTATGGTTACTCAAAGCTGACCAGTTCTGAGACGGAAGTGCGGCACCATTTCAAGGCAACCAACGGTTGTGATGATGACTTCCTGGACAAGCACATCATCGAAGCATTCGGGCTGTGGACCCAACGCTCAGCGAACAATCAAAAATGGACGATGGATCTATCGTTGCTTTCCAACAACGGGATCCGTCTGGCTAATAAAGGGGGCGCTTGAGTGGTGATGGAGCGGCACGGTTTGGCCGCTCTGAAAAATACCAAGCCCGCCCCCGCCACATCTACGCGCTCTTGTTCGACAACGGGTGCTGCTATGTGGGTCAAACCACAGACCTGCGTAGGCGCGAAGGTCAGCACAGAAGCCACGCGGGTGGCTGGCAAGGCCAGTCCTTCACCTTCATCCCACTTGCGACCATGACCGGCACCAAAGCCGAAGCGGAGAACCATGAGTACGCGTGGCGGTTCGCTGCGCAACGGGCTGGTTGGCGAATCTACGGTAAGCCACCAAACATCCGTGTGAACACCGCACTGCGCATGACACCCCTGCGCCGGTCGATCGCCAAACAGTGCGTCTGGCCTGGGCAAAAGCGCGGGATGTGGGGATGGCTCAAATGGATCTTGGGGTTCGGTGCCGCTGCCGGAATGGTGGCGCTGTTCCAATAAAAAATGGCCCCTTGGGGCCATTATTATTCAGTAGTACCCGCGTTCGTTGGCGTCTCGTAAGCGCTCTTGTTCCTCTTCTGAACCAAACGCTGGACGTGGGCGAGTCAATCGCCACGCGACACAGCACGCGGCGACCAGCAAGATGATGACAAGGACATACACCATGGCCGTTAAGCTCATAAGGTCTGTCTCTTGAAGCTATCACGCTGAGTATTGGGGGTCAACGCACGGTCCATCGCCTTTTGGATTTCCGATACATGTTGTCCCACCCAATCCTCAATTTGTTTGCTTTCAGCGTTCAATTTGGCTTGTTTTTGCCGCGTCTCATTTCCACGTTTTTTCACACCTGCACCAACTTCTGACTTTTGAAATTTGAATTTATCAAACATCTTGGCAATCTCCGCGCCTTCTTCGCCACGCACACCCGCGTGCAAGGTGTTCTCCTTGTTGCGATCAAGAGCCGCGCGTTGGCGTAGTGTTTCGGCTTCGTGGGTGGTTGTGTACAACGTGAACTTCCCTTTGGTCACTCGTGAGATTGCAACCATCAAACTGCTGCTGTCGGTCATGCCCGCGTTGCCCAGCAAGAACACATCTGTCTTGCCTTGCCCCTGCGCACCGTGCACCGTGCGCGCGTAGTTGTGCTGAATGGCGTTCCACTCTTCGGTGTTGAATTTGAGTTTGCGACGCTCCAACCCCTCATCGATGTCCACCGTTACGTCAAATCCGCCACGCTTGCGGTTGGGCACGATCGATGTGATTTTTGCTTCGGTCCCGTTGACGACATTCATCACGCTGTCGGCGGTGGTGAAGCGGATCCGATCACCAACGGACAACGACATGTCCTCAAAGAACTTTTTGCCGATTGCACGGATGTGAACCTCTTCCTTTGCCACTTCACCGCGCTCTTGATAGCCCTTACGAATGGCTTGATTGAGTGTCTTAAGATCCGCATTGGAGTGCGCCAGGACCAACCGCTCGTCGGTGGTTGCATGTGAAGCAAAGTAGTCGGACACCAACGAGTCAACCGCCTCGGCGTGGGTGTTGTACTCGTCTATGCATCCTGCGGCTTCCAGCGCGCCCCAAATGGCGAAAGACTGCTCCAACACTTCGTTGCGGGACTTGGGTGAGCGTGCTTTCACCGGCAACCCGTTCTCGTCGTATTTGTAGAACATCTTTACGATGTCGCGCATCCGTTGATCCTTCTGCCGGCGAATTTCGGTGATGGTGCTTTCGCCCAGGACATCGCTCATCAACGCCATGCCCTGCCCTGCGCCCACGGGCTTCAACTGCTCTTCGTCGCCCTGCAAAATTAGTTTTGCGCCTGCGTTTTTGCAGTGCGCGGACAGCGCACGGATCTGCGGCACGTCGATCATGCCAGCTTCGTCCAACACAACAACATCATTGCTGGTCAACACAAGGCGGTTGCGCGATAAGTCGGCAAGGATCTTGGTCACCGATCGGCATTCCATGCGGCTTTCTTCCTGCAGCTTTTTGGCCGCTTGGTTGGACACGGCACAACCCAGCATGCGTTTGCCTTGGGCGCGGTACACCTCTGAGTAGAAGTCCGACACCGTTGTTTTTCCTGTACCCGCAAAGCCTGACGCCACGCACACCCCGGCCGTGTCACTGACGATGTGATCGACCGCTGTACGCTGTTCCTTGGACAACTTGAAGCCTTTTTTCAGTTCCAATGCTTCAATGATCGGTGTGGACAATTCCTTGCCCACCTTCCACCATTCCTCCCCTTTGCGGGCGTTGGACATGGTGACCAAATCCAACTCGCACTCCACCATCCATCGCGCCGCGTAGCGCGACTCAGTGTGGCGTCGGGCCAAGGTCATTCCTTTGTCGTCGTCGTGCAGCGCCACTGGGTTGATTTCCATCAAGTCGCTGGTGTCCGACACGGCTGCATCGGCCAAGGCAAACAGTTCGCTTGCGGTGACAAAGCCCAGGTTTTCTGTGCCGATCTGACGCAGCAATGTTGGGTAGTCAAACGCCGCGTCGTTCTCGTGCAGCAGTTCAAGCAGTTCCTCACGAGTCCGGGCGGGGCAACGCACATCCTGCTGTTCCTTGAGTTCCGCAATGGTGGGTATTTTAAATTTTTGGCTGACGTTCTCGATGAGCTTGGAGAAGTGGTCCATCAGTTCGGGGTAGGACGGCTCGTCTTTGTGCTTGCGCGTCTTCAACCATGCTGCGGCGTCGGCCGTGCCCTTGGAGCGCTCTTCCATGATTTCGAGATGGCGCGACGAAAATTCGTTGATGAGTTCTCTGTCGTGCAAGCCCGCAACCTCCCAGGACCGCGCGCCTGTTTTCTGTCCATGGGCATCAACCTCTTCGCTCTGAACAATTTTGAAGCCAGCCTTGGACAGTTCTGTCGCCAGAACATTTTGGTACACCATGTCGGCTGCGTGGCGGAAGCGAAAAATCTCAGATGCGTCAAAAGTGCTGTGCGTGCCGTCCGACCCTTTGCACACGTTGTACACAAGAACGTGGGTGTGCAAGTGAGGTTCCAACTCGCGGCTTCCGAACTGCATGTGCATTGAGTACGCCAAGCCGTCAACGTCAATCACGTCCTTCCCGCCTTTGCTGCGCCGACACTGGGTGAACGCCTCAAACATCTTGCTCATGGACGTTTCCACGGCCACACGTTGGGCTTCCATCACAATGAGCTTTGTGTCGTCATCGCCCAGGGCATGCAAGAGCGAAACGGACTTAGGTGGGGAGTGCGTAAGGTCGTAGCCCGCGCGTCGTCCGCCTTTGTCCACCATCATCACATTGCCATCCTTGTCCAAGCGAGGCTTGCCGGTACGCTTGTCGATCTTCACTTCGGCAGTGGGTCTGGCGCCTGCGTTCTGACACAGTTCCTTACCTGTTGGTGAGAAGCCGTCGAACAGCGCCATCATGTCTTCTTTGTTGACCGGCTTTCCGAGCAACCCCAACTCGCCGGCAAGCTTGCCACCCCAGTGGGACGTGACATAGGTGGATGTTGCGCTCTCAAGATCCGGTGTGCCGTCCAGGTAATAGTCAGTGGCTTGACCGTCTTGTTTTTGAGTCTTCTGTTGCAGTTCGATATCGGGAACCGCCAACAGATAGTCAATGACATCATCGCCTTTTGGATTGCTTGATCTGTGTTGCAATAGTTGTCGTTGGATCACGGGCACCCCCATTTGAATGAATGACTTCATCCAAACAAAGAATACCGTTTTGTCAAGGGATCATGCATTGAAAGTGCAAGCGGGGAGGTGTATCGCCGCGCCCCACTTCGTACTGTGTGGACGCCGACGCCAGCAGTCGGCGCTTATAGGCTTCTGCCTCTACAACGCCCAAATCTTGCAATTTGATTTCCGGAGCGTTTTTGCCACCCTGCTCCACCAACCAACGGCTTGCGTCTTCATGCCCACCCGCTTGCGCGATGTCCAACGCTGTCTCTTTCAAAATATTTAATTCGTTGGGGTCACAACGATCGATCAACAAGGCAAGGCACTCCACACTGCCGCTGCTTGCCGCCGTGTGTATGGCCGTCCGGTGCAAAGGATCCACAACGGTGGGATCCGCACCGCTGTTGAGCAAGACGGAAAGGGTGTCCACCGATCCGCTTTGAGCGGCCAAGTGCACCGCTGGGGTGGTCGAGCGGTGTGTGCGGTTGATGTCGGCGCCGGCTTCAATCAACTCTTGCACAACGTCCGCGTGGCCGTTGCGTGCCGCGTGCTGTAGCACAGTGTTGTTGGCGTGGTCCAACTGGTGCAGGTCACCGCCCAGGGCGATGAACGCGCGCGTTTGCTCAAGGTTGCCCATGCTTGCAGCTTGGTGGGCCGTGAGCCGGTGTTGTTCGCGGCTGTTGACCACAGGCTTGCGCAGATCAAATGGACGCTGACCGTGCATGTCGGCCGCTTCCACGTTGGCGCCGTTGTCCAGAAGCAAAGCGGTGATTTCTACCCGGTGCCCGAGAACGGCGAAGTGCAGCGGTGTGATGCCGTTTTCATCGGCGACGTTGGCGCCATACTCGGCAATACAATCCACGACAGCGCGACTGTCGTTGTCGATGATTGCGCCTTTAAAGCGCTCGTTGAAATAGGTCATGCGGCCCCCTGAGAAATGAATGTGACATTCACTCAAACAAAGAACCGGCCAAAGTCAAGCTCAATGCCCGCCAATTGGCGGGCATTGCTCACATTTTTCGCCGCATTCGTGGCTGTTCGTCCTTGAGTTCAGCCGTATTTGTCAGTTGGGTTAGCAGTGACTGCTTTTGAACGAAACTGTCAATTGCATCGGCAATGTCATCGCGCCCAGATATCCTATGTGACAGCGAAGGATTTTGGTGAATATCATTCATCGTTGAGGGCATAATTGCCCAGCTGTTAGCCCCGGCGTTAAGAAGCTCTAAAGCAACTTCCGGTGATCGTGCCGAATGCAATGGAGTAATCCCTTTCGGGGTTATGAACTCATCGCTTTTTACTATCCAACACGCATCCCCCATGGCATTGGAATTCACATCAGCCCCGTGTTGGATCAGCAGTCGAACTTGTTCGGCGGATCCTGCGCAATGAAGCGGTGTAAACCCCTCTGATACGGATTTCATGAAGTAGGGATTTTGGGGGTCGTCAACTTTAATGTTTGATTGCCGATGCACATCCGCACCCAAGGAAAGCATTTTTGGGCTCAACGTGGTGTCGGCCTGAGATACGGCAAAATGGAATTCCTGAGAAAGCGAATGCATACTCGCACCTTGTTCCAGTAGCTCAATGGCAACGCCTGTGTCGCCTATTTCCATGGCACAACGCAGTGCCGACATATGCTCGCGCAAGTCGTTTAAAAAATAGTCATTGGGACCAACGCAGTTAATTATGGCCATAAAGACCTCAACATGCCCGTTGTCTAAAGCGCTTTTCCATGCAGGCTCCATGTTCTCTAAGTGGCGTTCACGATACAGCGGGCGGTCGGGAACACCATGCTCAAAGCTCCCGTAATAGTAGCCTTCACCACGGTACTCGTTGATGGCCGCTCGTGAGGGATATCCTTCATCAATCAATTGATTGACCGTCTCAAGATCCCCACGCGCAGCGGCCTGGCACAGTTCTCTGTCCATGGCAATATCGTATGGCGTGCGGCCTTCGGCGTTCTTAAGTAATGGATCAAAGCCAAAGTCATTTATCAATATCTCCGACAATTCATGATCGCCCACACGTGCCGCTTCGTGCAGTGCTGAATCTTTCATGTCGCCCTCGCCGTCAATGCTGCATCCACGCCGATAGAGCAACTTCATAACCGGAATATTGTGTGCTTCGGCGGCAACTTTGAATTCAGCGTCCAAATCAACGCCACTGCTCGCATGGGAGTTGATCGTCAATGGGCCACCACCAACGTTACCGTACTGCAAGTACAATTCAGCAAGCTCGCGACTGGCTGTTCCAAACTGGGATCCACCCCAATACTCAACGGTTGAATACCCCGCCTTCGCAAGAACGTCCGCAACAACATCGAGATTGTTTAGACGCTCATCCAATGACAATTCACCCAACAGAAATTGAGCGTAATCAGAAGAAGACACCTCATCTTCATCCAAATTTGCCATGAATTGCTTATACTTTTTACGTGCATCCATACTGACCCCCTTTTTATATGGTATTGATCCATACAAACAGATGAGCCATTAAAGTCAATACTATCGAAACAAATCCATGACCTCTTGCTGAGAAAGGACTTGAGGCTGGCGGTGGGTTCCGGCGTTTGACTCATTGGGGGACTGGATCACGGCTTCCGCTGGTTTGGCTATTGCCGCAGCTTCGATCATCCAACGCGCTGGCACTTGCCCAGGTCGTTGCACCTCCAACGATTGGCCGGGGAACGACAACAACAAGGGGTCATAACCGGCCGTTGCAACGATCGCCCGCACCTCAAACGATCCCTTCTTGCCCCGGCGTGGACCCAGCTCGTTGGTCAATTGGTGTTCAAAGACAACCTGACGGCCGTCTTGATGGACGTTGGCGTTCTCGTCGTGGGCCAAGGTGGCGGTGACATTTGTTCCAAACATTTCGGCCACGTGTTTGCGTGTCTCGGACATCTGCAGCTGACAAATCACGTGTGTACCGACGATGGTGGGCAGGATCTTTGCCTCTTCCGGTGAGTACACTTTCGACAACTGACCAAGCTCTTGGATGCCGGCAATCAAGGTGACGCCCTTGGACCGTCCTTTGTCGATCAACGGCATGATGTTCAACCGCCCCGCCGATGTCAGCTCGTCCAAAATGATGTACATCCCACGGTTCTTGTCTTCTTTCATCTTGGGGGAAATCACCTCTCCCACCAAAATATTGATGAGGGAGGAAATGTAAGCGCTGGTCAGAAGCTCCATTCCGCCTCCCTGGACAATGACGCCCTTGCGCCCTTTGTAGTCGTCCGAAGCCCACTCAGTGATTGAGAAACGGCGCTTGCCAACGACCGGCCACGCCTTTGCGAAATACTCCACAGCCTGCATGTTCGACATGATGGTGGACATGATGTTCGATGTCGTTTGCGAGTCGGGGTTCTCAATGAGCGGGAATGCCTTTTTGTAGTGTGCAAGAATGTCGGGCTGCATTTGTTCGGCGGTTTTGTTCAACTGCTCATTCAAGTCCGTCCAATTCCACAATTTTGGCTTGTTGGCAATCAATGTACGGACGGATCCGACAAAGATCATGCGGGCTGTGTTGGTGAAAAATGGATTGTTGTCCCCAGGCTTCTCCGGGATCATGCAGCGGGCGAACTCTTCCACTTGGATGCTGGTGTGGATATCGCACGCCACATCCCACACGTACCCTTGCTTGTCGTACGGGCTTAGAACGATAGGGCGTGGGTACACCACGTTGATGGTTTTGGCCTTCACGCGCTTCCAGCGTGATGCGGGGTCAGTGTAAGTGCCGGCACTGAAATCACCGTAGCTCGTGAAGTCACCCTTTACGTCGTACAAGAACAATTTCTTCTTCTTACGGATGACTTGCCGAATGAGCGGCAAAAGGATCTGTGTCTTTCCCGATCCAACCGAACCGTACAACAGCAGATGTCGGTTCCAGCGCTCCTGGGACAAACGCAACTCAGGGTGCAAGAGCAACGGCATTGTATCCTTGCCGACTTCCGCCTTCGTGATCTGCCTCGCCACTTTGATTGCGTCTTTCCCCTTTCGCACCTGCGGCCCGTCCAAGACGTACATGTTCCGCCGTGGGATCAATCCGTATTTCAGTGCGCCAATGGCACAGGCAACAGAGAATACGAAGCTCCAAATTGTCGCGTAAGGCGAGCCCGTGAGTTGAAGACTTTCGATGGCGTCGCGTGCGCCACCAATCATCAATCCCAATGTCGCGTAGTTCATGCTGACCACCACACCCAATTTCAGATGCAAGCTGTAGGGCACTGCGGTTGATGGTTCCCACAGCCGCACTCCAAATATCAGAAGAGTGTAGACAAGGCAGAAGACACCCGTTGCCAATAAAAATGCCGTGTCCCACCGCCGAACCAGTGTGTGGGGTGGCACATGCTTGCCCACGCGCCCAAACGCCTCATAAATTTGTTCCATAAAAACCCCCTTTTGCTTTTCAACATAAAGGGGCTTTTCGTTCCGTCAAGTCCAACTGAATTTTAGTTGATACATGGGCTGATACATGGCCCATGCTTGCGTTGCAGGACTGGGGCAGATTTGCACAGCAAGATAAATTTGTTCCTCGCACGGGCTGTCGAAGGGACATATCTCACCCATGGGCTGATAGGCAAAAGCCGACAACAAGATATCGGGGGAGATTTGTGATGCATCGGCGATCATTGCGGGAGCTTTTTGTCCACTGCGTTTGGCTCTGATTGCCACACGGCATTGGGATTTCATCTCCACATGCGGATAGTCTTTCAGGGAGGCCCAGGCTCCACCCCAGTCCAAACCGACCGCCTGAACCATTTCGCCAAACAACATATAGCCTTCCCGCACATGTGGATCGTTCATGTCCCACGTGGGCTTGCCGTCCACATGCAACACACTGTCCATCGCATAGCCGTGGTTGTGGCAACTCATTCCCGCTCCAACGCTCGTGACACCCGAATTGCTTGCCAGCAGCGCCGCTTGACGGGCCTCGCTGCGCATGCCCTCCATCGGCCGCATGTCAAACCCACGTTGGGCCATCATGTCGTACACCGCCTCAAGTTTTGTGCGCATGTCCGGGTGCACGCCTTTCCACAACTTCTCGTTGCGTTTTTTCTTGAAGAAATTCCACCACTGGGTTTCGTTGGCGTTTTTTACCGGCGATACGCTGACAGACGATTGCAACGGATAGGACGTGATTGGTTTTTCAACGTGCGCAAAGCACGGACTAACTGTCAAAGACATAAGTGACAGAAAGACGAAACGTAAAATCCATTGATGCATAAATTCCCCTTTTTTAAATACGAGTGTATTTATTGAAGAGGAACGTCAAACATTGTCAATACCTTTTATTGAACTGGACGCAAAAAAAAAGGCCAGAGCAATCTGGCCTTCTTCTTGAAACGATCACATTTTATGACTGAACCGCTGAGTTTGCTCTTGAACCTGCACTTGTTCTTGAACTTGCACCTGCCCTTCTGATTCCTGACGTTGCTTAGCAAGCAGTGCATCGACTTCTTTCTCCTTGGGCCAACGGTTGTTTTCAATGACAAAGCGGTGTTGGACATCGGCAAGCATTTTTTCTTCATCGCTTGGTTTTGCCAATGTCTCCGCCGCCCAGGCCATGCCACCTACGCGCTGTCCGGATTGCGACTGGCTTCCCTCTCCTTGTTCATCTTGCTTTGCGCGACGCTGGGCAATGCGTTGAGAAAACGAAAACGAATTGCTGTCCTGTTGAAGATCGTACGCATCCGCCTGCGCTTGGGCGTGCATCAACTGTTCTGAGGGCAATTCTCCGAGCTTTTGGCGTTGGCCGGTGGCCTCCAACATTTCTTCAAACTTAGCGTTGCGCCGCGCGGTCAATTCACCCAGCACTTCGGGGGAAGACTTTTCTTCCCATTCGGCCATGGCTTGACGGCTCTCAGCGATCTTGTCTTCGTAGACGTTGAACTGCTCTTGCCATTTGTCTTTTCCAAACGTCATTGGCTTGGGGTTGTTTTCCAAAAACTCGGTGCGGGCTTGCAAAACTCTCTGATAGTCCTCTTCCAAGCGCAGCACATGGGTTGGATCCTTCCGACGCTCAATCTCACTGTCGTACTGTCCAATACGCCGCTCAAGAGTGTCCACCTTCTGATCTTGCTCCACCCAGGCTTGCGCCTGGGTGTCTCCTTGTTCTGCAGCTTGGTGCTTGCCCTCACGGTATGTGTCATCGGGGGCAGCAAAGATGCTGTTCAGATCGGTGCTGAACATCGAGTCGTTGTATGTTTTTTGATCTTGTATGTCTTTGTTCATTAGTAGTCTCCTTTATTGGTTGTATTAAGCAGCTTCGGTTTCAAACAGTTCTTGCTCAAGTTGATCCTCTTTGAACTTGCGCATGTACTCATCGACCTTGCCGGGTGTGACGGGAATGGTTTTGGCAAAATCAACACGGCGGACGTTTCCACGGTTGAGGTAAACCAGCGCACGCGCACCGCCACTGGTGTTCAACTCGCGTCCCATTTCCACCAACGTGACAATGGGACCGTCTTGCATTGCGCCTGAACCGTGAACCATCATGGCCGAGCGGATGGACGACGAACCTTCCTTGACATTCGTGCCACGCAGAGCGCTCCATTTTTGATCCCAGCGGTGTCCAATGTCGTTGCGGAACATGTCTTGCGACACCACTTTGGCAAAGCCCCAACGCTTCAATTTCCGCATGAATGCGCGCTGTGGGTGATCGTCAACATTGAGAGTCGAACGTTTGTAAGTGGACGTACTGGCTTTGAAGTCCAAACCGCGTCCAGAGGGGTTGTATTGGATCAATGTTCCATGTCCAACCTTGCGCATCACAAACTCATACGTTGCTTCCGATGCTTGCGAACACGTAATTGATTGGAATTGATCCAAGAAGCCTTCCATGCCTGCCTCAGTCTCAAAGCACGACATCAAGCCTTCAACGTTTTGAGTCAGATACACAGCACCCATTCCGAACGAACGTGCGATCGGGAGCAACTTAATTTCCTGCTGGCTGACCAACAATTGGCATTCATCGATAATTTGGATGAACACTGTTTCCTCGGGCATCTCCTTGCGCCAATCAGCAACCTTCACCCGCTGCTTGAGTTTGGCGTATACACGTTGCTTCAACAGAATCTGGACTGCGGTGCCGGCGTCCTCGTGCAGCGACTCAGGCAGATCGATACCGATGCGCGCACCACGCATAACGGCTGTGATGTCAACACCCGTGGTCAAGGCGGTCCATGGGGTTCCGTTCTCGTCCACAAGCCCGGTGGATTGGATCAGTGGGTTGATGCGTTGGTTGACGTTCAAGCGGAACGATTGGCGTTGCTCATAGGGCATGCCTACCCATGTGTTGGCCACATATGTCACAGCTTTTTGAAGCGCTGAACCTTGGCGTGTGAGTTCCGGGTGGATGGCAATTGGCGAGCGGTCCACGCCAACAACATTCACGCCCAAGAAGTTGAACCATTTTTGCAGTTCTGGACCCATCGCTCCCTGAGCGTTGCCCTGGGTGACCACGATGTTATCCAACAGATCCAACACCGCAACGGCGTCATCGAAGCACCAGCGCCATTTGCGCGGACGTTGCACTTCGGTTTTATAGAACGCAAGACGGTCGCGTGTTTTTTGCAACTCTTTGACGGCGTTGATGTGGTTTTCGGAACCTTTGGTTGCCGGATTGCTGTTCAACTGTTTGACGTTGAATTCCAAGTTGGGGATCATCATGTCGATCTTGGTCAACTCTTGGACAGCTTTTTTGTAAACACTTTCTTCGTGCTGACACAACGCTTCAAAGATGATGCAGGCATTGAGAACGTGGTTGTCGGCACCCTGCGACCAAATTTTGTTCTTATCGTCGGAACTGGCAACCATGGAGTTGATGGCTTTGGCTAGTTCTTTGGCGCTTAATCCTTCAATCAAACCAACGGCCATACCCGGCTTGATGTTCCACTCAAGAACGTTAGACAGTTCGCCTGGCAATGTCCCCTTACCACACAGAACAAACAACCCAACGCGATATCCTTCCATGCTGCACAACGCAATTTGCAGTGCCACCAAACGTGCGAAGTTGGTTGTTTTACCGATACCGGTACGGCCCAAGCACAGCATATGTGTGCACAGGTCATTGATTGACACAACCATTTTCTTGCCGGGATCGGGACTGAAATCGTAACGCTTGGACGCCAAGTAGCCACTGGAAATGGCAATCACGATTGTTGGTGACTTGTCCTTCTCTACGTTGACCGCTTGCATGTGGCGGTCTTCTCTCGTGGTTTTGAAAGAGTGGTCTTGCATCACCCCACCAACCACCTTGTTTTGTTGATCCAGTGCCCAACCACGTGCACGGAAATTCAATTCTGTGTAGCGCATGGCGTACGCAGACGCGAACAACAAGATCACCCAAGGTGCCATGACGGGCGGCAAACACATGACAATGCCAAAACCAGCGCAAAGCTTTGCCCAGCCCCAAGCCCATGCTTTACCACCTTGTACCGCGCCGCCCAATTTTGAGTCGTCGCCCCAGTTGACGATCGTGCCAAAAATAAACACGCCCCAAACGGTCGAAAGAAAAAAGGCGATAGCACCCATAATATTGAGGATGAAACCAAATGGGCTCGCTGCGAAGTTCGTCAGCCCTTGCATCACGGACATGGATGATCCACCGTCCCCGGACATTTGATCCAATGCCGCAACACTCACACCTGTCTTGACAACAAAGATGGCGTACAGCGAGAACAAGACTGGTGCGATAAAGCCGATGAACCCCATCTTGATTGCTTCATTCACGTCCTCCCCTTGATGCAAGGCGATGATGTGAGGAACGACAAGCGCCGCTGGGATCACCGCCAGTAACGCCCAAAAGCTTGGCAGGGCTGCAAGCACAATGGTGAGGGCGGCCAACACGGGGATCATGCCGTACACAATTGATGTCGCTGTGGAGTCCGCGCCTTGAGTCAGGTCATTGGTGGTTACAAAGTTTTCCCAGGGCAATCCATCGGCCGTTACTTTGTAGCTGGAATGCTCGTCGTCCAGGTCTTCGGCGATCATGGGCGAGTACATCCGGAACGGCTCCAAATCAACGCCTTCGGGAACGTACAAGGTTCCATCATCCCGGCGTTGTGCGCCCATCTTTAATACTTTCTCAACGTCGCTGCTGCGAACGTTCGGCAGTTCACCGTTGAGAACATAGCGATCACCCCGTCCAATTAAGCGCAAGAAACGCTTGTTGGCGTTGCGCACTGTTTTTTGTTCGCTCGTAAGGACCGCCCCCGCATTTTTGATTTTCCCGCTCAACTTGTCGAGAAAATCTGGAATTGTGAAAATGTTTAAACCCATACCACCTCCTTTAGATTTTAATGATTAACCAAAATATGAAGCCCAAAAATGAAATTATGGCAAGCGAATTCATGAACACCCCGCGCGACACACGTGGTGCCTCTTCATCCCGAATTTGAGCCAACAACAAACTTTGATCCCGCCAGTTGCTTTCGGACTCGGAAATGTCGGACGTGCTTCCGCGATCGCCTGTGTTGTAGTAATACTCCCGCTGCAAATGCGGGTTCATCTTTGAAAACTTATCCAACGGTGTCCGGATTAGTGTTCGCCCGTAAAAATCGTACAGCCGACTTCCCAATGACAGGCCAAACTTCGTTTTGTATTGATCGTAAATTTTATGAAGCATTTTTACTCCTTATATATGTGAGTGATTGTTACTCAAGCACGGAAGCCAATATTGTCAAGAGTCAATAGTTAAAGTTTTTTGGCCCATGCATCCAGATCCGAATTGGCCTTGTCCTGCCAGTCGTCTTTTTTATCCTTTACTTTCGCATCATCATTTTTTGCCTTACGCTTCTCCACCGGCTTCGGTGCAGTCGCAGTTGCCTTGGGTGCCACCGACTCTTTGGACGGCTGCTTCACGCTGACAGTTTTCTGCTCGGGCTCAGTTTTTGGTTGAGGTGCAGGCTCAGGCGCCGGTTTGAGTTGGGCAAGAGGTGAATTGCTTGCAACGGGTTTGAGTTCGCCTTGATGATCTGCGTCCAATGGCAGTTGTTCTTTCGCGCGCTTCTGAGCTTCAGCTTCCGCTTGTGCCGCTTTTTCTTTTTCCAACGCTTGCGCTTGCTCCGCGTCGAACAACTCTTTGTCCCGCAAAACCACAAGAACATTTTCACGCGGAGTGATGCTAATGCTGTGCGGCGATTTTTCCGTTGCGGATTTGTAGTGAACGGTTGTTTTTATGTAGCCGTCCGGTGTCACGATCAAAATCTTCGGATTGACCTGAGTTGGGGTGTAATCCGCTGACGGTTCCAACGTGTATTCCTCGCGCACATCAACCGTACGGCTGGTCAAGGTCACAACACCCTTGCGTGATATCTCAAATGTGGTTTCACCATCGGTCCAGCTTTTTCCGAAAATGGCTGTCACACGCTCACCCAACACAGCACCGCGTGGTGTTTTGAATTCCTTTATCACTGGCAAGTCTTTTTTGACCGGCGCCACTGCTGCCGATGGAGCTTCACTGGATCCATTGAAGTGGAAATACGCGGCCAACGATCCGGCTGCAACGATGCAAGCAACGACTGCGATCACGATCAGTTTTCGTTTCGGCCGTGATGCAGCTTGCACACGATCGGCTGTCTCGATGTCCTGGGCGTGAGGTGTTGCGGGGACGGGTGTGGGAGTCACTTTTGGTTTTACTTCGTCCCCAACCACCGGGCCTTGCTCTACGGCTTGAACCACATGCTCCGGTTCAACCGGCTGCTGTTCTGAAACGGCGACCGAAGGTTCCGGATTGCCTACCACAGGCTGTGCCTGGACATCCGCGACGCTCTTCACGGGTGCGGGCGATAGATCTTCTTTCTTTTTGGTTGCGGCGGACACACCGCTTTTTAGTCCCGACCAAATTCCGGCGCCCACTTTTTTTGCACCGTCCTTCATCTTGTGTGCCGTCTCGATGGTCTTATCCACGGCACGGTCCAATTCTTGGCTGGACTTGTCGTTTAATAAATCATCATCGTCGTCCGCCATTTGCATTTGCAATGCGCGCGGATCAATTTTAGATTTGTGTTCTTCTGTCATATTTTCTCCTTTCAATCTCACGATGGTCTTGAAGAAGAGGGCGCCGCCGCATTGACGCCCTCGCCTCCTGCTTTGGTTACCGCTGAGCAATCTCAGGCAGTGGGGTGATGACGAACTTGTTGTCGCCCTGCCCGCAACTCACTTTCACTGCGTGTTGCACGCCAGCACCGTTGAACGCACCGCGCTTGCCCAACTCGGCCAATGGAAGTTCGCAACCGGCCTTCCCGGAAAACTCAAACGTCAATTGGTTTTTGGATTGCGAACTGATCGCAGCCACCTTGTCGAACACCAGCGCGGTCTTATCAGAAACCGGTGACATGTCTTTGGGGTCGTACGCAATCACCATCGCGCCAAGTTCTTTTGTGGGCTTGCCCTTGTCGTCCACACCGTCGCGCTCATCGACCGATGCTTTCAAGCCGGCTTGTTGCGCGTAAGCGCTTGCCTCTTGGAACTCTTTGAGTTGTTTTGCCTTGCTCCACTTCTTCCCAAAGAAGTTACCGCCCGCGCATCCCAGCGCACCGCCACCAATAGCGCCTGCGGCTTTGTCGTCTTTCAATACCTTCGCGCCAACTACTCCACCCAAAATTCCGCCAACCACACAACCGATCTTCCCGGCCTTTTGTGTGCGCGCTTGATCTTCGGCCGGAGCCTGGGCGTGTGCGCCGATCGATCCGGCCACCAATGCAACCATTACTGCTGTCGTTAAAATCATTTGTTTCATTTTTATCTCCTAGTTTTTTGTTGATGAATAATTTGCACCTGGGGAAGTTGTTGGGATCTTTTGCAATGTTCCCCGTGACATTGCATCCAAGATATTTTTCTTACGAGTTGTCCGTCGGGAACGACACACCACCGGAATTTCTCGTAGATGTCTGCTGCCGATTTCCCCGGCCATTATTTATTTGCAAACCACCACCCTCAATGAGTCGGCTCGCCAATGTGTTCAATCCACTAATATGTTGCTTGCAAATTTCGATATGCTGTTCGGACATTGCTTCATTGATGCTCCGCACGGCCTCAACAAACGTTTTTTGATCCGCCATCAGGTTCAATCTGAGATTTGCCACCTCCTTACGCAGATCCTCTTGGGTGCGGAGCAAATCGGATTTTGCTTCTTCGATTGCGGCCACTGTTTCAACGCGACCGAGCTTGACCTCGATTGCATTACGCACCCAGTCGGTAAATGTCATACCGTTTTGGGCCATTTGTTGCTCAACCCGCTGCAATTGCCGCTCTGAAATTTTGATGTGCTTGTTAATTGTTTTCATTTTTCCTCCCTTTTGTTTCCATTACTCAAACAAAAAATTGGATATTGTCAAGCTCACACCCAAAAGCGTTGGCATTACTGGGTTTTTGGCATTTAATTTCCGCTGCAAAAATACACGGGCGTGTACATCCGGAAAGCATTGGCGTTAAAGGCTTTCCAATGGCTTTTGTTGGTTTTTAGCTACACGCCGTTAGAACACCACAGGTGCGACATGTGCATACGTTCTGTTCAGTCCCAAACCGACGGCTGTAGACTTTCGGCCCCCGCGAGCTTTTGTTTTTGCTTTTCGCTTTTTTGTTTTTTTGCTCTGGCTTTTGCTTCTGCCTTGCTCTGGCTGTCCCGCTGTTGCTCCTTGCGGGCGCTCGTGCTTTTTGTTCTTCGCTTTGCCCACTGGCGCGCTCGTTCGCCTGTCAGTGTCCCGCCCTGGCCGTCTCGTGCTGTTCCTCTGGATGTTTGCAGCGCGGCACCACCGCTTGTGCCTGCAGCTCGGTTCGCCCGCTGTGCGCCTGTCTGTGTGTCAGCCGTCTGTATCTGTTAGCTGGGCACCCCCTGCCCTCGCCTGCGGCTCTTTGCTGCTCGTCTGGTTGCTTGCGAGATACCTGTGCGCCGTCTGTTCGGACGGCCTGCACACGTCGTCTGGTCCGCTCTGTGGGTTCGTGCGTGCAGCCGTCTGGTGATGCCGTTGAGTCCCCACACGCCAATCACGCGTCTGGTCCGGTCAACGCGCGCAGCGTCAGGTTCTCAAACCAAACACCTTTTGTTCGTCCAGCCGTTCTGGTTATACATACGTTGTCCTGCCTCAAGTACCCTGGAACACTTAATCGTCAGGTGTTGAGAATTCAACGGGCATAAAAAAGGCCGTCCATTGGACGGCCTATCGTGCAACCCCAAAATTGTTAGTTGTCAGATCCCACCTTCACCACGCTTGATGCGGTCCGTTGAATTCTCAGATAACGCAAGCAACTCCGCGTTTAGCACTGCTCGTTGAATAATCGCTTTGATGCCCGATCTGTTTGCAACATCACCGGGGGTTTTCCCCTTGGCATTTAATGCAGAGGGATTGGCACCAGCATTCAGCAGAACTTTAATTACCTCCACATCATTTGCCCCGTATGCAGCCATATGTAAAACAGTGTCACCATAATTGTTGACTGCGTTAACGTCAGCCCCAAGGGCGATTAGGGACGCCACTGGATTAACTTCATTAGCGCACCACTCACTTGCGCTAATGAAGTGATGCATTAGAAGCGTTTCACCGTCTTTGTTTCTCGCATTGACATCCGCACCCGCATGAACAAGCAATTTAATCGCATCAGTTTCGACATCACCCCAAAGATGGAAGATCGGCGTAAGACCAGAATGATCCATTGCGTTAATGTTTGCGCCAGCTTCAAGTAGAGCCTTAACTGTTTCCACTGTCCGTGCCGACACCAAGGGTGTCCTCCCTTCGTGATCAACGCAATTCACATCAGCACCACGGCGAACAAGCTCTCTTATTAGATGCGGTTTATCATAGCTCACTGCGTAATGCATCAATTTTAGCCCAAGCACACTACCATCAGCGTTAAGATTATCGACTTCGCCGCGATCAATACTCGTCAAAAGTTCGTCAAACCTATTTTCAACCATAAGTTGAAAAGCATTTACTTTCAAAGGACACCTCCACCATCCAGCCCCATAAATCACATTGCCGTACCTAGGCAGTTAAATCTCAGCCTACCAAACTATCCTACTGTAATCAAAAACCCGCCGAAGCGGGTTCTTAAGGATTACATTTTTCGCCGCACCCTAACCGGCTCCATGTCCAGGCATGCTTTCACCTCACTCATTATTTTTTCCCCAGTCTGAACGTTTAGAGCCTCGCTCAATTTTTCATAAGTAAAAGCATCTTGAGTTAAATCGGCTGGGACTTGACCATGTTTGTTTTGCGCTGTGGCGTCAGCACCTGCATTTAAGATTATTTCAGCAACTTTTGGAATGCTGTAAGCGGCTGCGATATGCAACGCGTTGTTGCCTTTTGCGTCCTGGGCGTTGACATCCGCCCCCATGCTCACCAACGCATTTATGCATCCAAAAGAATTACTGTACATGGCGCAATGAAGCGGGGGCCAACCGTCCGGCTCGTTCCTCACATTGATGTCTGCCCCTGCATCAGCCAGTTCCCTCATAACCAGTTCTTGACCGTTAAAAGCTGCCATGTGCATCAATGAGTTTCCTTTATCATTGAGAACGTTCAGATCGGGTATGTTCTCAATAGAGTCCAAAAATTCTTTCAACTCAACCGAGCCGCCAGAAGATTTCGACAAGGCACCAGCGGCCTTTATAACCCTTACATAATTTTCGTCTTCAAAGTTCATAAAGCTCCTTTTTGTAGTTGTACTCAACCTACATCACCACACCTTGCACATTTGTCAAGAGAAAATTGACAAAACAGATATGTGTGATTGGATGAAAACAATCAAATTAAGGGGGACTCAATGACAAATCCAAAAGACGAAATGATCTCGATCATGCTGGGCCTCAATAAGCGCCAGCGCACGAACATTCCCAAATATCAAAAGCCAACCATCTTCGATAAGTTCGGCGGCGTGTGTGCGTACTGTGGGGATCCACTCAACGGCTCAAAGAAGAATGCGTGGGGCGTCACCCACGCTATACCGTTGCACCTGGGCGGGGAGTCATCCGCCGACAACCGGATCCCCTCGTGCATTCCGTGCATCCAGAAATATGGAACGGCCGACTGTCTGTCGGCGCTGACCGACAATGAAACGGTGCTGACCCCAACGTGGCATGCAAAGCTGACGGCCATGCGCGATGCAGCGCTGCTGCGAGCGAGGAACCACCTCACCCCGCTGTCCCCCAAATCGGACATCGAGCTTGTGCGCAAGAACGTGCAAGGGCGATGGATCCACGAACGCACAACGGTGTTCGCCACCGTACTGCCAACACACGTTGTCTTCGGGCTGACCGATCGCAGTGGATCCAACAAGCGCGTTGCTGAGATGGCTTCGCTGTTGGTGTTTGGCTTCAAAGCCCAGCGGCTGGGCAACGATGGCGACTATGACATGCCGGCAGCCAAGGCCGGCTTGAACCTGTTCGTCGTGCCGCGCGATCGACTGCTTGCAGCAACGATGGCACTGACAGAAGAGAACTGTTGGCTCCGTGAGGTTCGCGTTTCGATCACCCCTGAGCATGCTACCAGTGAGTGGCGTTCCTACTGGTTCCGCTCCTACGCCGCACTGAAAGACAATCTCAAACGCCGCGTGTACGGTGAAGCACCGGCGCCCTGGCACATCAAGAACACACTGTCAATGAGCGCGGGCGCGGTACGCGCGCGGCGCCACTACAACTCAAAGAAAGCCAAGACCCTGGAACGGATGGAACAGCACGCCCAGGTGCTGGATTTGCGCGTGGCGGCTGGCCAACCACTGGAAGATTGGGACGAACGGGTCAAACGGGTGGAACGACAACTGCAGCTGCAACTCAAGTTGTCGTAGTCCAAAAAGAAAAAGGACCGATCATTCGGTCCTTTTTTATAGGCTGTGCATGTGTGCGTCTCAGAAGTTGAAGCCGGCAGCGAAAGAGAGGACGGCGATGGACACCATCAGTGCTGCGTGCATTTGGAAACGGGTTTGACGTTCAAAGCGTTTCAAGCGTTGGCGTGCGGATGTCTTCATTTCATTTGCTCCTGTATGGACACGGGGGCTTCGTAGATCATCGGGTCATTCTCTTCGACACAGAAGACGTAAAACACACCGTATACGTTGAAGGCGATTGCTGCGTACAGCGCTGCACGCAATATGTAGTACGTCATTGCACTGCGACCGTATTTTCTTTCATAGCGTAATTTCATAGTGGAACTCCTTAGCGTTTGGATTGGGGATCAGCCGATAGTGGCGGTGTGTTTTTCGTAAGTGGTCATGTCAACCGTTTTGATATACATCTGAACGAACGGAGGCAAGCAGCCACGGAACATTTGGAAGATCGTTGTTCCCGTTGAGTCATCGTGGTGGCCGGTGCGGCGGTTGATGCTGCGGTTCATCATGGTGGTCAAGACGATCGAACGAACCTTTTTTAAGTTGGCGTTTTCAATGGCGTTGAAGAGTTTGGTTGATGTATTCATGTATGGCTCCGAGATGGTGTTGGGCGGGAAATTAACGGCGTTTGGATTTATCTTTCAGTTTTTTGATAAAGCGCAATTCGCGTTTAACCTTGGTTGTGAGGCGGATGTCGTTGTGTTTCATGCTTTGCTCTCCTGTCAGCGGATCTTGCCGGCTGTGGGGAAAGCGGCGTCGGCGCGGTCGTACATGCTTGTGGAACTTGTTGCTGAGTTGAACAACCCAGTGACGACAGTGACCAGCAACCATCCAGCCAGGACAACGACCAAAGCGGCGGCGGTGATTTTCAATGTGGTTTGGTTGAAGATGTTTTCCATAAGTTACCCCTTAAAGTTAAATGAGATTTTGAAGTTAGATTGTTTCGCAAACTCGGTTGATGAAATTGCAAATTGACACATGAAGAATGGCGGCGGTTGCTAAAGTTGCGATAATCATTTTGTGTCCCCTTATTTATTGTCCGTACATTCAATGTAAAAGAAATTATTAAGGTGTCAATACCTTTTATTGAGACATTGAGTAAAAACTGTGAGATAACCGACAGTTTTGAATATTGGTTGAATTTTTTTAATCCGCAAAAAAAGGGCCGACGTATCGGCCCCATGTAAACAACAGAAGAAACTTATTGAGCGATCGTATTGGGTGGCGTGATTTCAAAGTCCATGAAAAGTACGGGCACACAAATAAGAAACGACGTGAGAACCGGATAGAACATATCCAAAGTAACGCCCAGTCCTGGGAACGCTGCGGCGACAGAGAACAGCGCCAAGCTCATTAAGAGTGCAACCACGATGACGGCGACGATGTACGCGTTGAGTTTATTCATTGGGCCACCCACCCGCTTTCTGTATTGATCCGTTGGGCGTTGGTCAGAAGCTCTTCAAGCTCACTGTCGGCAATCTCCGAGGCGTCCATCCAGTTGAAGGTGTAGTAAAACGACGCGGACAAGTCGCCTTCCCATCCACGGAACAACTCTTCATCCGAGCGGGACTTGGCGCGCACAATTGCTTCGCGAACGATGCCCTCACGGCTCCACAGTTGAGCAACTTCGGTCAATTCAACAAATCCGTTTTCGATAACTTTATCAATGATGCTCTGCATAACTACCCCCATGTTTTGTTTGTACTTATTTCACTTAAACACAAGGTCCAACATTGTCAATACCTTTTATTGTGAAGCGAAAAAATAAAATCAAAGGCGCTTTGAGAGTGGGATAATATCCCAATAAAAAAGCCCGCGAAAGCGGGCTCATTGCTTTAGATTTTTCTTGATCGTGGAACATCAGCTCCTACCCTTGCGACCTCACTGGATATACGAACCCGTTGACCTTCGATGTCGATCAGTTCGCCAAGATCCGGTCGTGCGGTAAATAAGGCGATGTCCTTAGCTGACATTCCATAGTCCGTGCGTAAACCGGCGTCCGCTCCCAATCTCAGAAGCAAACTAATTGTGGAACCGTCCGCACCAGATTTCTTTATCAAAGGGCTTTCGCACCACACGGCAAAGTGAAGTGGCGACTCACCGCGAGGATTGACGACATTGATGTCCCAGCCCTCTTCCACAAGTCTTGCTATGGTTTGTTGGTCATCCAAGATGACTGCCTTGTGCAACTCGTTATCCCCAAAGATGTCGCAAGGAACCATGGGTTCGCCGCTCACCATTTGACCTGCTCACTAGACCAGTGATCGCTTCCCAACGCGTACAATTCGTAGATGCTTGGGTTCTCGCAAAACTCCGCGTCCTCGTCCTCAAGCGCCAGCAAGCGTGTTTCAAGTTGCTCCCAGGCGTCGATGGCGGCTTCCCTACTGCAATCGCTTGCAATCACCTTGTAGGGCTGATCCGCCCATGTTTCACCCGTCCAGACACTCGCATTGAAGATGTGGTAGCTGGCGACAGTCTGGTTCCATTTGAAGCTGACAGAAGCGTTGAACTCGTCGCAGATTTGATTGTTGTGATTGATATAGAACGTCAGCATACAGCCCCCTGTTTGTGTGATAGATGTACTTACACAAACATGGATGCCAATATTGTCAAGCTACTTCTGGACAAAAAAAAGCCCGCCGAAGCGGGCTTAACCAATGCGATTGCAGCAGGACTTACAGATCGCCGAACGTCGGCTTGCCTTCTTCACGAAGCTTCTTACCTGCTTCACTGCTTTCAAAGTTCTTGAGGGCTTCGGGCTTCGGCCCCTTGCCGCCGTAGTAGAACGGGGTCTTCTTGCCGTCGTGCAAGAAGCGGTTGTTGGCGCGCAGTTCCTTGGGGACGGTGTTGCGCGGCTTGGAACCAGCCGACTTGCCACCCTTCTTCACCGGGCCAAAGAAGTTGCTGACCTGGGCCTTCTGACCGTCGGTCAGGTACTCGGCAACATTGGCAAGAGTGTTCAACGCTTCTTCAAGGACTTCACCAGCGGAAGCACGGCGAGCTTCCTGAATGCGCTGACGATCAGCAGCCTGCTTTTCTTCAAGCGCGGCAAGATCCTTGGCGAGCTTCTTTTCCAGCTCATCTGCTTCTTTCCAGCTAAAGGTCTTCTCGTTCATTGGGTGACTTTTGTCTAATGAGCCGCAATTGGCAACTGGATCATATCCGATCAAATTTCAATTGCCAAGCCATTTCCCTTCTACTGTCCAATGAAGATCCATCGACATAAAGAAGCCGCCCTGTGGCGGCTTCTTTATCATGTCTTCTTTAGCCCAGGCGGGCGTCTCCGGCGAATAGAGTCTGGCAGGGACCAACTGTTAACAACCTCATCCACCCGATGATAGGCGGCGTTTTGGCGCTCGTCGTCCTGCTCAATGCGCGCCTTTTCTTCGCGGCGCTCGGTGTCGAAGCTTGCAAGAAACTGTTCCTCACGCACTGGGTCATTCCAGCTCGAAATCAGTGATTTCATCGCACTCATGATGCTTGAGCGATCCAAGATCAGATCTGCTGCAAGATCACGTGTCACTTCACACCGATGTTCCAAGCGGCGTACTTGGCTCTGAAGCTCTTCGATCTGTCTTGCCAAGTCGTAGGACCGCTGGACCGCATCCAGATCGAGAGCCGAACGGCGGTGCTTCCGCCGCTCCTCGACCCGATGCTGCCGAATGTTTTGATCCTCTTGCTGCCCCTGTGCAAACTGAATGTTCTGTTCGATCAAGTTGCTCGTGGATTGGTCAGCGTCTTGATAGATACGTCCTAAAGTTTTGAGCAAGTCCATAATTCCTCCTATTCATTTGATCCATTCACAGAACCAGAACATGAAACATTGTCAAGCCCCCGCTGTGGTAGCTAGCTCCGATTTTCCGCTGGAGTCAAGCTAAATCTGCACGGCATGGACCGTAAACCCGCTCTGTCGCTCGTTAAACAAAAATGAGCCGGACTTTGCCGGCTCACTTTCTTCCTATTACGGTCACTTACACGGCGACAAAGCAACGTTGGACAGATCAAACCCTGCATCCTTTGCAATTCCTTTGAGAACCAACACCAGATCCTCTTTACGTTGCTCGTCGTGTTTCCGGCTTAACAGCAGCTCCAATTCGGTGATGGACAGGTCGTTGATGTTGACTAGTTCCGTGCTGGGCAATGAGTTGCCCACCCCGAGCGTTTCAATGATGGTTTGCAACGCGCTGGGCTTCACACCTGGCCGCTCGTAGCTGTCGCTGTAGTAGTCCGCCTCCCCTGCCTCTGCAGCTTCCATGAGCACGTCATTGGGTATGCGCAGGGTTGCGCGCTCGGGGTGGATAAATGAGCGCTTTTTAATCCACGTGCTTGGGCCAATTTTCCAGCGGGATCGAAGTTCCAAACTTGTTTCCAAACTTGTGACCACCGCCCACAACCCCTCCTTCTCATTGACCCCTAAGCACAGCAATGGGTGGGTGACACGTAAGGTGGTATCAACCTTGTTGCGGTGCAAAACCTCAACGCAGGCGTAGACAATTATTCCGGGTCGTAATTCGTTAATTTTCAGCATAGGCAATTCCTTATTGGATGGAATACCCATCCAATCAGAAAATGAAGGCGAGTCAAGAAAAAAGCCCGCTTTCGCGGGCCTTTCAATCAACACTGAACACTATTGTGCAGTTGAGAATATCTCTGCATGCATGTCTTGACGATCAAGCGCAGCACCAGACCGACCAGCAGCGCGGCAAGCAGTCCGCTGCGCCACACACCACCGATGGCCCAGGCACCATAGAAAGCCAAGCCGAACACCGTCAAACCTTGCAGCAAAGACGCCAATTCTTGAGTTCTTGAGATGGACTCTGGCGTCGGATATCTGTACTTTTTAGACAGAACAAAGGCTTGAACCAATGCCAGACAGGCGATGGTGATATCGATGCCTGTCTTGTACACCAGTGCATTGTGGGTGATATATACATAACCCACCATTTCAACAACAAACCCCAAGACCAACGCAAAGAAGCAAACGCGCGCATAGAATTCTTTTGACATTGACACCCCCAATTGTTTGACTGATTTCAATCAAACATGGATGCCAATATTGTCAAGCTGAAAAACCCATCACATTCTTCTGCGGGCAACAGGCTGCTTTCGCACGGATCCAACAGCCTTGGTGATGGCGGCCTTGTCCCAGCGTGCTTCATGCTCCAACAGCAGTTTCTTTGCTTTGGGTTTGACAGCAATGTCCGATGGCCTCAAACCCTCGTTGTTTCGGATCCGGGGATCGGCCTTGCGTTGCAGCAGCCAGTTCATTCGCGTGGTGTAATCAGACTGCGCCAGATAGTGCAGCGCTGTATCGCCATCTTTGTCCTGCGCATTGACATCCACTCCCAGGTCAATAACGCGATGAATGAGCCGGCAATTCACTGTCTCGTCAATCAACCAATGCAGTAGTGTCCCATTGAACATGGTGTCAGTGGCTTTATCCAGTGGGTTGTATCCATTGTCCAGCAGCACCTCAACGGACCGCGTGTCGAAACAGCAATCACCACAACTGAGAATTCCAGCTCCCTTGTGATCTTTGGCGTTGACATCCGCTCCGGCCTGAACAAATGCTTCAACACGAGACGCCTTAAGCCTTCTCTCATGGAACAAGGGTGTTCGGCCTTTGCGATCGCGCGCGTTGGGATTTGCGCCCTTGCTCAGAAGCAACGCAGCCACATCGCTGGTAACTGTGTGCAGGGGTGTGTAGCGTTCGTTGGTTCGTGCAGAGATGTTGGCGCCGGCATCAATCAGCACCTGGGCAACGTCAACGTTGCTTGCTGTGTGCAGAGGCGTCCAGCCTTTCTTTGTCGCGACCTTGGGATCCGCCCCACACTCCACCAAAGCCTGAGCCGCTTCGGCGCTGACCACTGTATGCAGCGGGGTAAGCCCCTGCTCGTCCTGGGCGTTTGGATCCACACCCAACGACACAAGGTAGTGCACGACATCGGCATGCTCACTGTTGTGCAAGGATCTCACCCCACACCCACACTCAATCAAGCCACGTGCGTGATCGGCGCTGTTGGCGTGGAATAACAAAAACGTGTCTTGCGTGGCTGTGGACACACCCAGGTACTCGGTGCTGACGATCTGGTGGACGGCCAAAGAATTCCCACACATTTTGAGCCAATCCTGATCGGTATCAATGCTTTCTGTATCATCAAAAATATCGAGATAGTGCGGTACATACTTGTGATACCGCTGCGTGCGCTCTTCGTGATCCAACATCGCCGTCAAAGGTGCAAGGTACGCCGCTGCGGCATCGCTGAGAACCGTGTAAAAGGCCGGTATACGTGCGTTCGGGTCGGCACCAGCTGCGATGGCCGCTTGCACAAGCCCGACGCTCCGCGCGTGGGAGAGAACGAATTGACGTGACAGAATATCGCGTAAGGTGAGTTCACACACAGCCACCAGCGGCAAATTTGAAAGAATTTCACTCACATCCAAATTTGCTTCCAGCATTGCCTCCAATTTGTCCATCAACTGCTTTTCTTTTTTTTCCATACAAACCCCCGTTCTTCTTGAGTTATTTCACTCAAACACGGATGGCAATATTGTCAAGCGAACAAAAAAGCCCGCCGAAGCGGGCCTTTATATTTCATAAACGCCATCACTAGTACGTTCGCATGCGCTGCTCTGCTTGGTACTTGGCGATATTGCGAAGCATGTTGCGCATGAGGAAGAAGAAAGGAATGCCGGCGCCAATGATGAAGCCCAGGACGCCAACAACTGGACCCAATTCCATGCTTCCCCACAACACCCCGCTGACAAGGAAGCCGACGATGGTTGACCAAAAGCCAATCCAGATCGTTCCGATTAAAGCGTTAATTGCAACTTTCATTTGTGCACCTCCGTTGTTAGCCAATAGTTGACTCACTGAAACAGAAGAACGGATATTGTCAACCCCATAGCCGTTCTAGCTAGCTCCCATTAGCTTCGGGAGTCAAGCTGGAATTACATTCGCCGCTCTATCCTTTCCGAATGGTTAAGCTCGACACCAATGGCGTGGTGCAATCGCTGACGTTGTTTGTGATGCAGGAAATCGCTGAGGTGCTGGGTCAATTCCACTTCTGTGGGGCTGTCGGGGATCGACCATTGGGGTGTTGGAAGATCATTAAAACGAACATGGATGTTGTACGCGCACATGATTTTGGCGGCCGCCCTGGGCGTGACTTTGAGCCCTTCGTGCAATCGAAGCGCCAGGTCTTCGATGGCCGAACGCCAGAACGTTAAATCACTAGGCAATTCCGCAGCGTTGAAGTCCAGCGCTTCGCACAGCAATGGTCCTAGAACGATGGGTTCCGGCTGTTCAAAGATGCGGCCTATTGGTGTCGACTCGCGCCAAATTCTTTGTTGTTCGGTGGCCGGCGCACTGTCGTAAAAAGATCCAACCATTTCAACCCCCTACGTGATGATGAAATCTCAATCAACCACGCCTCACACTTTTGTCAAGTCCAATAAAAAACCCGCCGAAGCGGGTTTATGGGTTTCCATTACATACGCCGTCTGGGCCGGACTTCTATATCTTCCGAAGCGATAGTAAGTTCGCGCAAGATGTTTTCCTTCTCTTTTCTTGCTTGCACACTTGCCTTTGCGGCACTGAATTGCAAAATCAATTCTTTAATTGCGGGGCGGCGCTCACTCGGAATGGATATCATATCGGTATTACATATATCGTGCTGATCTGTCAACTCAAAACCACTTACGGCCAAATCCTCGATAAAATTGTTTTGGAGTACGGTCAAATCATATGAATCGTCTATCTTTTCGATTATCAACCTCCATAGCCAACAAAGATCGAATTGCACTTCATCAGTCCTTAGCCCTGACTGCACCAAGCGATTGACAAGTGCAACGTAAATCTCAGGGAGAGGATCTGAGTTGTTAAATTCAATTAACACCTGTTTTGGATTAGAGCAATCATTCACCAGTCCAATTGAGGCAAACGAATCCATAATTTCAAGTAGTAATCCTGAGGAAGCGATTCCCAAATAGTAGCGATTGAGTTTGAAAATTTCCTGCAAAAAATTCTCACCCTTAAGAACATCATCCCCATCGCCATCCACAGGGCGCGCGCCATGCTTGATAAGAAACGGAATAAGTCTAATGTTTCGGGAATAGACTGCTGACTCCAAAGCGGTCCAACCCTTGCCGTGCAAACGGGCGTTGATGTCAGCCCCTTTTTCGAGTGCATATAAGATCATTTCTTCTTTGTGTGGGTCTGCTTCAGCCGTGGCCGAACAGACAATGCGGTTTATCGTTAGCAGTTCGGGTTGATTGAATCCAGTCCCCAGCGCAGCGTGTTGTTGAGCAAGGCACGGATTTTCGCTTATCAACGACTTAAACGTCCCAACATCGCCTTTTGAAATGGCATACGTCAAACGAAACCCAGCTGGCAGTTTCGCAAGTGCACGCTCCATTTCCTTTGCTGATCTGTTTGATTGGAACCTGTGCTTTGCATCAGAAATCTTTGTTTTGGCGGTTGCCGCCCAAGCACAAATCCCAGATACCCCACTCAATAAATAATTCGTCATATTTTAATCCTCTGAATGATTGATACACCTTCAATCAAACACAAGGCCGAACATTGTCAATACCTTCTATTGTGATTTACGCCAACAAGCCCCAAGCCGCTTTAAGAGTGGAATATAATCCCAATAAAGAAGCCCGCCGAAGCGGGCTTTTTGTTGTCTCAAACACATCAGTCAATCCAATTTAAACGCTGGCGATTAAACATCCCAGGGCAAGCCCAAAACTGAAAGCAGTCACAACTGACAAACAAACAGTTCTGATCCACATCGCTCGTTCAACCTTCGCTTTTGATTTTGACGCCTCGATGTAGCTAGTGATAGAGCCATGTAGATCATCAAAACAGTGTTGCAATACTGCAAGATAAATTTTATCCATAACACCCCCTTCAATTTGATTGCGATGAAATCAATCAAACATGGATACCAACATTGTCAAGCTCAATGAAAAAGCCCGCTTTCGCGGGCTTCATTCGTCACATCTTTCGCTTCCCCGGTTCTGGCGTTTCAACCTGCACTTCCGACACAACGTCCAAAAGTTTTTTCTGCTGTCGGCGCCGCGCAACCTCAATTAAATGCTCGCACTGCTCTTCAAGTGTGGGCCATCTTTGGTCCGTTTCCCACTGAGGAATGTCCCCTGCTCCATTGGTGAAGTACCTCGCACGATTGTGCATCTGTAGAAGCGTCGCAGCGTCATGTGGGTTGACTTTGGCTCCACCCTCTAGTTTCTCTTTTAACTCGCCATACAGTAGTGAAAAAAATGCAGATCGAATTGTTGGTGGGCGCGAACTCCAAAACTGAGAAGCTAGGGGATTTATTACCACACCAACAAGACCAGGTGCATTCTCATCCAGCCTAGTGCAAACAAGATCCAAGAAACCATCGATATCAAAACCTCTTTCAATCTTGGGATTGTTTTCAGCCTCTACAGTCAGAATACCTTTCATCCACCGTCTGACCAAATAGTAAAATACTGCACCTGATGAAAAACTAATGCCCAATGCGATCCACCCTATATAACTTGCATCCATACTGACCCCCTATTTGATTGACATGCATTCACTCAAACACGGAAGCCAACATTGTCAAGCTCAAAGAAAAAGCCCGCTTTCGCGGGCTTTTCTCTTACATCTTTCGTCTCATGGTTGGCGGGGTATATACCTCCCCAACTTCCGCCAGGATCGTATCCCGTTGCTGTCGGTTCAGGGCATCTTGGACTGCATCCTTGCCAGCCTGGTACGCCTCATCCAAGAAACTGCTTCCTCCGCGTGACATATATTTCTGCTGCGCTTCATCACTCATCACGGCGCCACGATCAATCATCTCAACGATCACATCAGCGTCGGGGCTGTTTTGCTTCATATAGGAGTCCAGATCTGATGTACGGTCATCAGAGATTTCTATCAGATGCTTGATGGCATAGTCGCATTTTCTCCACTCTCCAAACTCCCCTGAGCCAGGTACATGTTCCTTCTGCACTTTTTCATAGTGCTTAACCACCAGATCCATGGGGCGCTGACCTTCGGGCCCAGGCTCAACGCCGAACCGCTGCAAAACTGCAAACGTCTCAAAATTTCCGTTTAAAAGCGAACCCAGCATCAGACTGTGCCCGTCTTCGTTCACCACGCTGGGATCGTGCCCCATCAGCAGCATTTCTGTTACAGCCTGGGGGTTTGTCATCCCATGCATATGTTGGGATTCAAAGATATCGGGATAGTCCGTGACCAGCCTCAATTCAAGCGGCGCAAGTTGCCTGAGATTATTGGAAGCGGATTCTTCTCTCCGCCGCGCTTCTTCAAGTTGTTCCTTTGGCATCGTCATTCGACTAGCAAAATCCTGGACAGAGAAAAACTGAGAAGCGTTAGCAGCTTCCTCTTTCATGCCATACAGAACGTCGCCCAACAGATGTTCCGTGGGAAGTCCACCCTTGTCTAAGGCACGGTTGATTTTATCGACCGAATGGCACAACTCGGTGACGGTTAATTCGTCGTAATTTTCCGTGTTGTCGATGTTTTCAACACGACACAGCAAATTCGGATCCCCGCCCTTGCTTAAAACTGTGTTGAAGCCGTAATAGCCATCCACCTTTTCATCAAACGCTGCCAAACCACATATGGAGCCGACGTACCTCAAATTTTTTTCGGGGTACTCCCAGGTGATTTCCGCGTTCGGGTCATGGCGGCCGAAGTAGTCGCCAATGCTCGATGAATCCTTTTTGGTGAGCAAATCGTAAACTTCTGCGTCACTGTACTTTCGATTAACCCACTGGCTGTACTCTTCAACGGCACGGGTAATCACTTCCACCTTGTCGGCCGACGCATCAGTGAATGGATCGAAGGAAAGTTGAATGTAATCATTTTCGTCCGGATCCTGCACGTTGGGATCATACAGTTGATGCAAACCTGGCTTCTCAATGCGGTCAACCTTTGCACCACTGTCAATGATCGCCTGGACATGACTTGCGTCTGTTTTATCTGAGTAGATTGCGTATTGAAGTGCGTTGCCAGCAAAATCAATTCCATCGCTTAGCTCGACAAGAAAAGTGTCGTTCACATTGTGACTTAAATGTGTTTCCTTGAAGTATTCCCTCAGTTCCTCGGGTGTCGCTGTATCGATAAAGGCAACAAATTCATCGTTGTTAAATATAGTTCGCTCGTTCATTAAACCCCCTACTTGATTGATATTTCACCAATCAAACAGAAGTTTGGAATTTGTCAATGGCCGATGGCATGCAAGGCCAATTCTTGAAATAAAGAAAGCCCGCTATCGCGGGCTTTTCTCTTACATCTTTCGCCGCATGATGGGCTGTTGGCATGTCTCACCCAACTCGTTCAGCAAGTTTTTCTTGCTGATTACGCTCTCCATCAGCATTAAAGCTTCACGGCGATCCGCCCCAGGGAAACCCATTTCTGTTGGAAGTTTGTTTTCTCCGTTCCTAACCGTCGGATCAGCCCCTGCGTCCAATAGATCACTTATTGCTGCCACATTGTTGCCAAGGATCATCAATCTATGAAGTGCTGTGTTTTTAGAGAATGCGTCTTTCGCATTTAAATCAATGCCGAGGTCTTTCATGATTTTAACGCCTTCGTGCGACGAATTTCGGTGCACAAAATCACCGTTGCACTGGTCCAGAAACGTTTCACCACTGACGTTCGGGATTGTTAATGACGCGCCTGCGTCAACAAGGCGCTTCACGTTCTGAATGTCACGCACAAAAGCAAGAGCTGTGTCACCGTTACGATCTTGCGCATTGAAATTGAACCCGGAAAGAGCCAGCTCATCGATAATTGATGAGCTTCCATGTCTGTTATTCAATTGAGCAAAGTGCCTGGGCTTTATCAAGTCAAAATAGTTGCCAGCAATGAAAGCTCCATTCTCCCCTTCCTGAAATAAACAGTGAATGTGCTTCTCTTTGGCACTTGCACCATTTTTGATCAACAGCTCAATGCGATCTGCGCCGTATACAACGTCCGCCAAATCATGGCCTTCACCGCCAGAATAGCCGTCTGCGAAGTACCCCAATCTCTGGACAGGCGCATTAACATCCGCCCCCAGCGCAATCAAATCTCGCATAACTTCAATGACGTGCCCCCGTCTATCTGGATGCAAGCTTTTTGTTGCAACGAACGCAAGCGGCGTCACTAGGCTCTGGCTCGCAACTCCGGTTACAACAAAAGACTCATTGATATCATTTACCCGAAAATATTCTCTAATTTCTTCACGGTCCAAAACAGCCTCAACTTCGCTGGTTTTTAGAACATCATGCACCGCCTTAGTTTTCATTTTCAAACCCCCTATAGCTCTGGCCTTACATCAATTAAACAGATGACTTCCTTTTGTCAATGAGATAACTGTTCCGGATTGAAAGATAGAAAAAAGGCCCGCTTGAGCGGGCCTTAGATCAGCAAGATTTTTCTTACATCTTTCGCCGCATGATGGGTTGTTGTTGCGACTCACCCAGTTCTTCCATCAATTTTCTCTTTGTGACCGCGCTTTCCAACAACAATACGGCTTCATGGCGATCCGCCCCAGTGAAACCCACTTGGGATGGAAGCTTGTCATCTGCGTTCCGGACAGTTGGATCGGCTCCGGCGTCCAACAGATTTCTAATGCCATCCAATTTGTTGCCATTTATCATCATGATGTGAAGGGCGGTATTATCTCCACAAATATCTTTAGAATTCAAATCAACGCCAAGTTCTTTCATGATTTTAACACCCTCAGCAGATGTATTTCTCTCAATAAACCCCGCATCGCATTGATCCAAGAATGTTTCACCATCATTGTTCGGAATACGCACCGAAGCTCCCGCATCAACAAGACGTTTCACAACACCAATGTCCTGCACCATGCTGAGCGCGGTGTCACCATTCACATCCTGGATATTAAAGTCATAACCTTTAAGAGCCAGTTCATCTATGATTGCTGCACTTGCATCGTCGTTATTTAAGTAGAAGAAATGCCTGGGCTTTATCAAGTCAGAATAATTTTCTGCAATGAAAGCGCCATCCGCCCCGTCTCGGAACAAAGTGAGGATGTGCGACTCTTTTGCCCTGGCACCATTTTTGACCAACAGTTCGATGCGATCTGCACCATTAGCAAGGTCTACCAATTCCTTGTCACCATCTAAGAACCCGTCGCCAAAGTAATCACTCTTGCGAACTGGCGCGTTCACGTCTGCACCCAATTCAATCAAATCCCTCATCACATCAAGAACGTTGTCACCAACGTTATTTTTGATACTCTTTGATGATACATAAGCAAGTGGCGTCAATAGTGTTTGGCTCGCACCTCCACTCACATAGAACGTCTCATTCACGTCATGGGTTTGAAAATATTCCTTGATTTCGTCTCGATCCAAAACAGCATCCCATTCATCGGTTCTAAGCAGTTCATTCAACTTCAAATTTGTCATATATACCCCCTTACGTATGTTCTATATGACTTCAATCAAACAGAAGTTTGAACTTTGTCAAGACAAAAAAGAGGCCCGCATAAGCGGGCCTTATTCCAACATGCTCATCAATTACATTCGGCGCGTCATGGATTGTCTGCTGGGAACGCATTCTTCAATGGCCTGTTGTAAAACGTCGCGCTGCTCAGCCGCACGCTGATCTGCTTCCAGATACATGTTCATAGTACCCACGGCTTGGCTGTAGCTCTGACCACCGAACATTCGATCCTCAACACGTGCAGCGTTCATAACATCGACAGATTGTCCGTCTTCATCTTTAATGGTTGGGTCTGCACCATTCCGAACCAGGAGCTCCTGGCACTTTCCACAGTCTGTGTGGTGCAGTGGCGTCAACCCATAGGCGCCTTGACGATTGATATCAGCGCCTGCATCAATCAACAAGCTCACTACTTCAATGTCGTTGATATGCGCAGCAATGTGCAGTGGCGTATCGCCATCCGCGTCCTGGGTGTTGACATCCGCACCGGCCGCAATGAGTTCTCGCACAATATTACGAGACTCATACCAAATCGAAGCTGACAATAAAGAAACGCCATGGGCATTCAGCACATTAAGATCAAGACCTTCCCCGATCATCTTTTGGATAGCACCCACATCATCTTGCTTGATTGCCAGGTCAAGACGATGCTCCAAATATTGAAGCTGTTTGAAGTAATAGTTTCATCATCATTCATTGCGAACCCCCTATTTGATTGATATTTCACCAATCAAACAGAGGGTTCAAAATTGTCAAGCATGAAAATCAAATATCATGATTTTTTGGTCTACATGCGCCGCTTGACTGGTGCAGGCTCAGCTTCCAGCCCCACTGCTTCCGCCAGTAATTTCCGCTGATGTTCAGAAACAATGCTGGGAGCCCGCTCAATCAGATCACGCCAAACCAATTTTCGATCCCGGTAGATCATGTACTCATCTGGCGTTTTTTTCCCGTATTCCGGGCTTTTAATGGTTGGATCGGCGCCAAATTGAACAAGCATTTCCTGCATTCGGCGCGACTTTGCGCAATACAGCAAGGTGCTATCAATAGTTAAGCCCAGTCGCACCATTCGTTTAAGCAACACTCTCGCGTAATCGTACGAGTCTAATTCAACAACAGTCTCTTGAATACTGCCCCATGCTCCTAGCTGGTTTGGGCATGAGAATTCAACCAAATCTTTGAACACATCAAACTCATTGGCCCTGTATGCAACAATCAACGGATGTCGATCCAACCACTGTCCATCCCTGTCTCGTAAATCAAACCTGAGTTGGTATTCTTTGAGAATATAGCGGGCGATTGCTACTTTTCCGTCGTAGATCAACATGGACAAAAGAGGATAGCCATTTCCCATCACCATGTTGACATCTGCCCCCTTACTTACAAGCAACTTCGCCATAGCCGCTGAATTGGCACACAGAAGCGGACATTTCACGGTGTCATGCACTTGACTGGGATTGGCTCCCCCTGCCAATAGAGTCCTGGCAATAGCAATTTTGTCGTTTCTCACTGCCACACACAGCGGCGTGTACCCGTCTCCATCAACTGCACTGTGGTCAGCTCCTGCGTCAAGCAGCAACTGCACAAGTTCAATTCGTTCATCCTGCACTGCCGAATGAAGGGGACTTGCATGCTTGGCTTCGTATTCCGTCAGTTCCCACGAACGGCTAACCCCAATGCTGGGATCCGCACCGTGCACAATCAGCACTTTTGCAAAATCGTACGCGCCATCTTTGATGCACTCGTGCAACAAAGTTGTGTTTTTGTGCCCCTGGTCTGTGACGCTGCCCCCCAAGTGATAGTTGATGTTGACGCAGACTGAAACGATCTTTGTGAAGTCCTCAAGGCTTTTTCGCAGATATGCTTCCCGCGCGCAGTACACACCCATCGATTTTCCATAAAACCCCCTTTCTGGTTGCGATATATCCACACAACCACGGAAGCCAATATTGTCAATACCTTTTGTTGTACTTTGCAGTAACAAGCCCCAAGCCACTTTAAGAGTGGGATACAATCCAAATAAAAAAGCCCGCTTTCGCGGGCTTGTTTTTACACACTTCGATTCACTGACGATTACGTTCAATATCAATTACGTACAAATCGACTGATGCCATCCTTGCCTATAAAGAAAATTTGACTGATAGATGCCATGTACACATCATCGTCAGCATAGATGTGCCCCGCCCCGGCATCACAGTTGAGAATGATGGCAGCGTTGCGTCCGGTGACAACGCGGCCACTGGTGGCAACAGACCAGTCTTGATTTCCACTGAGTCGCATTGCATAGCGCACGCGGATATAGGCGTTTACGGCGTCCAGCTGCCCGCCTTTAAATCCAATTTTTGCGACTGACAGCGCCAGCTCCAAGGCTTGTGGCAGCTGCTCGTTGGCTATTCCATCGATCACAGCCAAATTGTTTGCAACAACACCAAGTTGATCGTGACCAATATTATTGATTAGATCCAACAGGCGCGGAAAATCTTGGCATTTACTCTTCGGCTCGCCTTCCTGGGTGATTTCTTTAACAGTTCGCGTGCGTGCGTCAACGTAATGGATTGAAAGTGGAACGTAGTCCAAATCGAACGTCAGACGCTCATCTTCTTCCAGTGGCTCGTCTCCAAAGAAAACAACATGATTGCTCATTGCAAACGAATGGATGATGCCTTCCGGGGACTTAGAAGCGGCCACATTTGAGAATGGATTTGAGTCATCTACCACTCGTCCATTTTGTTTGTAAAGCAAATCCCGTCCAGCGCAGATGGCAGCAATAGCACAGCGTCGAAGATCGTTCGGATCTATGTCAACGTGACGACTTTGATAGATACCCTTTACAACAGCTTCTAGCAACTTATCGTCTGACTCAGCGAACACTGACCCAGCTTGAATTCGCGCCTCTCTTATTGTGTTCGGACGTCTGTATGAGTCTGCGCTGGCTTTCATGCGCTCCATAAAAGAAAACGCACGATCATCATTGCCATCTTCCGCGTTTTGCAGTTGCTTTTTGAACTCTGAAAACTTGGAAATTAGCTCTTCTGCCATCGATGGCGCATCGTCCGTATACTCAGATGGGGCACCATGCTCTTCATTCCATTTTTCCAGATAGTCCTCGTACGACTTGTACAGGCAAACTGAAAAATCCTCATATGAAATGACGGCGTACCTCCCTTTCTTCGGTATATCGACTTCAATTTCAGCTAGTTCAGAGTGACGCATCGTGAACGCCACAATGTTTCCATTTTCCGGGTCAACCATCCCAATGATACCCGCGTTTTGATTGAGTACCGGCCGCCCATTATCGGAGTTCGCCCACGACAAGAAGATATTTCTCGATTTGCAAATAAGCCACACATATCGCTCAACGAAATTCTCACGCAAAAGAACATCATCTTGTGTTAGCTCGCCTGAATCGATCATCTGAGATACAGTTTGCATATCTCGACGCGCACTGCTGCCGCCATTCTCGATATATTCCTTAAACTGATTGGCAATATCATCGATGGTCATCATGCCACACCTCCCCCTTACGAATTATTTTCAATTTTAGAATTGCACCCTTGCTTGCGACATACGCACTTCAAGGGAGTGCAGTGGCTTCACTTGGACTTGCCACACATCGCCAGTTGTTAATTATAACTTTCAGCGTAGAATTCAATCCGCACTCACACCCACACAAGGAAATGACCGTGCAACCATAACTTTACAAGGAAAAATAGTTATGGACCTATACTCAACTCTAATTCTCATCTCAGTAATGGCAATTTACGGACCCGTTGAAAATCTCAAAATCATACTTAAGATAGTCAAAGAAATCGGAAAAATCATTGGTTGATTGGAAAACTATCGGCACTGGCAAGCAGCCCAATGGACGCATTGGACTGTTGCTCTGATGACCTACAAAGCAGCTCGACAACCCAAAGTTAAAGTGCTGGATCTGCCTCATTCCGCGTCACGGCGAGAACTTCACCCGTCCGGCCATCCACAATGCCGACGGCAATCAGGTCACCCAGCACCACCGATTTCTCAATGGCAAAGCTCCCAGGGCTGTCCATCATAGCGGCATGAACATCGGTTCCTTGAGCCAGATATGGGCTTCGCAGCCTGTACTGGAACACCAACATTGCGTGTGGCTTTACGTCTCGCGCCTGGTTCGGATCCATGAGCACGGACATTGCCTTTGACCCATACGCGCTTTTGAAGCGGTGGTAAGGAAGCTTTCGGTGAAATGCGTCCATCTGCTCGCTGGTGAAGCCAACGGATGCTGCTTTTCCAGTGGCATGTAACCCATCCACGCTGACACCCAAAGCATTGGTCATCACTCGGTCGGAAACCACGCTGTCCCATTCATCGGAGACAACATCCCTCACAGTGATCCGCCCATGAGCCGTACGGAAAATGCGGGTGCCGGAGGCAGCTTCCACATTGGCCCACAAAACTTGGGCATCGGCGTCGTAGTCGAAAAACTTTTGGTCGGCGATTGGCGATACACACAATTGCCCGCCCTGCACTTGTGCCGGGAGAGTTGCAAGAAATGCCTTTACGTTCGCTGCGTGTTGCTCCGATGTCTGGAATTCATCCTTCGTCGGCGCCGCCTCCAGCAGTGCGGCAACTTCCAATGTGGGATGCGTCCCAACCACGGCCCCAACAGTCAACACGCATGGCGAAGCAAGCGGAGATACACTCGCCCAAAGATTGGCACACGCGGCCATTGCTGCAACACCGAAAATCCATTTCATGAAAAGCCCCTGTCGTGGTCGTTCGCGCCTGCCTACATCTGTAAGCCAGACATCATGAGGGTTGGTGCCACCTCATTGGGCAACCAGTATCTCACTCCAACGTGTCGTAAAGGAACGCGACAGATGCTCCTGCCGCATGGCCCATGCGGGGGTACTGTCCGGCGCTGCACTGGACGACGCGAAGGACACGCTGCCGCGCCCAAATTTGTGGTTGGCCGCGTCCAGTACCTTCATCAAGGCTTCGTTTTTGGGGTTGCGCACTGGGGCGAACAGGTCCGCTTGCTGGATGTGTTCGGCGCTGAGATCCACCAGCCCTACCCCGGCCTTCTTCCACGCAACGTTGGGGCGGTACATCGCTGCCGTTGCTGCCTGAACTGCTCCCAAAATAGTTCGTGTGTCGGATGTCGGCGCAACCAGGCGGACTGTGCGAGACGGGTGGTATTGGGGGGTGTTCCCAAACGGATTGGTGTGGAAGAACACCCACACCCCGTGCGCTTTGAGATGGCGGGCGCGCAACTTCTCGGCGGCACGCTGAGCGAAGGTGGCCACCGCTTGTGCCAGGTCGTCGTGGCTGCGGATTTCACTGCCGAATGAGCGGGACACCACGATCTGCTGTCGTTCGGGCTCTTCGTCCTGCAGCTCGGCGCATCGCACGCCATTGAGTTCGGTTTGCGTGCGCACCAACACCACCCCGTAGCGGTCCTGGATGGCTCGCGGATCGGCGGAGATGAGATCCGCTGCTGTGTGGATCCCTTCGGCCGTAAGGCGCGCAGCAAACTTCCTCCCAACGCCCCACACGTCACCGATGGGGAACGCGCCCAGGTCTTTGCGGCGAACGTTCCAGACCCCATGCGGTGTGCGCTTGGCAATCTTGTTCGCCATTTTTGCCAACGTTTTGGTGGGTCCAATTCCCACACAACACGGCACCCCCACCCATTGCAGGATCCGCGCACGCGCTTCAATGGCAACCGCCCGCCTCTCCTGGGCGCGGATCCCGTCAAAGGACACGAAGCTCTCATCGATCGAGTACACCTCCACCTGTGGAAACAGGTCGGTCAGGATCGTGGCAATGCGTCCGGAGATGTCGCCATACAAGGCAAAGTTGGGTGAGCGAAACGCGATTTGCTTGCGGATGTGTGCCGGGATTTGATGGATGGGTTGTCCCATGGTCACGCCCAGCGCTTTGGCTTCCTCACTGCGGGCAATGGCGCACCCATCGTTGTTGGACATCACAACGACAGGAACACCGCGCAACTTGGGGTCAAATACGCGCTCAACGGAACAGTAGAAGTTGTTCCCATCCACCAAGCCGATCAATGGTTGCGCAACAGACATCACATCCTTCTTTTCGGCTTAGGGGCGTCATCTTGAGTCAGGCCGGCATCGGCAAGTGCTTGGGTGATATTTGCAGCGTCACGCTCGGCGATACGGCGTTCGCCTTCATCGATTTCCGAATTGATATACCGAACATCATCGTTGCTCTCATCATCATTGCAGTCGCGTGATGGACGTTCCACACAAACACCCCATTCGATCAAGTCCGAAATCAGACCGTGACTGTAGTTAAAACTATAGAAAAATGATTTTGGATTTACGGGCGATCCACCACCGAATTTGCACCCATTCTTATGCATGATACGAAGAGCGGAATGTACGCCCCTTCCCCTTAATCCATGGCGGCGTGAAAGCAATGGAAAATAGTTCAGTTGGTGAAGTACCACTGCACAATCCACAGACCTACTCCGATGAATGATGGTTGCAACCAGATGTTCCATCTCCGGACAACAACTGTAGGCTTCGCACAATTCAACAAGAAGTTGCTCAATGTCCCCACACCCATCCAAAACACCCGAATTAACCAGTTCAATTGATGTATCTACATCACGGTTATTCACGGCATTCTCAATAAATGCAACTCGTATTTCATCAAAATTTTCAACGAACGATGCCGACATCTTAAGGATATCCGACCTTTCGTTATTGAAGTGCGAGTTATAGAGATAGGCGCAGCCAAATACATTCGCCGCCTCTTCCGGCTTGGCTGACAAGTACAACGCGGCCTCTCTCATATTTCCATCAACAACGACTTCAAGCAATCGCGGCTCAAAATAATGACGCAAAGAAATAATAAACGCGAGCCTCCTTATGAACTTAGATTTCAGGATGAATGATTTTAATGCGCGGATAATTTCCATATTGAACCCCTGCCTGCCTTGAATACATTCAAGCAAACACAGAAGCCGATATTGTCAAGCTCAGTCACATCCTTCTTTTCGGCTTCGGGGTGTCATCTTGCGTCAAGCCGGCGTCGGCAAGCGCCGTGGTGATATTGGCGGCTTGTCGTTCGTTGTTACGTCGTTCGCCTTCAAGCATTTCATTAACAATGGACTGCAATATCGGCTTGTATTTTGATTTGCTTTCTTGAATGAATTGACTGGATAGGTAGTAGTTCTCGGGATCTTCAATGCGAAGCCCCCACGCCAGCCAATCGGAAATCACGCCAGGCTCGAAGTCGTCATGGTCTATTACACTCAACAAAAATGGCGCGACCGTAACTGGCTCGCAGCCTGGGAAATCATATCCATTATTCTGCATTATCTTGGACAACCTGTGCACTGACGCCATATTGCCCAGTCCCATGTACAGCATCCGCCCAAAATCCAATGATGGCCGGTGCCGAATGATCGCAGCCAGCAGATCCGCCATGCGCGGGTGGCAATCGATATGCGTGGATAGATCAACAAGAAGTCTTTCACAGTTGCCGCGATTGCCTAAAACGCCCTGCTTCACCATCTCAATAGCCGTAATAACATCAAGATTGCCGACTGCGTTCACAACGAATAAATCATGAATGAGCGGGAAGTCGGCAACATATTTTGCAGAAACCCTCAAAAAATCCGACCGGGAGATCGTGGTTTTTTCCGTAAAACGCACGGCGCAATTAAACACGCGCGTCGCGTCGTAGCGGTAGACAGACAAGTAGTCATCTGTTTTTTCTAAATCCCCCTCCAACACAAGATCAACAAGAGATTCACGATACCCCAATAGAACCAAAGAATTTCTCATTTCGTCAGCGCCACTATCACGCACGCAATCTTCTACGGTAGGAACATCTTCTACTGCCACAGGCAATGCCTTGACCGGCTCAACAGCTGCCCGTATGAATAGCGCCTTAATCTTTTGAAAAATCACCATATAAAACCCCCTTATTTGCCTTGAATACATTCAAGCAAACACAGGAGCCAATATTGTCAAGCGTGCCGGGTAAACGACCACGTGACCACGCCCCACACATCCAATTCAATGTCGGGCGGCACGATGATGGGCGGGATGTCTTCTGCGGACGAATGCAATTCAAAGTGGCCGCGCCTCTGTACCAACTTCTTCACGGTGAACCCACCTTCCCAGTTCACCATCACGATGTCCCCGCTCCTGGGCGTGCGCGAGCGATCGACAATCAAGGTGTCCCCAGGCTGGATCCCAAAGCCCACCATTGAGGTGCCGGTGTCGGCCTGGGCAAAGAAGGTAGCCACAGGGTTGGAGATGCAGTGCTGGTTGAGGTCCAGCCCGTCGCCAGCGCCGTAGAAGTCCTCAGCGGGGCTTGGGAAGCCACAGGTCACGCGTACCGGCAGCATAGGGTGCGCGGCCTCTGGCGGCTGCTGGTGGGCCTTTGTGGGACTATTGGTGCTGTCCATGGCTGCGGTCGCTGGTGGGCCGGCCATAGTACAGCCATCGTTAGCAACATTACTAACGGCTTGCGCTGAACGCCTTCACATCCGCCCGACCGGAAGCCCGGTCACTCGGGCAGCAGGCATAGAGTGCGTAGAGTGACATCCAGCACGTTGGATATAAGACTCCGACCGCACAGACGGCTATGATCGAAATTTACAACCGACATTATTAGACACGAACGTGGGACGAAAAACCGTGCAGACAGGCAATTTGGCGCGCCAACTATTCATGGCAAACAAATGTATTGGATGACGATATGCAATCAAAACTAGAAAGCGACGACTTCAAATCACTCATGCATGATTACGAAAGATCGATGCAGGAACGTGGCGGCCAGCCATTTGAAGAAAAAAACATTGAGTCTGCTTGCAGAGAACTTTTGCAGCTGCACAACCACTCACCATCCGCCCTAGCTAATTATTTGGCGGACACTCAGTTGAACTTGGCGCAGCCCAACGAATTAACCGAAGCACTACGCAATCACTCAAGAAATCTCAACACATTGATATGCAACCTATTCAATGCAAGCGCAATGGAGACATCCATCCTAAAGTTCCCACCAAACGAACACCTAATAACGACCCGTGACCTGCCAACCGTACTTGCTGATGATAAAACGCACTCACTTGTCGCGCGCCTGACAGATGATTTCCTCCCCGGCATGATTGCCCAGCAAATCGCGCAACTGGGTTTTTACCAAGAACACCTACTGGAACACGACCTACTAGACCCGCGCTTTGGTGAGATATATCAAAAAGCCAGTGAGACAGGCGACATAAATGAGGCCGACACCAAATATTGCAAAAGTGCCATTGAAACCTCCTTGCGCACGCATCACAACCAATCGCCATTTTTCACCAAAGATAATTTAGCATCTTGCAACTTCGACGCCTGGGGGTTGCACGAAAGCGTTTTGCACGTCTATAGCATCACCCCGCAATATGATTTTACAAGCACCCGCATAAAAACCGAAAAAGCCATTCAGGAAATGGCGAGCGCAATTGAAGGGAACAAGCCAGCAAAGATTTCTGATTTCAAGATAACGACCTTGTGTTCAACGATCTTCAACAGCGACCGTCGAAACGTGCACCCACTAAAATCATCCGTCGATCAACTTCTAAAGGACGGAGTTGCGTCAACACTGGACTACAACGCCCTCAAGTTCGTAGAGGTAGACACGGAGGTTTTACATATCATCGCAACCACACCCAAAAGCCTGTACAAAAAACTCCAAGGAAAGATGTACGTCGGGTTCCACTCTGATAAATCCCCTGATATCATACTCAAAGATTTGGAAACCCAAATTGCTTCCAGTGTCGGCAGGCTGGCTCGGGCCGCCTCCTTAGCCAAACAGCTAATTTCCAGCAAATCACTATCGCATGAAGCCTGCTCCGCGCTTGGCAGGCTGATTGCATCAATGGCTCAATCCATCGAGCTTGCACTTGCCGCATCAAAAAGACATCGGCTTGACAATAACCAGCTCAATGAATTGGTATTTGTAATTCAGGCAGATCTATCATGCATCCAGACAACATTGATCGACAACAATCACCAATTAAGTAATAAGCAAAAATGGAAAAGCCCTGCAATGCAGGGCTTAGTTTGATGTCCAGGTGGCTGCTTTGGGCCGGCCGCAGTGCAGCGATCGTTGGACGCCATGACCCTCTACGCGCCCGATCACTCAGTGTCGAACAGGTGCGCGCTGTAAGGCTTCTGCGCGCACAGTGCGGCAAAGACTTTGACCATGATGTCCCCCAGTGCCGGCAGGGACACTGCCCGTTCGTACGCGGCGTAGACAGCTTGGTCGTACCTCAACAGAAGATCCGTATCCCCATCGGCCACGGCCTTGATGGCGCGCGAATAAACCGTGTGATCGAACCACAGCGCTTTGGCGTAGAGCAACAGCGTTTCACGGTTACGTTTAGCTTGGGCTTCCAGTTCGTAGTTGCGATCCATATAGTCAAAATCAGCAACTCCATCCACCTTGAACTCCTTGTTCAAGATTTCAACAACCCGGACCTTGCCTTGCTCCAACTGCGGACTTTTTTGGAGCAGCAAAGGCGGACAGCGGCCACTGGCGGTCTTGATCTGCGTTGATCGAAGCGTGTCATGAAAAGCGGAAGCGATAATCCACTTGTCGATATCATCGATCAATTTTTCATCCATGCGCATGGATTGAACTTTCTGATCGACAATCTCTTGGTCGCCGGAAAGATCAGCATAAGCCGACTTCTTTGCCTGCAACACACACCACAACTGAATGACCTCTTCCGCCTGTCGCGGCCCTTCGCGCAACAGGCATCGCTCCCAACCTTCAGCAGAGATCCGATGACGGGTCTCCTCTTCAATGTCCAGCGTTTGGTTCATCATGGAACGCCGTTGGATATCAGCAGTCCGCGCGCGCGACCGCAGCACGAACAACTTGACCTGGGTATCCATGTCCGGGGAATGCGGCATATCCTTACTCCTTCAAGTTTGATCCATCATCCGAACGGCAAAGAATTATTCGGGCAACCGCGCCCTGTAGGGAGCAAGCTTCACAAAGCCGTCCTGCTCCAAGCCTACAATTTTGGACGTAAGCGCGTACTGATTGAGATAGATCTTCACTGGTAGATCTTGAACGGTGGCCCACGGGCGGGCATAACCGTAGGCCACAGCGTCCTTCTCACCGTCTGTGCGGAACTCAAGGCGTTCGTGGCGGTAGTGCAGGCCAACGACCTCGGCGTCGTCGCTTCCCCCAAAAGCAACGATCAACTCGCGCTCGGAGCCGGCAGACAGTGCCTTGAAGTCATCCAGCGAGAACGGCGGCAGTTCGTCAAACCACTTCACACGTCGTTGCTCGCGGCTCAGAAGCACGCGATCCGCAACTGCATCTACCACCTGTCGAAGTGCTGCGATGTCCCTGCCATGCTGGGCGGACTGCTCACGCAGCTCGCGGATCACCTGATCCCTGGACGCCACGACTTTGAACAAGACAACCAGCACAAGAACAAGAAGCAAGAAACCAATGTATCCAGCCATAGCGCCCCCTCCCTAGAGGATGTCAGTCTAGCGGCTTAGTGGGCGAAGTCTGTAGCCCCCGATATGATGACAACGCTCCTATGAGCAACAGTGGACAGGGACCATGCAGTGAACACAGATGACCTCACCGACAGGCAATTGCTCGATCTTCATTGCGCCGTGATGGACGCTTTGCGGCAGCGGGGAGTCATACGCTCAGCGAACAACCCTGTGGCAGACTACACAGAGACACTGGTGGCGCGCGCACTCAATGCCACGCTGGCGGCGGGTTCCCAGGCAGGATTTGATGCTGTCGGACCTGACGGAACGCGGTATCAGATTAAAGGCAGGCGACTAACCGCAGCCAATAAAAGTACGCAGTTGAGCGCGTTGAGGAACTTGGCGTCCAACCCCTTCGATCAACTTGCCGCAGTGGTTTTCAACAGCAATCTGCACGTTGAATACGCCGCGCTCATTCCACTGGACGTGGTGAAAAGGGTTGGCCGCTACCGTGTACACACGAACGCGCACACGCTTCACTTTCGCCGAAAACTTCTCAGCGAACCTGATGTGGTGGACATAACAGACCTCATCCACAAAGCTTACGAAAAGCCAATCACCCCTCGATCCTTCACTTGACCACAAAGGGCTTCTTGATTGAAGACGGCCCCAAGCTCCTAAGATCACCATTATTGGTGTTAGAACTGGTGGATGCCGAAGTTTGCTGGCCGGTCAGATCGAACACTTTCAAAATCATTCCAGTACGAACATTGATGACAGCCAACTTCTTGAGGGATGCGGTTACCAGTGTTTGTTTTTCTTCCGACTCAAAGGGCCAATCAATTTTCGGGAACTCATACTCAGAGTGGTTACCCACATACGGGCGAACCACACCGTACAAGTACACTACGTCAATATCATCCTTTTGAGCGCGTGCATCAGCACCACTCATTTCCACATCAGCTCTCAGTGAAAACTCCTTGTATGAAAGCCCTGGAAGCTCCCCGGCGTCCACCACTGATTGCTTATCAAAGGCCACGTAATAGGCGTCGCGTTTCTTCTTTGTAACTGACAAGGAAACACCATAGGCGTTGTTTGCGTCGTAGACGCTTCTGTGAACGTTTCTCTCCCCACCGTAGACTTTGGCGATATCGTGGTATTTCTCGCCATCAAACCATCGGCTGCTGTACGTACCAAGTGTGCGCACCCGAAGAACTTGTGCGTCCGCGTCGAAGTCATCCGTCAAACGCGCACCAGCACTGATTACACATAGATGACCGTCACGCAAAGCAGACGGCTTCGTGGACAGCACGTTCTCCGTGCGCGCCTTGAATTCATCGTTGGTTTCGTACTGATCTTTAGGCGGCACATTCCCAATCGCCGCAGCCACAGCCATGACCGAGTGTCCCTTGAAGTTGGGACCGAGCCTCATCCCCTCCTCCAACACGCAACTTTGTGTCAAAGGCATGTACCCTCCGGCTGAGCCTTGGGCATTGGACTTGGGCGCACCAAAACAAAGGGGAATTACAGCCATGCCGATGCACAAGAGTACAAAACGCTTAAACATTGGAACTCCTCAATATACAGCCTCTCACAAGAGACTGCGCTTAAGAGAAAAATTAACCAAAGATGAGATAGGCAATCCCAACAGTGACCGCCCCAATGACAAAGTAGCGCCAGAACGTGGCGCGCTGAGTGCGCTGACCTTCGGCAACGAACTGATTGATGGTAGTTCGGCGGAATGCGTGCATTGAATGGGCAATCATCAACACCGCCGCGAGGTAAGACTGGTCGCTATCGAAGCTTGATTTGTATTTCATATCTCTCAGGAGCAGGTTGACCACACCCACGCAGATTGCTTTTGATTTGGCGTCGTTGACCTGCTGCATCGAAAGCATCGTAAATGCGTGCGCAGCGTCTGCCGTGTCCCTGAAGCTGTAGTTGAACTCCCCGCGATTGAACGAAAGCGCCACACCATTCAATCGACCAGCGAAATACTCAGCAAAAGCTTGATTGTAGGTCCGCACAAACACCTGACTGGCGGCGAACGCGGACGCGACAGTTTCACCGTCAGCGCCAGGGTCATTGGCCTTATCCATCAAGGGTCGCAGCCGCACAAGATCCAGCGCCATATCCGGCGTCAGCTTCATATCGTCATCCTTGAGGTTGAAGGCACGCATGATAGCCAGAAAAACGGGACTTTGACAGGTGGTATCAGTGTGAATCCCCTGACAGCAACCCACCCCCAAGCAAGAACAAAAAAAACACTGTAAACCCTAAGCTCTCATGGTCACATCCGTCGCCACCGTGAGACGGCTTGGGGCTCATCCCGCTGGATGTTCAAGGCATCCTGCAATGCTTCCTTCTGAGCGCGGTTTTGAAGCAGTGTTACCACCCCTTCACCGTTGGCACCTTCGTCGTGCGACTTGCCCTGTGTTGTGTGCTTGCTGTGCTGTCTTGCCACATCCAAAACCGTCATCCCTTGGTTGTTCTGGATGGACACCGTAGCGCCCTGGTCAATCAAGGTTCGTACAACGTCGTCTTGTTCTGCTTTCGCTGCGAAGTGGAGAGCGGTGTTGCCGTTCTTGTCCACGGCGTTGATGTCGGCGCCGGCCTCGATCATCTTTGACACCAACTCTGCCCGCTGTGAGCGTTCGCACATCACCCGATCCCACTGATTGATTGGTCCGCAGGCCAGAAAATGCAACGGCGTGAGGTTGTCGTGGTTGGCAATGGTGGGATCGGCGCCAGCTTCCAACAACACTCTCACGCAATCCAACTGCTCAAACCGCGCACAGTAGTTCAGGACACTCATGCCGGTGTTGGAAACCGCGTTGATATCGGCACCCATGGCGATCAGCAGTGCTGTGTTCTCCACGTCCCCTTCCGCCGTAGACCAACACAACACACCCTGTCCGTCGTTGCTCACAGCATTGATTTCGGCGCCCGCGTCAACCAGTGCCTCAATGAACTCTGAGGGCCGACGTGCTTCCAGCGCCGAAAGAAGCGGCGTGACACCGTTGTTGTCTGCTTGGTTGATGTCCGCCCCGCCCTCCAAAAGAGCCTGGACACGGGGCATGCGGCAGATGGATTTTTCCTTCGACAAATTGATCTGCAAAGGGGTCTGGCCGTTCACGTCACCCAAGTTGGGGTCAGCACCATTTGCGATGAGTTCGGCAATCGCCTCGGGGTGGCGTGCGTAGTGCAACGGTGTGCGTTTGTTGACCTCGCGGACGTTGGGGTCCAACCCAGCGTTGACTAAGGCAGTCACGACACCGGGCTCGTAAAACTTACCATCGACCGCGCGGTGCAATGCAGTGCTTTGTGTTATGCCACTGCGCTCCTGAATATTGCGACCCGACGCAATAACCTGTTGGACATCTTTTAAATTTGATCCGATATACATAACACCCCCTAACCGTTGTTTGACTGTATTCAGCAAAACAATTTAATGAATATTGTCAAGTCCCAGTGCATTTGATGATAGAATGGAAGCACCATTCATGCAGGGGGCAATATGTTTGTGACTGCGGATTTGTCGATATTTCGTGCGCGCCACATTCGGCTGGACGGGCTGTGTAAATTTGTTTTCCACAACCGTTACTCAGACGACCGCCCCTACTTCGACATACGAGAAGTGTACGATCTGCGTTTAGATGATGTCCCAAAGCAACTGACCGACAATCCCAAAGGGGTATTGACTAGTGCTTCCAATTATTACGAAAGCGCGTACACACTGGCGTTGGGCGGACACTATGAGGCGATAACGAAGCTTGCGAACCCAGCTACGGACGCCGGCAATGACGTTGCATCATTGGTGTTGCTGAAACTGATTGCTCGTTTCAACTACGCTCTTGCTGTTATTGGATCACGCACGGTTCAAGATTTGGCCTTTTACGCCAACAGCAAGGATCCAAACTACGTGCTGCTGCGCATAGACAGTCACGTGGTGAATCTGTACCACACGCTGGAAGACGGCTCCGGGGAGCATGTCATCCCGTTCCTGGCCTTCTCCATGAACCCCACATCGATTTTTGAAAGTCATGTTCTGCGGGGCGATATCACACACGAGAACATCGAGTTTGTGATGTCGGAAGCCGGCGTTGATGCAACTCTTGCGCGGCTTAAAGACGTGGTGGAAACGATCACCAACACCGTCAACGACAATCACCGCAAAGTTTGGGATGAATTCTTTTCTTTGTACGACGAAAAGTATGGCAAGTCACTGTTCTTTGAAAGCATGAGCAACCAGTTGGGAATTGCAAGGTCGCTTCTTGAGATATGCTATAACGAACCGCGCAAATAAGAGAAAAGCCCGCTTCGGCGGGCTTTTTTTATCGGGTGGGCGGCAATGCGCCTGGGTAGCGTCGGGCGATCACTTCGTTGAGCTTGTCCACAAGATCAGGCCGTTTGAATACAACGTGGGCGTTTCTGTTCTTGTAGAACGTGACATCCATGTACTCTGAGAACACTTCGGGGCTTGATGCTGAGCGTCTGAAATCAGGATGCGGCTTGCCGTCGAACATGTGAAACGCACGGATCATGTCTTGCACAACGTCTCTTGCAATGAAGTAAGACCAACTGTCTATGCACTGCAAGATGATTTTCTGTCCAAAGCGCACGGGCAGGTGGCTTTTGTAGTCCCACGATAGCCCTTCAAACACCCCGACAATGCCGTCTTCAAACATGCTTGCTCGTGCGTCGTACAGTTGGGCGAACGTGGCAACAACATTGTCGTAGTTGAACTCTGGCACTGTGTTCTCATAGAACGCCCTACCCCACTCAACACGTTTTTTATGGCACATGAAGTCTTTCAGGCCCGTCTCGCGCATGATTGTTGACCAACCGTTTTCAGTGAGGGCTTTGGCATGCGATTTTCGCGCATCTTGCAAGCAGTCGAAGTGGCGGAAGTTCAGTTGACCCAGGGCGTTGCGCATCGCGCCGCCCACATTCATTTCGTCCGCTTCACGCAGCGCGCTTTCAATCGTCGCCATGAGCGCTTCAAACTTCTCCTTCGCCTGCTGGTGCCGCGCCAACTCTTTTTGTATTGAAATGGATTTAATTACCTCGTTCATTGTTACCCCCTTGCTTGAATGATGTTCCATCCAAGCACAGAAGCCAACATTGTCAAGGCAAAAAAAGCCCGCCGAAGCGGGCTTTTCTTTTATGCCGGATCAGTACGTCACCGTAAAGGTCACACTTGCGGTGTAAGTCCCTTCGGCCAACGACTTGTAGTAGCCATAGTATGCGTCGCGCTGACCAAATTCATACGCCAGCGGAATGGCTTGGTGGGCACCCGTTCCAACACCAGACAGCGCCAAGCCATTGGCGTCGGTACCGAATTTCGGGACGGAACGGGTGCCCGACCCTCGGTACAATGTTACGGGGTACTCGCGCGCCGATGTGGCGGATGTAGCCATAACCTGTCCGTTTGCATCTGTGGAAGCTTCCACAATGTAGGGCAAATCTTCGCTGCACAAGACTCCTAAGTTGTCGTCCCAACCTTCCCCGGCAACGTCAACCACGTCCGACTGGTTAACGGTGTCAGTGACAGACAAGTAGATATCACATGTTGCAGCCACGGAGAACGAAAAGTTCATCGTTGCGGATTTGGAAGCGGCGAACGAGGATCCGGATGCCAGTAAGGCAACGGCGGCCGTAGAAGCAAGAATTAGTGTTTTTTTCATTGTTTATTTCTCCTTATAAGTTGATTGTTTTGTTTGATCGGCGTGCGATTAGTACACCACCGTAAAAGTCACACTGCCTGTGTAAGTGCCAGGGGCCAGCACTTTATCGATGTAGCCAAAAGTCCAACCAAATGGAATGGCCTGATACGCCCCTGTCCCCACGGCGGCATGCGCCAGTCCATTGGCGTCCGTACCAAAATAGTTGCTGCTCGATGGATCGGTTCCACGTGTGAACGTCACTGGGTATTGGCGTGCGGAGGTGGCCGATGTTGCAATGACCTGTCCGTTTGCATCTGTGGAAGCTTCCACAATGTAGGGCAAATCTTCGCTGCACAACACGCCAAGATTGTCTTCAAAGCGTCCACCTGTGTAATAGCCGCCTGTTGCTGCTGTTTCCAACGTGTCTTGTTCAAGTGATATTTCGCATGTAGCCGCGACAGAAATTGAGAAGTTCATGGTTGTGGATTTTGTTGCGGCGAACGTGGAACCCGAAACCAGTAAGGCTGCGGCTGTTGCTGCGGTTAATAGTGCTGTTTTCATTTACTCTCCTTTTTTAGTGATTGAAGTGTTGCATCATGGTTAGAAAAACATAAAACATCATATTGTCAATGCCCAAACTAATAGTTCAGATCCAGACGCACAGAACTGCTGTAAACACCAGCAGCTTTGTAGCGAACCGACGTGGACAACACACTTCGGAATTCAATCGTGACCAGCAGTGGCGCGTCGGCAACATCGATGGACACCTCATCAATCAACGGCTCTCCGGATAGCGCCGCCGACAATGGGATTTCGTGGTTGCTCGCCGATCGCAAAACCATTTGACTTGAGTCAATTTGCAATGTGGCGGCGGTGGGTTCGTCGCATTCGATGACGTATTGCACGTTCACGCCTCCGTCCTGATCCAAGACCGCAAAGTCTTGATTGGGGGTGATCGAACAGTCCGCCCAGGCGGTGCCTGAGAACAAAAGCAACGCAATAAGAAGCGCTTTCATAAAACCTCCTTGCATTCCAAAATTGGTTTGTCCAGTTCCCCCGACTGAGGGATGGTGATGGCGCATGTGGAACCGTCTTTTTCAATGGTGAGTACGTCACCAGCGATGGGCGCTTCCAGCACCAACACCCCTCGCATCCCAACAACGGTTTGCTTGCCCACGACATTGGCCATATCGATCGGAACCCCATTGCGCACCACCACGTACTCCCGCGTGGTGTTGCTCAGAACGTCGAACTGCAGCTTTGTCCCGCCCCCACGCGGAGCCACGGCTTTCTTGCTCAGGCTGTCCAGTTGCACACCGAACGGAAGACTCAAAGCGTCCACCGTCACTGTTTGATCGAACAATGCGGAGACGTTGGGGACCACGGCCACGCCTAAGGCGTTGGTGGTGACGCTTTTGCCCGTGAGTTGAACGCGTGCGTTGGGCATGTTGGGAACGCGAATGAGCGCGTACGATCCAAACGGCCTGGACGTTGGCAGTACACCGCCCTCCCCGATCCACACCCCACCGTTGGCTCCAAACACAGTGCTGGTTGTGCTGTTTTGCAGCAGCAACGTGGACATCGGCAGATCCCAGCGCCCCGCCACATAGTGATTGCCGGCGCTTGCGCTTGCGTTCCACGTCAGCCGGCGGTTTTTCAGTGTGGTGGAACCGTTGGCTTGTCCAAACCATTCGCCATCGTTGCGATTGACACTGGCCGAGCCGGATCCAAATTGGTAGCGGAAACCAACGTTCAATGTTGTGTCGCGCAGCGATAAGTCGTGCTGCGCAAATGCAGACAGTTCGGCGCGGGAGTTCAACTGCCAGCGCGACTGTGCGGTAAGCAACTGAGTGGAACGGTTGGAATAGCGCACATCGCTGTAGTTCAATGCTGCGCTGAAATTATTTTGGCGGTAGGCCACGCCCAAGGTGGTTTGCGACTCAAGCGCAAAGCGGGAGCGTTCGCGGTTGAAGTTCCAATAGTCGTCGGTGACATGAGTGTGCGAAGCGGACCACGACAAGCCGTTGGTGCGCCGCTCGTATCCAACCGTGGCGGCCATGCCGTCCCCGCTTGTTGCGATATCAAACGTTGCAGCGCCCCAGCGCCCAAAGCTCCAAAGATTGCCCCACATGGCCGACTGACCCTTGGCCGTGCCCTGGAACGCAGCCGTTGTGGTCCAGCGGTCAGACATGCCGCGTGCGTACACCGCGTTCCACGCCACGTCAGCGTAGTCGTTGCCCAACCCTCCGTTGCGCATCAAACCGGCCGAGACTTCCCATTCGCTGCGGCCTTTGGCAAGCGCTTTGGGTGTGCTGTAGAACTGCCGTGTTGTCCAGTATTCGCGGCCCAATTCGTCGCGAACCACCATAGAGACTGTGCTTAAGCCGATCGGCGCATTGAGGCTTGCGAACTGGTACGGCCCAGGCTGGAATTGCTGTTGGGACGAACGCACACTGTTGACAAAGACTTCGGCTGTGGAGCGCGTGTCGGCCACCCCGTTGAATGTCGGGACTGGATAAAATGCGTCGTTACTCAACGATCGATCGGTGCCCACGCGAACCCCCAGCATGTTGCGCGAGCCCAGCAATGCGCCGTTGGGCGTGGCGTTGATGACATCACCGATCTGCACGCGAGTCTGAGAGGCATACAGATCCTTACTCCACGTCGTTAAAGAGCGTTCGTGGCTCAGTCCGTTGCTGTCGTCGTTGAGTTGTCCGGCACCATAGAACGTTCCACCCAGGACGTTGGATCTAATGTCGTACGAAAACGACTGTGTGAAGCCGTACGTATCGCTGTCTTGCGCACGGTAGTCGTACCCCAGCATCACCCCTTTGGGCGAAGGACCAATGTCCGTACGCATGCGCGAGGCGGGGTTGTAGTTGCGCGCCGGCAAATACTTTGCGGGCACAAGGATGTTGTAGCTTTGATTGGCTGGATCGTACTGAACATCCGCGTTCAAATCGGATGGCGACACCACGTCGCGCTCGGACAACGATGCGGGCAACTGAATTCCCCATTGCGCCCAACGCTCTTTGGCAATGAGCAACTGCCCATCGTCGCGAACGTGCAGTTCTTCAACGTCGCTTTTGAGCGACCCATTGATTGATACAGCGGCGATGGTTGCGTCTGAGGCCCAAGTGGTTTGTCCAAAGCAGACAGCCATCGCCAAGGCGATGACCGATCTTTTCATTTGATGTCCTGGCGTTGTCCGTTGACTTCAACCGACACCACGCCGTGCGGGAAATTCGCAAGCGCGAACTTGCGTGTTTCACCGGGCAGGACATAGCCCAGCAAGCCACTGCGGGTTGCGGATCCCGATGACGGCGACACCAAACGTGCAGATGCGTCACCCGTGTTGGTCACCTCAAATTGATCCGCAACCCAACGACCTGTGAGATTGGCCTTGGCCGATGGCGAACGCCAAATCCACGCCAGGTCTTGCTTGACCAATTTGATTAACCCAACCTCCCCAGGTGTGGGAAGTTCGGCCACGCTCACGCGGAAAAATTCTTCACGTCCAACTTGGTCGGACTTGATGTAACGAATGGATTGGGTGGCGCCCTTTTTCACCGTAACAATCGACGGCGCAAAACGAATTTTCTCCGATGGCCCTCTGCGGGACACACCGCCTTCAACGGTCAGTTCGTCAACAGTGATCTGATACGAACGATCAGGACCATCGTTGGATATCGTCAACACCCCGCTTTTCTCCCCTGCGGTGTTGACTTTGAAAACCGGACCAACAGATGCGGCCGATGACACCAACGGAACAAGTGCTAAAGATAAAGCCACAACAATGCTTTTAATCATCAAATCCTCCTATAAAATTATGTATACATTGAGCTAAACATAAGACTGAACATTGTCAATACGTTTTATTTAGATCCATCGGTGGCGCGCAAATTTCCGTAGTCCAAAGTGACCTTGAATGGCCCTGTGTTGGCGTAACACTGCTGGCGGTCGCACCACAACGGCATCTCTTCGGGGTCGAACTGTTCGGTGTTGCGCTCGACGGAAACTGATATCGGCAAGCCACCCACACCGTCGCAAAAAGCGCTGCCGCAATCGGGCTGCTCGTATGTGTCACAGCGCAGGAACTCGGCGGCTGACCCTGAGACGAATGCACAGGTTTGCTTGACCGAAAGGACCGCGCCCAGGTCGGCGTTCTGAGATTGGACGCCAAGAGCCAACAGTGGGACTGCGGTCAATCCAAAGAATAGATTTTTCATATGTGTCTCCTTTTCAAGTTGATTAGTGTTCGTTGTCCAAAGGGCTGGTCCGCCCCAGGAGAACGTTGAAGAACATCGCCAAGCGGCTGGGTGGTTTGCTGGCTGGCGCTGTGGGCGGGGCCGCAGATGGGCTGGGGTGCGTGGATATGAAGTCGTTGCAGGGCTCCAGCTCGCTCCAATCGATCTTTTCCAGATCGTCTTTGGTTGGAGCGGTTGCAAGGTTGCCGTCTTTTTTTTCTTGCTCGCGAACATTCAAACCGGCAAACGAGTTGAGATGGCCGTATTGCGCGGCAACGTCAATTGATGTGTACCCCTCCTTGTCTTTGATCGTTGGCGTGCCACCCACAGCCACCAGCCGTTCGACAAGCTCTTTGTCGTCGTACAAAGCACAGCACCAATGCAAGACGGTCATGCCTCTGGCGTCGGACCCAGCCAGGTTGCACTTGTGGATCAAACACAGATCAATGATTTCTTTGGCACGTGCCAGTGCAGCAATTTGCTCGTCTGAGTCCACGTCGGGGCGATCCCCAACGATGGAAGTGAACATGTCAAACACCGCCGCCAGTACGGCATTGGAAAACGAGCTTGGCCCCATACGCACTTCATTGGCGTCCGCCGATGCGATCGGTACGTGTCCAGCCAAACCCAGCCACTTCACGGATTGCATGTTGTCCAGTGGCAGAACGTCTGTGAGCAGTGCGGCGCTTTTGTCCAGCACAGTGCACGTGTCGTGTGGAGCCACCTCGTTGGCCGGCACCCGCAATTGAGCATGCCAAACGTTCAATTCTGTCTTCAACACAGGCGTCGGGTCCGCGTTGTTCTTTAAAGCGCTGCGCACGCCATTTGGATCCACAGCCAAGATTGCATTGATGAATTTTTGCGTCTCGTGTTTGTTGAATTTTTTATCCATACGACTCCTTAGTAAGTGACTACAGTGACGATCCGCTCATCGGATCCTTCCGGGGTTTTGATCGCAATTTTTTCCTTGGCGACGGTGGGTTCGCGCATTCCTGTCGTGCATTTTTGAATGCCGTGATCGGTCAATACGCACGACTCAACGATGGTCATTGACACCACAAAACGTCCACGCACCTCTTCGGCGACCGACAACAGCGGAGCCAATAAAATGAATATTGCAATGAGTGGTTTCATAATTCATCCCCTGTTTTATTTAATCAAACACATATCCGAATATTGTCAATACCTTTTATTGAGATGTTGCCAAATCGGGCAAGCGATTGAAGCCCGCAGGGGCGCGACAGTGGCGCGCGTCGTAGACCATATGCGCGGTCCGCAAAGCGGATGACCCAATAAAAAAGCCCCGAAACGGGGCTTATTCAAGAACAACCGACCAAACTAGCTATTGCAGATTTTTCCGCAAGATATAGCGCACAAGAGAAGCTTTGCTGATACCAAAATCACTCGCCAATTGTTCAACCTTGCTGACAACCGGCTTGGCGTCGGATATAAACCCAATGCCCTCGCTACGCACGTTATCCAAATGATTTTTATTTAAAGGCTTAGGCTTCTGTGGCTCACAGCCCAAGTTCAAGAACTCATCCCGATCAAAATCAGGGTTCTCGACAAAATCCCAAATAAATTCGCGCAACGTTCCCGTCATCGTTTTATCAAGCTTTGTCGCACGTGCATCCAGACGCGCGTAATACTTAGCCGTCTCATAGAACATTGCATACCCGCAGGTCTTTGGAACCCAATTGCCCGACGGCTTAACCCGATGATTTCTCTGTTTCGATTTACTCATTGACCCTCCCAACCTTAGTTTCTATCAATTCCAACTTGGTGAAGAGCTTCCGCCTCCCCGTCCATCCTACCATCTTCATATAGCGCCGATTTAACTCGCCCTTGAGCAAATAATCATGAACCCCCTTTGACTGCCAAAACAGTTCTCCCGAAGCATGCTCCCATAAATAATATGTTTTTCGCACCATAGATACCCTCATCTGTTTATTCATACAAACACAAACGCAAACAAAGTCAAGACGTTTTATTGAAATCAAATCTTGCGACCAACACCAGACCTCCCCTGTGCGCTTGACAGTGCATTGCAAATATTTTCCCGTTGCTTTTCACGCTGTGCGTCGATGTACTCACTTAACAATGCAACGACATCTTTGCATCCAACAATTTGAGCAACATGCAATGTGGACTCCACTTCATACAGAGAAACCGGTTTGTCGCTGTTCAAAATACGTCCCATAAGTTCCACCACCTGGGGCGCAACCTCGCCCGTTAAAAACCCCTCTTTACACATAAGCCACAGTACGTTTTGCGGCATTTCCTCACCAGCGTTGATGAGCGCCCCAACCAACACATGCAAATTATCGGGTCCAAAGTGGATCATCGACCCAATGGCGTGTTCGCAAATGCGAGGCGCACGGCCTGGAAAATCCTCACAAGCCACGCGCACATACCAGCGCAAAGCGTCAAGGTTGTCTGAGTGCGTTGAAATAGCTTTTGACAACAGTATTTCGTTTTTCTCCAAATGTGAGTAGTTCATTGACCCTCCTACAGATCAATCCGACCAAATAATTCAATGAGTGAGAACGCCGTGCCCACGGCCGCAACACCGAGCCCGACAAACAGTGATGGCAGCGTGGCGCCGCGAATGGGGAGGAATTGAACGCAAGCAATGCACGCTCCGCACGTCCAACTAAACGCTATTTTCATCGCGCCCAGGGTGATCCACACCCCCCACATATCAAGGCAGTAGAACAAACAAATTCGGGTTACACAGATCAGCACCAGCCACGGAACCGTTGAAAACGCCACCATCAATACAGACGATTTCCAATTGCGCTTCACACCGTAACGAATGGCTGCAATGAAGTAGAACGCAAAGGCCGCAAGCGACAAAGCGTTGACCACCACCAGATCCATCCACCCGAACATTGTTTACCGCCCTGCTGCGTGTTGAAGATTGCCCACCGCTGTTTCAATGGTGTCGATTTTTTCAAACGCCGCTCCGGCGAAGTGAAGCACGAACAGAGGCAATCCGACATACAAGATGTACTTCGCCAATAGTTTTTTCATATAGTTCATATGAGACTCCTTTTGTTGATTTGTATTTTGACTAAAACACACAAACCAACATTGTCAATACCTTTTGTTGAGACAATAAAAACCCCCACAATGTGGGGGTCTGTTGGACTGAGTTCTTAAAGCGCGATGTGTGTGGGCTTCCCAGCCTTCAACAACTCCTGCCCCTCGGGGCTTGCTTCAAAATCCACAAGCACTTGAGGCTTTCGCCCGCGTCCACGGTAGTGGAACTGGCTCCCCTGGGCGTTGGCCAGCTTATGCGTGGGAGCGCCCCCACGGACAGCGCGACTGACATGAGCCTTGTGCTTGGTGTGGACAAACCCAACCATACGCGCCACTTGCGAACGCTGCTCGCTGGTCAGTACATCGATGTATTTTGTTAGCCCAGCGGTGAGGCTTTCAAAGAACTTGCCAGCTTCCTTCGTGCGCTCTTTGAGCAACTTTTCTTGAAGCGCCTCTTGGTGCTTGATGGCGTCGGCAAGCTGCTTTTCAATCTCAGAGACAACAGTGCTCATTGGTGATCCTTTATCCCCTGCCCGATGCAGTGAATTGAATCTATTCAATCAATACCAATTTAGCTAGCTGACAAATGATCTTTTGTCCGGCCGTTAAGCTTCTGGATTCATTGCAACAAAAAAGCCCCCATTGGGGGCTTGATTGATATGTCAAAGCGAGCTAATTGGAGCGTCTGGTATCGGAACGACACGTACATCCCGACCACTGCCGCTGATGAGGACACTTTGGCCTTGGCGCACGCTGACATCCGCATCCTGGACAATAGAGATGACTTCAGAACGTCCACGGCGGTCCTGTGTGCGGATCACGATTTCATAGCCTTTGTGCCCGCTTACAGCGCGCTGTGTGGCGCCTCCAATCAACGCCCCACCGGCTGCACCAACCACACGTGCAACATTGCGTGTGTCGCGGTTCTTGCGGCTTGTGCGGTCACCGATCGCGGTTCCTACCGCACCACCAACAAACGTTCCGGTGTTCACCTTAGAGCGGTCTTCAATCCGCACCTCACGAACCATGAGAACCACCCCCTCTTGGATGTTTCGTTGGGACAACGCCTGATCGCGTCCGAAATTCTGCGATGAAGTCTTGGATCCAGCCACTGCAACTCCCGACATTAAACTTAAAGCCACCGCAATTGAAATTAAAGTTGTGCGCATACAATCTCCTGTGGGTAATGATGCCCCCAATCAAGCACACATTTGATTTCTGTCAAGCTCATTGCATGCGCATTTGAATTGCTTGTGCGCGGACCAATGCATGAATGGTCTGGTTGTGGCTAATACTTAACGCGAACGACTGCTGCAGCTCCTGCGCACGCGGGGCGTTCTTTTTCCAGAACTGAACAACGACGCTTGTTCTAATCCGCCAGTCTCGTTCGGACAACACCATAGGGTTCGTGTACCCCATCGGGGTCTTGCCGAACTTGTCTTTGACCAGTGGGTTGGCACCCAGGGCAAGTAAAGCGTCGGCGACATCGAAGCGTTTGTTAATGACAGCCCAATGCAACGCCGTTCGTCCGTTCTCGTCTGTATGCGTGATGAGGTGGTGGTGTGAATGCTTGGCAAGCACACGTACATCTTGAAGCGATAAGTTGTCCATAGTTTCCCCTTGTTTTTCATACAATTGCAAAAGGGGAGATTTTGTCAAGCAGCAAACTCTAAAAAATCAACTGCTGCTGCACCACTTGCCGTGTCTGGAACCCCACAGACATCTGCGCGAGCGCGCTGTCCATGGTGATGGCGTTACCGTTGCCTTCCAACAGAACGTCTTTGATTGGAACGTACCATCGGTTCTCATCGTCGCCTTTGACGTTGAACTCCACGTATTCATCGCGAATGGCCGCGACTTCTATGGGTTGGCGATCGACCCGTGCGCGCTGAACTGATGCAACCACGTCATCCCCCAATCCGAAGCGCTCCGACAGACGCCCCATAAAAACGGTGCACAACACAGGCATGATGGGCGGAATACTCATATCCAGCAAATCACCGAACTCTTTTGGGAACGATCTGCGGGTGTCACTCGATCCAATACCGTTGCGTGAAATAACTTGGTGGCCTATCTCTTCATCGGTTAGCCGGTCGCACAGCTCCTGCACCTCCAAAGCGCTTTTGGAAGTGGCCTGCCCAAGCAACCGGGCTCTAAAGCGAAGCCCCGTAAGCTTACACACTTCATCAACCATGACTTTCAACGCTTCCTCGTTGCGCTTTTGGGCGTAGTCAGCGGCCTTTGCTTTAACGCTGTAAATCAGCGTCATCTCATCGGCAAGTGTAGGCTTGTCCATGCGTCCCCTCACATCTGCGGATGGTGATTGGCGTGTCGGCCTGGAGACATCTGACGCAAGGCACTGGAAAGCGAAACGCTGCGCTCTCCACCGTCCAGATAGACTTTGCTTGCCGCCACAGTGTGAGTGGCGCCTGTGTCGTTGTGCACAAAGGTCACCACATCGTCTTTCACGGATTGCATTCGCACGGCGTGGTTTTCCCAACTGCCACGAACAAAGACTTGTGCGTCGCTGGGAAGATTGAAACGGTCACGGACCCGCTCAAGAAAGACATCGCACAACTGCGCGTTCAACAATGGGATGCTTGTGTCAATCATGTCGCGCATATTCTGTGGCAATGTTGCACGCGACTTGGGGCCAGCTATGCCGGTGTTGGTCATGATCTGCCGGCCGATTTCCAAATCGTTAAAGTCGCCTGAAATGTTGTCGAATGCTTCGCGGTGACGCTCCACTTTTGACTCAAACAACTTGAGCCGCAGGTTCAATCCAGCTAGTTCTTTGATTTGGTCAACCATTCCTTCCAGTGATGGTGCATTGCCTGCTTTGTCGTAGACGGCGGACAGTCGGGAAATCTCGCTCTCAAGAAGTTGTTGTGTTTCTTTTGCGCTTGAGTACCACATCACGCCACCTCCATTTCAGTCTTCTGTGGACGGCGCACGACTTGAATGGTGGGCTTGGGAGACTCTTCACTGGATGGTCGCACTTCGTCTTCGTCGCGCTCCATTTCAAAGGCTTTGCGCGTGTACTCTTTGACGTTGTAGTACGTCGCGATCTTTTCGGCCTCGGCAAACGCCGAGAAGATCAAAGAGTGGTCGTTTTTCAGAACCTTGATCCACGACTGCAAGTAAGCAATGTGGTTGCCTGGGTCATAGTCTTGATCGACAGACAAACCCAAACGGTCGGCCACGATCAGAGAAAAGCATTCTGCGATCAACTCTTCTTTTGCGTACTTCTCCGAACCAAACTTGCCGCTTAGATCGCGCCCCAATCGTGTGGGGTGAGCGCTGGCGTGTCCCGTCTCATGCAACGCGGTGGCGTAGAACCCCTCCATCGTGCGGAACTGCTCTTTGGGCGGCAGTTGCACGTAGTCGTGAGCGACGGTGTAGTACGCCGCGTTGCCGCCGTAGCGGTAGGTAACCCCGCTGTCTTTCATCAGACGCTCGGCTTGCTCGTGACTCCACTCCACCGGCTTGGGTATTTTCGCCTCGCGTATGGGCAAGCCATCGCACTGTTCGCTGTTGAACACCGCCGATGTAATCAGTGCAATTTTCTGCCGCCCGTTCTCGTCAAGAACGGGGTTGCCCTGCTTGTCAGATACATTGATGACTCGTACAACCTTTGACGACTTCTCTCCTTTGCGTACCGTGCCGCCCAGGGCTTTGGCCTGGTTGAAGGTCAACCACCCGTTGCTTTGGAAGCCGCGCGCCGCCTGGGCCATCATCAGCATCATCACGTTGCTGCCGTGGTAGGTGTTTCCTCGGGCGTAGTTGTAGGGCAGGCTTCCAAATGCTCCTGTCGAACTGTGCTGTTTCCAATCGCGTCGCCAGGGGATCACACCCTGTTGCATTTGCTCGATGATGTATTCAGCGGCAATGCTTCGTGCTTCGTCTTGCTTACTCATTGCCACCTCACATTGTCAGTGTTTGCTCTTTCTTCGCCGCTCCATTGAGTTTTTTAGCCGCTGCATTTTTGACGGCCTTACCCACTTCTTTGCTGGGCTTGTCGGCCACGTGGATCACCTGAATCTTGTCGTCCACAAACGACTGCACAGGATCGGGTTGAGCTTGCTCTTGCTCGGCGGGCTTTACGGTGGGCTGGAACGCCTGTGATGTCTCTTGCTTCCAGACTTTGGAGCGCACAGGTTCGTGTTGGATTTCGGGAACGCCAATGGTCTTCAAAATGGCTTCTGCAGCTTTGCTTGCGCGAAGCAACTCTTGCCAGTTGGGCCGGCTGTCAATGTAGTTTTGTGTCCAACCGCTGTCGTCGGGTTCGTAGGTCATGCCCAAACGGCTGGCGATCTGCAACAGCGCCAGTTGGCGCCCTAAGCGGTACTGGCTGTCTTGCTCGCTGCCCTGCTCACCCGGTTGAACTCCCTGGTAGCGGCTGGGGTGCGTGGCCCAATCGGTCAGAACGAACATCAGATCGTGGTAGTACGCGCTCTTTCCGCCCGGATGCTTGGAGGTGTATTCCGACTGAGGGCGCATGTACAACGTGTCTGTCGAACGCTCGTAATACGGTGCGTTCATCGGATCGAACGAGATTTTGGCGCCAGTCTTGGCAATCAGTTCGTCCAAGAATGTGTCGCGGCTTTCGGCCTTTTCGTGCCAGGCGAACGTTGGCTGGGTTAGCGGCAAATTTTTGATTTGATCGCCGTTGAAGCACACAGACATCACAGACTTGATTTCACCGTCCTCCTGCTTGTAGGTGCTTTCAATCTTTGTGGCTTTGCTTTCGCCTTTGGCGATGTAGTAGCCATTTTTTTTGATCTGCTCAGACTTCATGTAGATAGGACTGGTGAATCCACGATCGAGCGCAACGGTCATCAGTTGCAGTGCATTGAAGTCTTTGAATGGGTAACCACTTGCCCCAATCGGCCAACCGCCTATGACGGGCAGTGGCTTCTCGTTCTCATTAAAGCCGTAGTCCAAGATGGACCGGCGCTCTCTAAGTTGGTCGTAAAACCGCTCCGCAATGTCCTGCTTCAATTCGTTTGCTGCGCTCATAACCGTGTCTCCAAGTTGATAGAAATGCTTACCCCTTTTTCAAGTGCTTGCCGTATGCGGTAAAGAACTTCATCAACCGTGAGAAGTTGCACGCTTGCGTCGTCAAAGTCGTGATGCAAGAGAATTCTTAAGTCACCACCGACTTTGTACACAGCGAGACGCTCCGCTGCGATAAGATCGTCCCACCAGTCCTCTACATCTTGATTCATATCTCTTCCGCATTCGCAAAGTAAAATCATTAAACGAGCGGAAAAATGAAAGTCAAGCTTTAAGGAAAACGAAATTTCATTATTATCAAAAAACAAAAAAGCCGCATTTCGGCGGCTTGTTCTTGTTCTGCTTTGCATTTGAGTTACCCCACGCCACTGGGCGCACAATGTTTATTCATTGTGTTCAGAAGATTGATTGCATGTCCATGATTGGCCTTACTGCAAACAAGCTCAAGCAATCGCACGTCCAATTCGGGAGTGGTTTTCCCATGCCCCACTTTGAATTCATAACGCTGCAAAATAAGAGCATCCCATGTAGCGTTGCCACCTACCTTCTGATCGTCAAGATAAAAGAAGCCACGTGCAACCCACTTAGCCCGCCGCACAAGTTCATCACCGTCATCAAAAAGATGACTGAATGCCGCGCAAAACGCTTCTTCAATGTCTTTATTAGTGCTCATATTAAAAGCTCCACTGGTCATCAGAAAAGTCCTTGTCGGGCAGCGTAATCAGCATCGGTTCGTTGTCAGCAGCCTTTGGTTCAACAGTTGGTGTCGCGCTCTTGATTGACCGTTGGACAATGATTTCACCCGTGGGAAGTTCCCAAGAAATTTCCGCAGGAATGCGTGCGCGCACACAATTGACCTGGACCCCCGCAATACGCTGTGTGTCGCCCCGCGCTGACTGTGGGCGTTCAAACCCCGGCATGGCCCAAAAGCGCGTCCAAAATTGGGATTCATTGAGCACGTAGCGCCCATCCCCATCGCAGAACTGGACGTACGACTTGTACACATCCTTCTTTGGTGTCAGGGTTTGGGCGTCGGGAACAATTCCCACCTCTTCACGCCACGCGCCCACGCAATCGTTCTTATTGCGAATGGATTTCTTGAACATCTGTGTAGCTTCGGGCCATTCGTTTTCTGGCAAAAAGCCACCGCGTTTGACAATTCGACTGACCCCTTCCAAAAGCCAGTCGAGAACAATGTGCGCTTCTTCTTTCAGAATGCGTTCGGCAAGGTTGGGGATCTTGACGTACGTGCCGTGGCGTTGGTTCCACTTCACCACACACAAGCGGCGATACATGCCGTCGGTTGCGTCGGTAATCATGGGTTCGTCGTTGGAACTGACGATGTGGCACGATGTATTAACGAACTCAATCATGTCTCGATACAAGAATTTGGCTGTCAGCAAATCGCCGCCGCTGAGCGCTTTAAATGCCTCTTGATCGATACCGCGTGCGCCCCTTTTCACTTCGGGAGTGAAAATCAGACTTGAATTGATGCAGCTTGCCAACGCTTGCGGCTCGCCACACTTATCCAGCCAAATTTGCGCCGTGCGGTGGTGAAAGCCGCGAACAATGGACGACATCACGCCCTTGCCGTTGCCTCCGGTGCCCACCCACCACCAGACCAGCTGATGAGGACCGGGGATCAGAGTCAAGGCGCACTGCTCTTGCACCAGGGCGCGAATATCCAAATCAGGCAATGCGCTGGCAAGGAAGCGCCCAAACAGCGAGTTGGCGGGAACCGCTTGAGGTGTGTGGCGCTTGTTGTAAGACGTACTGACAGTGGCGTTTACGCCGAACGTGAGCCCGAGCTTTTTGTCGGCGGGGAGAACTGAAATCGCACCGTCTTTGCCAACGTGCAGGTAACCGTTCTTTGCAGCGATGACAAAGGTGGATCCGTCCCGCTCAGGAAGTGGCTCAAGCGAATTGACGGCAAATTTGAAGCAGTCCATGGACGCGGCGTTGGTGGCCTTGTCTGGCATATGATTGAACAGGAACTGGGATGCCAACGCGGTGCCTTCGGACAGCGATACCGTATCCCAAAACACGCCGTTCCATTTGTACGCCAGCCCATTGGCCTTCGCCCAATCGCCACACTTCCCACTGTTCAAATAATTCAACCAATTCCACGCGGGTGTATTTGATGGGATGATGTTCGCGCTGTTGATTTTCTTGATTTTCGGTTGGCCAGCTTTGGGTTTGACTTGTTTCGCAACCGTGGGCGCAGGGGTTGACACACCTGCATTATTTGATACATTGATTTTAGACATATTTTTTCTCCTATATGAATACCTCTTTGAAAACCGATCGGTTGCAGCCGTTCGGTTTTTTTATGCGTTCTTTGCCGACTCAAACAACCAGCAGTCCCGTACAGCAAGATCTGTGAGTTCACGGATGTACTCTGAAACTGTCAATCCACTTCGTTGCGCCACGTCCTCCAATAGCGCCAATTTCTCCTGGTCAAACCGAAATGTCCGATTGACCTTCTGAGGGCGGGCACGGCGACGGTAGGGCTTTCTCTTTTTAGTGAGCTTGAATTGCAAAACCTCGCCCATTTGAACCTCCAATTTTGAGTAAATACAATTTAGTTCTAATATATTTCTTTGTCTTGTCAAGCATATTTTGCAATACAAAATTCAAAACCCTTGCGCCGCAATGAATTTGCGATATTCCGCCAATCATTTTTACCCAAATGTTCATCATCTAAACTGTCATTTATATCGCCAACTTGAATTTCCCTTTCAAAGCCTTACAGCGCAAGGGTTTGAGGGTAATTTCTGCCAAATAACGCAATACAAATTATTGCGTGAGTAGGGTCTTGAGTAGGGTGTTGAGTAGGGTCTTTTGGAACCACCCTACTCAACCAAAACCATTGGCATATAAAGGTCTCACTCTTCTTGAGTAGGGTGAGTAGGGTGAAACAAATAAAAGTTTATTCTGAGAACACAATTTTGGCATATGTGTCATTTTTTCCTTAACTATTTCTCAACAACCACCCTACTCACTTACTCAGCACCGACAGCCCTACTGCCCCAATGATTTCAGTGAGTAGGGTCACATTCCATTGGCCCTACTCACGCAATAATTTGTATTGCGTTTTTTAGACGCCCCTTGCTTTCAATCAAACATCAGACGGCCAATACCTTTACATCCGCCGCTGTTTTGCGCTTTCAGGAGTCCCCCCCTCAACCTGCCCCATGATTTTCCGCGCCATTCGCTCGCCCAAGATTTTTTGCGCCTCATTTGTGTAATACGTGTCCGCAATCTGTTCCGGCATGCGTCCGTAGTCATCCAGCGCATTCAAATCCGCGCCGTTGTCCAAAAGAAAGTTGATTGTCTCGCTTTCAGGAAACAAGAACGCAGCATGCAACGGGGTAAAACCGCGATAGTCGCAATGCAAGTTGACATCAGCTCCGTACGAAATCAGCAACTTCATTGTCTTGATGTCCCTCTGCCTCACTGCCATGTGCAAAGCGGCGTGACCTGGGCGCTCACCATCCCTCAACGACGCGCACGTGTTTGGATCCACACCCATTTTGAGAATGTCTTCAAGCTGCCACTCATAAAAGCGGGTGCAGTAGTGGACCATTGCGTAGCCACAGGAAAATACAATGTTTGCATTCGCTCCATATCGAACCAAAAGCTCCAGCGACTCCATTTGCTTGGAATTGAAAGCCAGCTCCACAAGACTGCGGCAATCCCCTTCTTTGAAGTATGTTGAATTTGGGTCAACGCCGAGCTTCAACCTCTTTTCAAGCAGTTCCAGCTTTCCCTTACAAACAGCCAGCCCCAGGACAGACTTCCCCCGCTTGTTATAGTTCTCCATTTCCTATCTCCACTTTTGCCCGATGGGGCGACACAGAAATGTTGACAATGGCGAATGGATTTCTCCACACAAAAAAAGCCCCCAAATTGGGGGCTGCAAAGGACTGCAAGGGACAACTAGGGACTGGGGCTTAACGCCGTCTATCTCAGTGCTTGTGTGAGGACGTTTCTTTCGTGCAAGGCAATACGCTCTTGCACCACTTCGCGTTGCTGCCGCTGCTCATCCAACAACGACTCTTGCGCTTCAATCATCATGTCTGTGCTGCCCCACGCACACTCCGTGAGCAAGTCAAAAATGCAGCCGACAACCGTGTTGTCGTCCAAAATGCTGGCGTGGTCAGCGATGACGCCGTTTGCCATCTGGAACGCATGCAATTGCACGCTGGGCATTACGGGATGTTGGAGCCATGCGTCCACATCACTTTTGCGGTAGCGCACAGGGGTGGTTGACCATCGCTCGTCGGTGCGTGCTGGACGCTCTCCAATGGGCGGTGGCGGCATCCCTTGGTTGCGCAGGCGCTGCAACGTCTTGGTGCTGACCTGCATCAACACAGCGGCTTGTGCAGCGGTGAGGTGCAGATCCCCAGGCGCTTGGGCCAACGCTTGGCGCTGCTGTTCGTCAACTTTGGCCATCGCCGCCTCCAACGTGACTCATCAGTTCGTGCCGTTGGACCCTTGCCGCGCGCAACTCGTCCAGATCCTGAATTCCAGAGGAAAGGGCTGCACGAACGGCGTCTGCCCACTGCACGAACACATTGATGTCGGCCCACTGAAGCTCCAATGCGTCCAGTGCGGACAGGTGTTCGATGCGGGCTTGCGTCAGTGCCGAAATTACGTCCGCGTCGTTCAAATCGTAGACCGTGCCCAGCACGCGTGACTGGTCGTCAAAGATCCAAGGCAGCGTTGCAGTGGCGTCGTGGATCCCAGCAAAACCCATGCCCTTTTTATCCAACAGACGCCTTAACCGTGCAATTTCAGATTGCAGCCCCTTGTTCTCAAGTTCCAGTTCCAGCAATGCCAATTCCGTCTTCTTTGCGGCCACGGACGATTTGATCTTGCGTTCTTTGTAGCTTGATGCCGACAACTGCTCGCGCCATTCGTCCAGATCGGAGAGCTTATAGAACACTTTCGCCGTTTGGCCCAGGCCACCGCTGCTGCTCAGACTGGTTGACTTTGGACCCATGCCTTGTGCGTTGTATCGCGACAACGTGCGTGTGTGGATCCCCAAATAATAGGACGCTGCTTCGCGCCCCACGGACTGAATTGCCCCGGATTTGGCGCGTTCAATCTCGGCCTCCAATTCGCTCGCACGCAATGCTTGGTAGCCATCAGCGTCACGCTTAAGTGTCACAGCACTCATTGGTCAAACCTCTTTGATCTGTATGTCCACGCCAATAGCCTGAATTTCATCCAAGATACAACTCAGACTTGCAATCGTTGAACCCATCTTCCCTTGCAACCGATCTTTGCGCTGAACAGTCAGAGCGTTTGAAAAATTCTCTAGGATCCAATTCCGGCTTCGACGTATCTCATCGCTGTCCAGCGCTGCCAACCGTTCATTGATGGGATGAAACAAGCGCCTCAACTCTTGAAAGCGCCTGTGTCCAAATTGGGTGTACGTGGTTTCAGCGGTGCGTTGATCCATGCGCCTTGCGTCTTCAATCAATCTTTTGAAGTCGCGAACATCACGGTACAGAACCCTCAATTCCTCAACGGAATGGTCACGCACCTTTCTTTTTTCCGTGTATTCGTCAACGAAAAGCATTCCATTGCTCATCACTCTTCCTCGCCGCTTTTCACGGGCCTCAGGCCCGAATGAATGACAGGCATCTTGTCATTCAACTCATCCAAGAACGGCTTATCTGCGCCCTTCAAAACATTCCAGACACGGGGACTGGTCGAAATCATCACTTCTTCCACTTTGGAAAAAGCCTCCCGCAACGCCCCCCACTCCTGCTCATTGTACAGGTCCGTGACATTGGCTGACCCATTGTTGACTTTGTGATTGAGCATGTCGGAGACAATTCGGCCGGACATAAGAGCTTCGGCAAATCGCCCCAAGGTTCGGCGCAAATCGTGTGGCGTCAAGCCAATGTCAATCTCCTGACGCAAATCCAACATGCCCGCGTCCACACGCACATTTCTGATAATGGATTTGCTGTCGCTGTAGTGACCTTCCTTTGAACGCGTGGAGCGGGCTGGGAACACCCATTTCATGCGATCGGCCTTTTGCTCAACCCGATACACCTCACGCTGCGCTTTGGCAATTGTCATGTAATCGGATGTGGTCTTTTTAACCTCTTCCACCGCACGCTTGGCCCGGTCCATTTCACTGGGCAATTGCGCTTCGGCGTCCTTGGCATCATTCAAGCGTTGGATGAGGATTTTTTCTGCAAAGTAGGCAACCGGCAAAAAACGGACTTCACCATTTTTTGTGTCGTGAAAGAACACTTGTGAGCCTGGACGCTTGGTGCTGGGATTGATATCACCAGCGTTGGGCGCAAGCCACACCCACGACACGCGCTCGTTGGCGAGGTCGTCTTTGGACACCTTGTCGTACCACTGCAATTGCGTGGCCTCGTTGCGTCGTGCGCCCCACAGCAACGTCAATAGCAGATAGTCCACGGCAACGGCGTTGTGTTTGTTCTGCAAATTCCGGCGGAACACCAACGTCTTTAGCACCGTGGACAGTGTGCCGTCCTCTTTGCCCAGCGGATTGCGCACCTGGGCTTTGCGGTAGTGTTCGCGCTTCTCTTTTGCCCCGCGCCACAATTCCAAATCAAAAAGAGACTCGACGGGGTTGAACTGAATTGCGACCTCACGTCCTTCCCTGTGCGCGTCCAGTCGTTCTTGGCGCAACACAATATCAATGGCCCGGTTCAAATCGGCAAAAGTGTGTTCAACGGCCTCAATTCCAGCTGCTTTTGCCCGTTGAATGTACTTGCCCGACAAGCCCATGGCCGCGTACTCGTCCATTGGCAACGACCACCATTTGTCCTTTGCGGCCAACAGAGGCTTGACCTCTGCGGGGATCCGGTTGGATTTGAGCATTGCCGACGTGCGCAAGGCGTTCCACGCCTTCACAATTTGATCGTGGGTCAGATCCCTGACTTGGATGTCCGCAAGCCCCACCTCATTGCGCGCCAGTCGCGCCAAGCTGTTTTGCACGGCCTTTGTGCTGTTGGCTTTGCGTTTGCCCGCCTCAACTTGGGCGTCCAGTCGTTCGATATAGCGCTCCATACACGCCCGCACCGTAATGTGCTTTGCGCTCGTCGTTCTGCGCTCTTGTGCGTCCCTGCGCCGGGGGCTTTCTCCACCCGACTGAACGATGTACGCAATTTCCAATCGGGCCTTTTCATGCGCCTGGACAATCGACATGTCGTCCACGGACCCCAGTGACACGCGTACAACACGCTCCCCCACCCGCTTGCGCACCTCAAATGAATTGCCGCTGGTGCCAACGTACACACCAAACCCGGTGGGCGCTCCTTGGGTGTCGTCCACAAAGCGGTAGGGCTTAGGATCGGGGTTGGCTTCAATGACGGTCTTGCCGTTGGCGTCCAATGCCGGACGCTCATTGATGGTCAACGCACGCAACTGCCGATCACTCAATTTGTATCGCTGCTTGCTCATCTCTGTCACCCTTGTCGTGGATACATTGCTGTGTCCATGGCGCTGCGGCATACGCCGACTGTACTATGCAAAACGCCCGTGGACACACTGTTTTAGCTCCGCCGTCTCCCATGGACACCAGATGGACACTTTTTGTGCCCACAAGCGTCTTACGGCGCCCTCTGGTGTCTCAAGTTGTCGCCGCGCCGCCTCGTCTAACGTGCTGATTAGCTTCAATAATTCATGAAAAACAACGACTTATCGGGTCATACACCCGCCATGAAGCAGTTCTTTGCCGCCAAGTCCGATTACCCGGACCTGCTGCTGTTCTTCCGGATGGGCGACTTCTACGAGCTGTTCTACGACGACGCGCGCAAGGCGGCGCGGCTGCTGGACATCACCCTGACCCAGCGCGGCAGCTCCGGCGGCGCGCCCATTCCGATGGCCGGCGTGCCGGTGCATGCGTATGAGGGCTACCTGGCGCGGCTGGTGGCGCTGGGTGAGTCGGTGGCGATCTGCGAGCAGATCGGCGACCCGGCGCTGGCCAAGGGCCTGGTCGAGCGCAAGGTGGTGCGCATCGTCACCCCCGGCACCGTCACCGACGAGGCGCTGCTGGACGAGCGCCGCGACACCCTGCTGATGGCGCTGTCGCGTGGCAAAAACGGCTATGGGCTGGCCTGGGCCGACCTGGCCGGCGGCCGCTTCCTGGTCAACGAGGTGGATTCCGACGACGCGCTGGAGGCCGAGCTGGCCCGGTTGGAACCGGCCGAGCTGCTGGTGCCGGACGAAGAGAACTGGCCGGACTTCCTGAAGCAGCGCAGCGGCATCCGCCGCCGTGCGCCGTGGCTGTTCGACGCCGACAGCGGCCGCCGCCAGCTGCTGGCCTTCTTCAAGCTGCATGACCTCACCGGCTTCGGCATCGACGACAAGCCGCGCGCCACCGCTGCCGCCGGCGCGCTGCTGGGTTACGTGGAAGAAACCCAGAAGCAGCGTCTGCCGCACCTGACCGCCATCGCCACCGAGTCGGCCAGCGAAGCCATCGCCATGAACGCGGCCACGCGCCGCCATCTGGAACTGGATACGCGCGTTGACGGCGACACCCGAAACACCCTGCTCGGCGTGCTCGACACCACGGTGACGCCGATGGGCGGGCGCCTGCTGCGGCGCTGGCTGCACCGTCCGCTGCGCCTGCGCGAGGTGCTGCAGCAGCGCCACGATGCGGTAGCTACGTTGATCGACCGTGGTGCCGACGGCGATGTGCGCGATGCGTTCCGTGCGCTGGGCGACCTGGAGCGCATCCTGACCCGCGTGGCGCTGCGCTCGGCGCGCCCGCGCGATTTCTCCACACTGCGCGACGGCCTCGGGCTGCTGCCGGAGGTGCGTGCGGTGCTGGCACCGCTGGATTCGCCGCGCCTGGTGGCACTGCGCGAGTCGCTGGGCTCGCATGACGAGTGCGCGCACCTGCTCGCCTCGGCCATCGCCCCTACCCCGCCGATGAAACTCAGCGACGGCGGCGTGATTGCCGAGGGCTTTGATGCGGAGCTGGACGAACTGCGCCGGCTCTCGACCCACGCCGACCAGTTCCTGATCGACCTGGAACAGCGCGAGCGCGCCAGCAGCGGCATCGCCACGCTGAAGGTCGGCTACAACCGCGTGCACGGGTACTACATTGAAATCAGCAAGGGCCAGAGCGACAAGGCGCCGGTGCACTACACCCGCCGCCAGACCCTGACCAATGCCGAGCGCTACATCACCGAAGAACTGAAGTCATTCGAAGACAAGGTGCTTTCGGCGCGCGAGCGCTCGCTGTCGCGCGAGAAGCTGCTGTACGAACAGCTGCTGGACACGCTGGGCGGCGAACTGGAGCCGCTCAAGCAGTGTGCGGCCGCGCTCAGCGAACTGGACGTGCTGGCCGGTTTCGCCGAGCGCGCGCAGGCGCTGGACTGGGCCCGCCCCGAGCTGGACAGCGCGCCGTGCCTGCGCATCGAGCGCGGCCGCCACCCGGTGGTGGAAGCGGTGCGTGAGCAGCCGTTCGAACCCAACGACCTGGATCTGCACCCGGACCGCCGCATGCTGGTGATCACCGGCCCGAACATGGGCGGCAAATCCACCTACATGCGCCAGAACGCGCTGATCGTGCTGCTGGCCCATATCGGCAGCTTCGTGCCGGCCAGCCGCGCGGTGATCGGCCCGATCGACCGCATCCTCACCCGCATCGGCGCCGGCGACGACCTGGCGCGCGGGCAGTCGACCTTCATGGTCGAAATGAGCGAGACCAGCTACATCCTGCACCATGCCACCGCGCAGTCGCTGGTGCTGATGGACGAGATCGGCCGTGGCACCTCGACCTACGACGGCCTGGCCCTGGCCGACGCGGTGGCCCGCCACCTGGCCTTCGAGAACGGCTGCTACACGCTGTTTGCCACCCACTACTTCGAGCTGACCGCGCTGGCCGACGAGCAGCACCAGGGGGGCACCAGCGGCATCGCGAATGTCCACCTGGACGCGGTGGAGCACGGTGAGGCGCTGGTGTTCATGCACGCGGTGAAGGACGGCCCGGCCAACCGCAGCTTCGGCCTGCAGGTGGCGGCGCTGGCCGGCCTGCCCCGGGCCACCGTGGCCCAGGCCCGCCGCCGGCTGGCGGAGCTGGAGCAGCGTGGCGGCGAGACCGTGACCGCCAGCGTGACCGCGCAGGCACTGGATGCGCCGCAGCAGTTCGGGCTGTTCACCGCCCCGTCCAGCAAGGCGCAGGAGGCGCTGGCGGCGATCGACCCGGACGAGTTGACCCCGAAGCAGGCGCTGGAGGCGCTGTACCGGTTGAAAGCCTTGGTTTAAGAAGGCAACCGGGCCATCTGGCCGGTAGCCCCGGCCGTTGGCCGGACCAGGCGATCCGTGGGCCGGCCAACGGCCGGCGCTACCGGGTGCGCGTGAAGCCTTCGCATGCCCTTCGTGCAGGCGGCGTTATGCTCCGGCCGTCCCATCCCGGGGCAAAGGAGTCGGTCGTGAACACCAATTCGATCACTGATGCTCTTTTGATGCAGCTGCAGGGCGGCCAAGCCGTGCAGCAGGTTTCCCAACAGCTTGGCGTGGATCAAGGCCAGGCGTCCCAGGCCATCAGCGCCGCGCTGCCACTGCTGATGGGAGCGCTGGGCAAGAATGCCAGCGAGCCGCAGGGGGCCCAGTCCCTGCTCAACGCCCTTCAGAAGGACCATCTGGGCGGCGGAGGCGGCGGGGGTGGGTTCGACCTTGGCGGCATTCTTGGTGCCGTGCTGGGCGGCGGCGGCGGGAATGCCACCAGCGGCGACGGCATTCTGGGCCACCTGTTCGGCGGGCGGACCCCGCAGGCCGCCCAGATGCTGGGGCAGCAGACGGGGCTCGACAGTGGCCGCTCCGGCCAGCTGCTGGCCATTCTGGCGCCCATCGTCATGTCGTTCCTCGCCCAGAAGTTTGCCCAGCAGGGCAATTCCGGTGACCTCAGCCAGGCACTGACCGCCGAACGGCCAGCATCCGGAGGCAGCATTTTCGACGCCTTCGACCAGGATGGCGATGGCAAATTCGGCGCAAGCGACGTAGTGGGAATGCTCTTCAAGCGCTGACCCGGTCGCCGGTTCCCTTGGCCGGCGCCCTTTTGATAGATCACGACTATCGATTCCTTAGTTTCAATCAAATTTACCGATAGCAACGCCTTGCATAGGGTAGATGGGCTGCCCTTGCATGCGCCGCGGGGCCCCTCCCACATTCGCCAGTCCACAGGTAAAACGACCCATGAAAAGCGAAGCGAAGTGCCCGTTCAACCACGCCCTCGTCGGCGACGCCACCACCAACCGCGACTGGTGGCCCAACCAGTTGCGCGTGGACCTGCTCAACCAGCATTCCTCCCGTTCGCACCCGCTGGATGCGGACTTCGACTACGCCAAGGCCTTCGCCGGGCTCGACTACGCCGCGCTCAAGGCCGACCTGACCGCGCTGATGACCGATTCGCAGGACTGGTGGCCGGCCGACTTCGGCCATTACGGCGGCCTGTTCGTGCGCATGGCCTGGCACAGCGCCGGCACCTACCGCATCGGTGACGGGCGCGGCGGCGGCGGCCGGGGCCAGCAGCGCTTCGCCCCGCTCAACAGCTGGCCGGACAACGTCAGCCTGGAGAAGGCGCGCCGCCTGCTGTGGCCGATCAAGCAGAAGTACGGCCAGGCCATTTCCTGGTCCGACCTGCTGATCCTCACCGGCAACGTCGCGCTGGAATCGATGGGCTTCAAGACGCTGGGCTTTGCCGGCGGCCGCCCGGATACCTGGGAACCGGACCAGGATGTGTACTGGGGTCGCGAAACCACCTGGCTCGGCGGCGACGTGCGCTATGCGCATGGCTCCGAAGGCGTGGTCGAAGACCATGGCGTGCTGGTCTCCGATGACGACGCCGACGGCGACATCCACTCGCGCAACCTGGAAAACCCGCTGGCCGCCGTGCAGATGGGCCTGATCTACGTGAACCCGGAAGGCCCGGACGGCAATCCCGACCCGATCAAGGCCGCCATCGACATCCGCGACACCTTCGGCCGCATGGCGATGGACGACGAGGAAACCGTCGCGCTGATCGCCGGTGGCCACAGCTTCGGCAAGACCCACGGTGCCGGCCCGGCCGACAACGTGGACGTGGAACCGGAAGCGGCCGGGCTGGAACACCAGGGCCTGGGCTGGACCAACAAGTTCCGCAGCGGCAAGGGCGGCGACACCATCACCAGCGGCCTGGAAGTGACCTGGACGCGCACCCCGGCAAAGTGGAGCCATGACTTCTTCGAGATCCTGTTCGGCAACGAATGGGAACTGACCAAGAGCCCGGCCGGTGCGCACCAGTGGGTGGCGAAAAATGCGGAGGCGGTGATTCCCGACGCGCATGATCCGTCGAAGAAACATCGCCCGACCATGCTCACCACCGACCTGTCGCTGCGCCTGGATCCGGCGTACGAGAAGATCTCGCGCAACTTCCTGGAAAACCCGCAGGCGTTTGCCGACGCGTTCGCCCGCGCGTGGTTCAAGCTGACCCACCGCGACATGGGGCCGCGTGCGCGCTACCTCGGTCCGGAAGTACCGGCCGAAACCTTCATCTGGCAGGACCTGGTGCCGGATGCGCCGAAGGCGCAGGTCAGCAGCAACGACGTGACGGCGCTGAAGCAGCAGATCTCGGCGGCAGGACTGAGCGTGGCCGAACTGGTGTCCACCGCGTGGGCGTCGGCGTCCACCTTCCGTGGCTCGGACAAGCGCGGCGGTGCCAACGGTGCGCGCATCCGCCTGGCCCCGCAGAAGGACTGGGCTGTGAACCAGCCGAAGCAGCTGGCCAAGGTGCTGGCCGCGCTGGAGAAGATCCAGGCCGGCTTCAAGGGCGACGGTGGCGCGCAGGTATCGCTGGCCGACCTGATCGTGCTGGCTGGTGCAGTGGGTGTGGAGCAGGCGGCCAAGGCCGGTGGCCACACGGTCAGCGTGCCGTTCACGCCGGGCCGCACCGATGCGAGCCAGGAACAGACCGATGTGGAATCATTCGCGGTACTGGAGCCGTACGCCGATGGCTTCCGCAACTACACCAAGGGCCGTTACAAGGTGCCGGCCGAGGCGCTGCTGATCGACCGCGCACAGCTGCTGACCCTGACCGGTCCCGAGCTGACCGCGCTGGTCGGTGGCCTGCGCGTGCTGGGGGCGAACGTCGATGGAAACACCGATGGCGTGCTGACCGAACGCCCTGGCACGTTGAGCAACGACTTCTTCGTCAACCTGCTGGACATGGGCACCGAGTGGAAGGCCAGCGGCGACGGGTATGTCGGCAGCACGCGTGGCAGCGGCACGAAGCGCTGGACCGGCAGCCGCGCCGACCTGGTGTTCGGTTCCAACTCGGTGTTGCGTGCGGTAGCCGAGGTGTATGCGAGCGCCGACGGCGAGAAGAAGTTCGTGCAGGACTTCGTGGCCGCCTGGGCACGGGTGATGGAGCTGGACCGGTACGACCTGCACCGGTGAGGCATCAGGAGAGGTCCGCAGGTGCGGGCCTCTCCGGAAGGTTGGCGGTGGGCCGGCGTTTGCGATATCCCGGGCACCGCCTGGGTCGGCCAGCGACCGACGCTACCGGGTCATGGGCGCGTGTGGAAAATCGCGGTCACTGGTTGCGATGCCTACAACGCGTCCAGATCCCCCAGCGCACGGATCAACCGCCGCGCGCGCTTGTCGGGACGATGCTCCGGCGGCTGGTACCCATTCCGCGCCGCTGCACGCTGCGCCCTCGCTTCGGCACGACGTGCCAGCGACGCCTCGCTTTCCGCGTACAACTGCTGCGCCACCGGCGCCGGTCCGCGCAGGTCGCTCAGGCCGCGTACCTGCACTTCATAGACTTCATCGCCGCGGCTGATCTGCAGCTGCTCGCCCACGCGCACCGCGCGCGAGGATTTCGGGCGCTGCCCGGCTACGTCGACCTTGCCGGTCTCCACCGCCTGCTTGGCCAGGCTGCGGGTCTTGAAGAAGCGCGCCGCCCACAGCCACACATCCAGGCGGACACTCGGTTCGGGCACGAAAACGTCGGTCATCGGTGAATCGCTACTCCGTTCGTTTGTTCAGCGGCATCGGTTGGGACGGGTCGGTACGGCAGCCGGTGCCGCCGATCAGGGTGGGCACGCCGGCATTCAAATCCTGGCGCTGGCTGCCCACGTTGCACTCGGGGCGGTCGCCCGGCCGGACCTGGGTGTCGCGCATGCGGTCTGTACTGGAACATGCGGCCAGCAGCGCGGCGATCAAGAGGGGCAGCGCGGTGCGGATGAATCGGTCAGGCAGGAATCGGCCGGCAACCGGCACCACGGCGCGGGGTGTTGGGGAGGGCGTGTTCATCGCGATATCCCACTGACGGGCTTGGTGCTAGTGTGCCGCTGTCCGGACCTGATCTCCATAGCACATGGCCAAAGCGCCGCTTGACCTGACCACCGGCCCGATCGGGCGCAACCTGTTCCTGTTCGCCCTGCCGATCCTGGCCGGCAACATCGCCCAGTCATTGAACGGCTCGGTGAATGCGGTCTGGGTGGGCCGCTTCCTTGGCGAGGCGGCGCTGACCGCGACCGCGAACGCCAACAACATCATGTTCTTCCTGATTGGTTCGGTGTTTGGCATCGGCATGGCCGCCACCATCCTGATCGGCCAGGCGATGGGGGCGCGCGACATCGGCCAGGCGCGACGGGTTATGGGCACCAGCGCCACGTTCTTCATCGGGTTGTCGGTGGTGATCGCCATTGCCGGCTGGTGGCTGTCGCATCCGCTACTGGCGGCGATGGGTACGCCGGCGGCGTCGCTGCCGCTGGCCGAGGCGTACCTGCGCATCATTTTCCTGGCGATGCCTACGCTGTATGCCTTCGCCTTCCTGAGTTCGGCGCTTCGCGGCGTAGGCGATTCGCGCACGCCGTTCCGGTTCCTGCTGCTGTCGGTGGTGCTGGACATCGTCTTCAACCCGCTGCTGATCTTCGGCATCGGTCCGTTCCCGCAGCTGGGAATCGCCGGTGCCGCGTGGGCGACGCTGATCGCGCAGACGCTGTCGCTGGTCGGCCTGCTCTGGTACATGCGCAACAAGCGCCACGTGCTGTGGCTGGGGCGCAAGGACATGGCGCTGTTCAAGATCGATACGGAGATCCTGCGCGCGCTGGTGGTCAAGGGCGTGCCGATGGGCCTGCAGATGGTGCTGATCTCGCTGTCGATGATCATGATGATGACCATGGTCAACAGCTACGGGACCGACACCGCCGCTGCGTATGGCGCTTCGCTGCAGCTGTGGACCTACGTGCAGATGCCGGCGATGGCGATCGGTGCAGCGTGCTCGTCGATGGCGGCGCAGAACGTGGGCGCGGGCAACTGGTCGCGCGTGCGTGGCACCGCACGCAGTGGGGTGATGTACAACTTCCTGCTGACCGGCGTGCTGATCCTGCCGTTGATCCTGCTCGACCGTTACACGCTCGCCCTGTTCCTGCCCAGCGGCAGCGAAGCGCTGGACGTGGCGCGCCATCTCAACCACATCGCGGTGTGGTCGTTCCTGTTCTTCGGCGTGAACTTCGTGATTTCCGGCGTGGTGCGCTCCACTGGTGCGGTGATTCCGCCGCTGCTGATCCTGGCCGCGTCGTTGTGGGGCATCCGCGTGCCGTTTGCCGAGCTGCTGCAGGACCGCTGGGGGGCAGATGCGGTGTGGTGGAGTTTCCCGATCAGTTCGTTCTGCGCGATGCTGATGTCGCTGGCGTATTACCGCTGGGGCGGCTGGCGCAAGGCGACGATGCTGCCGACGCACCGGGAAGAGATGGCGGTGCCGGCGGAGATTCCGGCTGCTCCGCCGTCGCCTGTTGCGGACCCTGATCCGCGGTAGAAACGAAAACGGCCACCCGAAGGTGGCCGTTTCGTTGACGCGACACCCGAAGGTGCTTGTCGGGATTACTGGTTCTTGGCAGCCAGGCGGGCAGCCTTGGCCTGCGCAGCGGCAGCCAGATCTTCCTTGATGCGGGCAGCCTTGCCTTCCAGGCCACGCAGGTAGTACAGCTTGCCGGCGCGGACCTTACCACGACGCTTCACTTCGACCGAGTCGATGATGGCGCTGTGGGTCTGGAAGACGCGCTCGACGCCGTAGCCGTGCGAGATCTTGCGGACGGTGAACGCGGAGTTCAGGCCGGCGTTCTTGGTACCGATGACAACGCCTTCGTACGCCTGGACGCGTTCGCGGTTGCCTTCCTTCACCTTCACGTTGACGACGACGGTGTCACCCTGGCTGAACTTCGGCAGCTCGCGCGTGATCTGGGCGGATTCGAAATCCGAGAGGATGGTCTTGTTCAGCTTGCTCATGGGTGCACCGATAGTGTTCGGGTGGTCGTGTCGTTTTGACAACGTGGGCTCATGCAGTCACCGGACTGTGCTGCACGTTTTTTGTTGGGTTTCCGGCATCCGGCCGGTTGAGGCCTGATGGGAATCCGCGATTCTAGCGTATCTGGGCGGCCGGCGCTACCGGGCCCCGTGCTCTGCCTTGGCCTGGTCGAGGAGCTTGCGGTCTGCCTTGGACAGGGTGGACTCGTCCAGCAGGTCCGGGCGGCGCAGCCAGGTCCGCAGCAGCGACTGCTGGCGGCGCCAGTTGGCAATGGCGGCGTGGTTGCCGGAGCGCAGCACGTCCGGGACATCGCCCCATTCATGGTGTGCCGGCTGGCTGAAGTGCGGGCAGTCCAGCAACCCCTGCGGGCCTTCGAAACTGTCCTGGGCGGCCGATTCGGCGTCGTTCAGGGCGCCTTCCTGCAGCCGGGTCACCGCGTCCACGATCACCGCCGCGCCCAGCTCACCGCCGGACAGGACGTAATCGCCGATCGAGATTTCCTCGGTCACTTCCGCGGCCAGGAACCGTTCGTCCACGCCTTCATAGCGGCCGCACAGCAGGATCATGCGCGGCAGCGCGGCCAGTTCGCGGACCTTGGCCTGGGTCAGCGGCCTGCCCTGCGGGCTCAGGTAGATCACCGGGGCCGGGGCCGGGTCCGCCGCCTTGGCCGCGGCCAGGCAGGCGCGCAGCGGCTCGATCAGCATCACCATGCCCGGGCCACCGCCGAACGGACGGTCGTCCACCCGGCGATAGTTGCCCTCGGCGTAGTCACGCGGATTCCAACCGTGCAGGTCGAGCAGGCCGCGTTCGGCCGCACGGCCGACCACGCCCAACGCGGCCGACTGCGCCATGAATTCCGGAAACAGGGTGATGACGTCAATGCGCATCGATCAGAACTCCGGGTCCCAATCGACGACGACCAGATTGGCCTCGAAATCCACCGACACCACGAAGTCCGGCTGCACGAACGGGATCATCCGCTCACGGTCGCCCTGCACCACCAGCACGTCGTTGGAGCCGGTCGAGAACAGGTGCGAGACCCGGCCCAGTTCGACGCCTTCAACGGTACGCACCTGCAGGCCTTCCAGGTCGACCCAGTAATACTCGTCGGCCTTCGGCGGCGGCAGTGCGCTGCGTGCTACATAGACTTCGGTTCCGAACATCGACTCGACCACGTCGCGGTCGGTGACATCGGGAAACACCGCCACAAGATGCTTGCCGGACTGGCGTCCACGCGCGCCCTTGAGGGTGCTCTCCTGGCCGGCGGGTGTACGCAGGATCCAGGGCTGATAGTTGAAGATGGCGGTACGCGGCTCGGTCCAGGACTCGAGCTTGATCTCGCCTCGCACACCAAAAGCGCCGACAATCCTGCCCAGCAGGATGCGGCGCTCGGTATCTTTCATCTGCGTATGCCGACGGGCCGCGCCAGGCGCGGCCCTTCAGGATCAGGCCGCGACGGCCTGGGCCTTGGTCGCTTCCTTGTACAGGTTGCGGACCTTGTCGGTCATCTGGGCGCCGTTGGCGACCCATGCGTCGACCTTCGGCAGGTCCAGCACGATGCGGGACTCGGCACCCTGGGCAACCGGGTTGTAGTAGCCGACGCGCTCGATGTTGCGGCCGTCGCGCGCGCTGCGCGAGTCGGTCACGATGATGTGGTAGAACGGACGCTTCTTGGCGCCGCCGCGGGTCAGTCGAATCTTGACCATGGTGGTATTTCCTCTATTGCCCAGTCGCCAGGATGGCGCGGTAAGCCGGCGATTATAGCGGCGGGGGCTGGGCATTCCAAGCCCGGGAAGATCGTCGAACCTGAATAGGGCCCTGCGGGACACACGTGGCGTGTCTCTACAGGGGGGTCCACGGCTGGGCGGCCAGGATTTCGGCTGCGCGCTGCGACAGCGCCTCCGATTCCGCGAACCGGTACCCGTCAATGCCCGCGATCGGCCAGACGCCGGTGGCGTTGAGGCCTATCGCCGCGTCGAACCCGCCCAGCTGATCCAATCCTACCGGCGCCAGCTGCGGTTCCCCGCCCCACCCCGCCTGCAGCAGCCGCTCGTGCGTGCCGCGCAGGGCCGGCGCCTGCGGCCACACCAGTTCGCCGCCGCGCGCAAACGCCACGTTCCAGGTGCTGCCTTCGCTGATCCTGCCCTTCGCGTCCACGAACAAGGCGTCATCGAAACCGTCCTGCATCGCCTGCCGACGGTGCTGGAACAGCGCGAACGTGCCCACGTGTTTCAGGTGCGGCAGGTCGCGCTGGTACACCACGCTGCGCACGCGCTTCGGCGTACCCGGCATGGATGCCGGCGCCGCCACGGATACCAGTACATCCACAGGCACCGCCTTCAGCGGCTGGCGGAAATCGAACGCGCGCGAGAACACGGTGACCCGTACCGACGCATCGGACACCCCTTCGGCCTGCAGCGCCGCCGCAATCCACGCCTGCACCTGGGTGCCATCCAGCGCGGTGCCGAACAATTCCTCCGTTCCCTGCCGCAGCCGGCGCAGATGCAGGTCCAGCCCCTGCACTGCGGCCCCACGCACCTGCAGCGAAGTGAAGTGGCCGTAATTGACCAGTGCAGCCGCGAGGTCCGCAGCAGTCGCAGGGTGCCCGTTGCAGTACACGCTCATCCGAGCAGCTCGCGGGCGTCGGCCCACATGTCCTGCAGTACGTCGGCCGCAGGGCGGTCCGGCGCCATCCAGGCCGACTGCCCTGCCCACGCCTGCATCGCATCGATGCGGTGTTCACGATTGGCCTGTGCGCGCATCGGCGCGGTCAGCCCGCGCTGCACCGGATACGGGCGCGGCGGCGGCGCGGCGGGATCGGCCGCAGCACGCACATAGGTCGTGGCCAGGCCACGACCGAGTCGGCCGCTGAAGGCGCGCGTGGGCCAGGTGTCTTCCGGTTCGGCCGCCGCCAGTGCCTGCGACCAGGCCGGATCGATCGCGCATTCGGGCGTGCGCAGGAACGCGGTACCGACTTGGACCGCGCTGGCGCCCAGCATCAAGGCCGCCGCCACGCCACGGCCGTCGGCGATGCCACCGGCGGCGATCACCGGCACCTGCAGGCGGTCCGCCAGGCGCGGCACCAGCGCGAACAGCCCGACCAGCTGTCGCTCGGCCGCGGCCGGGTCGAAAGCGCCACGGTGCCCACCGGCCTCGAAGCCCTGTGCGACCACCGCATCGGCACCGGCTGCTTCGGCGGCCAGGGCTTCGGCAAGCGTGGTGGCGCAGGCGAACCAGGCAATGCCGGCGTCCTTCAGGCGCTGTACCTGGACTGCGGAAAACACGCCCATGATGGTCGATGCCACCGCCGGGCGCGCCGCGATCAGCGCGTCGAACTGCGCATCGAAATCGGCCGGGCCGCCGTCGGCCGCCTCGGCTGGTACCTCCGGCCCCCACTGGGCGAGAAACGCGCGGCTGGCCGCTTCGGCAGCGACGTCGCGCAGCGGTGCGTCGTCGGGAATCCACACGTTGACCTGGGCCGGGCCACTGGACTGGGCGCGGAACGCGTCCATCCACGCCACGATGTCCTGAGGTTGCGAGAGCACTGCGCCCATTGCGCCCATGCTGCCGTGGTTGGCCAGTACAGCCGAAAGCGACACTGGGCAAGCGCCGGCCATCGGCGCCAAGAGGATCGGGGCCTGCAAAGAAAAACGCCGACAGAAACTGTCGGCGCGTTCGAGGATTCGCGGGTTCACCGGAACGGCAAACCGCCGCGGCCGCCCATGGCGCCCATCATGCCCTTCATGCTACGCATCATGCCCTTCATGCCGCCGCCGGCCATCTTGCTCATCATCTTTTCCATCTGCTGATACTGCTTCATCAGCTTGTTGACGTCGGCCGGGGTCAGGCCGGAACCGCGCGCGATGCGGGCACGGCGCGAGCCGTTGAGCAGGCCCGGGTTGCGGCGCTCCTTCTTGGTCATCGAATTGATGATGGCGATCATGCGCGGCACTTCCTTGCCCTGGCTGACCTGCTGCTTGAGATGCTCGGGGATCTGGCCCAGGCCCGGCAGCTTGTCCATCAGGCCGCCGATGCCGCCCATGTTCTGCATCTGCTCCAGCTGGTCGCGCATGTCGTTCAGGTCGAACTTCTTGCCCTTGGCGACCTTCTCGGCCAGCTTCTGCGCCTTGTCCTTGTCGACCTGCTGCTCGACCTGCTCCACCAGCGACAGCACGTCGCCCATGTCCAGGATGCGGCTGGCGATACGGTCCGGGTGGAACACGTCCAGGCCGTCCGGCTTTTCGCTGACACCGACGAACTTGATCGGCTTGCCGGTGATGTAGCGCACGCTCAGCGCGGCACCGCCACGGGCGTCACCGTCGGTCTTGGTCAGCACCACGCCGGTCAGCGGCAGCGCCTCGCCGAAGGCCTTGGCGGTGTTGGCCGCGTCCTGGCCTGTCATGGCGTCGACCACGAACAGGGTTTCGGCCGGGTTGACCGCCGCGTGCAGGGCCTTGATCTCGGCCATCATCGCGTCGTCGATGGCCAGGCGGCCGGCGGTATCGACCAGCAGCACGTCCACGAACGACTTGCGCGCGTCATCAATCGCCGCGCGCACGATGGCTTCGGGCTTCTGGTCGGCCGTGGACGGGAAGAACAGCACGCCCACCTGGTCGGCCAGGGTCTTGAGCTGCTCGATCGCGGCCGGACGGTAGACGTCGGCCGACACCACCATCACCTTCTTCTTGCGCTTGTCCTTCAGGTGCTTGGCCAGCTTGCCCACGGTGGTGGTCTTGCCCGCACCCTGCAGGCCGGCCATCAGGATGATCGCCGGGGCCGGCACGTTGAGGTTCAGGTCCGAGGCGGACGAGCCCATCACCGCGGTCAGCTCGTCGCGGACGATCTTGATCAGCGCCTGGCCGGGGGTCAGCGACTTGAGCACTTCCTGGCCGACCGCGCGCACCTTGATGCGCTCGACCAGCGCCTGCACGACCGGCAGGGCGACGTCGGCTTCCAGCAGCGCGATGCGGACCTCGCGGGTGGCCTCGCGGATGTTTTCCTCGGTGAGGCGACCGCGGCCACGCAGCCGCTCGATGGTGCCGGAGAGGCGCTGGGTCAGGGACTCGAACATGGAGGCAACCTGTTCAGAACGAAAGACAAAGAGAACCACAGTATAGCCGGTCGCCGGGCCGGGCCCGGGGCCGCGCGTTGTATGAGAAACTGACACGATGACAATCGTTCTCATCGCCACCCTGCTCTACCTGACCGCCACCGGCCTGCTGGTGCGCGCGGTGGTGCGCGATGACGCCGCCGCCTCCCCGGGCTGGCTGTGGCCGGCGATTCCGGCCATGGTCCTGCATGGCAGCTACCACGCGCTGGTGGCCTTCCGCACCAGCGGCGGGCCGGACATGCATTTCTTCGCGGCGCTGTCGCTGGTCGGGCTGGGCATGGCCTGGCTGACCTCGCTGGTGGCCGCGCGCGGGCGCATGGCGACGCTGGGCGTACTGGTGTTCCCGATGGCTGCGGTGCTGCTGTGCGCGTACCACGCCTATGGCCATGCGCCGAGCAAGCCGCTGGGCTGGCAGCTGGCCACGCACGCCTGGATGGCGCTGCTGGCCTACGCCACGCTGAGCGTGGCCGCACTGCTGGCGATCATGCTGTGGCTGCAGGAACGCGCCCTGCGCCGGCGCGACTTCCGGCCCTGGCTGCGTGCGCTGCCGCCGCTGGCGGACCTGGAGTCGCTGCTGTTCCGGGTGATCGGTGCGGGCTTCGCGCTGCTGACCCTGACCCTGGTCACCGGGGTGCTGTTCGTGGACGACCTGCTGGCGCAGAAGCTGGTGCACAAGACCGTGCTGAGCGTGCTGTCGTGGGTGGTGTTCGGCGTGCTGCTGGTCGGCCGCCGCCGCTATGGATGGCGCGGCGCCAAGGCCGTGCATTGGACGCTGACGGCGATGGCGCTGCTGTTGCTGGCGTTCTTTGGCAGCCAGTTTGCGATTGAGTTGGTTTTCAAGCGCGGGTAACGGGCCGCGTCAGATCGCGTCGATCGCTTCTGACAGGCGCTCTACTGCGATTACTTCCATGCCCTTTACGCTGCCGGTCTTCGGGGCGTTGGCCTTGGGCACGATGGCGCGCTTGAAGCCGTGGGTGGCCGCTTCGCGCAGGCGGTCTTCGCCGTTGGGGACCGGGCGGATCTCGCCGGACAGGCCGACTTCGCCGAAGGCAATCGTCTTCTCGGCCAGCGGCCGGTCCTGCAGCGAGGACAGCACCGCCAGCAGCACCGGCAGGTCCACGGCGGTTTCCTGCACGCGGATCCCGCCCACGACGTTCACGAACACATCCTGGTCGCCGACCAGCACGCCCCCGTGGCGATGCAGCACCGCCAGCAGCATGGCCAGCCGGTTCTGGTCCAGGCCCACCGCCACCCGGCGCGGGTTGGACAGCGGCGAGGCGTCCACCAGCGCCTGCACTTCGACCAGCAGCGGCCGGGTGCCCTCACGGGTGACCATCACGCAGCTGCCCGGCTGACGGGTGCTGCCGCCGGAGAGGAAGATCGCAGAAGGGTTGGACACTTCCTTCAGGCCCTTCTCGCCCATCGCGAACACGCCCAGCTCGTTGACCGCACCGAAGCGGTTCTTGAACGCGCGCAGCAGGCGGAAACGGCTGCCGCTCTCGCCTTCGAAGTACAGCACCGCGTCCACCATGTGCTCGAGCACGCGCGGGCCGGCAATGCCGCCCTCCTTGGTCACGTGGCCGACCAGGAACACGGCGGTGCCGGTTTCCTTGGCGAACCGCACCAGCCGCGCCGCACTCTCGCGCACCTGGCTGACCGAGCCCGGCGCGGCGGTGAGCGATTCGGTCCACAGCGTCTGCACCGAGTCGGCCACGATCAGCTTCGGCTTGGCCGCGCTCGCATGCTGCAGGATCGCCTCCACCTGGGTTTCGGCCAGCGCGTTGACGTTGTCCAGCGGGAGGTCCAACCGCACTGCGCGCCCGGCCACCTGCGACAGCGACTCCTCGCCGGTGATGTACAGCACCGGCAACCCGGCGGCCATCTTCGCCACCGCCTGCAGCAGCAGGGTCGACTTGCCGATGCCCGGGTCGCCGCCGACCAGCACCACCGCGCCTTCGACCAGGCCACCACCGAGCACGCGGTCGAACTCGCCGATGCCGGTGCTCACGCGCAGGTGCTCGGTCTGCTGCACGTCCTTGAGCGCCATGATCTTCGGCGCGTCGACCTTGCCGGCCCAGCCCGAGCGGCGCGCCGCCGGCGACTTGGCGGCGGTCGCACTTTCCAGCGTGATTTCGCTCAGCACGTTCCAGGCGCCGCACTCGGTGCACTGTCCCTGCCACTTGCTGTATTCCGCGCCGCATTCGGTGCACACGTAGGCGGTGAGCCGCTTGGCCATGTCAAATCCAATTCATCGTCTGTGCGGCAGGATAGCCGAGCCGCGTCGCAGCAACCGAGACGTGCGCCCAACCGCCGGCTGAATGCCCCCGCTCAACATTGTGCCGTCCCGGCCGATACCGTGGCGGGCGCCCGCGCCTTTCCTTCCCCATGTCCCCCCAGGCTTCTCCATGACCGGCAGCTACAGCCAGAGTCTCGTCGTTTTCGCGCTGCTGGTTGCCATCCTCGCCTCGTACACGGCGCTGGACATGGCCGGCCGGCTGGCCAGCACCGAAGGCCGCGTGGCCCGCTGGTGGCTCGCCGGTGGCGCCGCCGCCATGGGCCTGGGCATCTGGTCCATGCACTTCGTGGGCATGCTGGCCTTCCACCTGCCCATTCCGGTCGGCTACGACCTGGCCATCACCCTGTACTCGCTGGCAGCCTCGGTGGGTGCCTCGGCCTATGCGCTGTGGCTGGTGTCGCGCCCAGCTCTGCCATGGCCGCGCCTGATCGCCGGTGCGGTGCTGATGGGGCTGGGCATTGCCTGCATGCACTACCTGGGCATGGCGGCGATGCGCATGGAACCGGGCATCGAATACGACCCGTTGTGGTTCGCCGCCTCGCTGGTGATCGCGATTGTCGCCGCCGGCGCCGCGCTGTGGATCGCCTTCCGGCTGCGAACCGAACAGCGCCGCCCCACCCTGCTGCGCGGGCTGGCCTCGCTGGTGATGGGCCTGGCCATCGTGGGCATGCACTACACCGGCATGGCGGCGGCCAATTTTCCGGAAGGCAGCATCTGCGGGGCGGCCTACGCGGGCGGCCTGGACACCAAATGGCTGGCGGTGCTGGTCATCGTCACCACCCTGGGCACGCTGGGCATCGCGCTGATCGCCTCGCTGTTCGACCGCCAGATGCGCACCCGCACCGGCCTGCTGGCCGAGTCGCTGGCCCAGGCCAACGAGAAGCTCATGCAGGCCGCCCTGCACGACCCGCTGACCCAGCTGCCCAACCGCATGCTGCTGCAGGACCGGATCGAGCAGACCATCGAGAAGGCCAAGCGCCGCAATTTCAGCTTCGCGGTGATGTTCTGCGATCTGGACGGGTTCAAGGCGGTCAACGACGCCTACGGCCACCAGACCGGCGACAAGCTCCTGATCCAGGTCAGCGAGCGGGTGAAGGGGCTGCTTCGCGGCCACGACACCTTCGCGCGGCTGGGCGGCGACGAGTTCGTCATCGTGATCCAGCTGGACGTGCCGGAAGATGCGGCCGAAATTGCCGAGCGCATCATCGCCACGGTGGGCGAGCCGTTCGAGATCGACGGCGTGGAGCTGCAGGTCACCGCCAGCCTGGGCATTGCGATGTACCCGACCGACGCCACCACCGAGCGCGAGCTGATGGCGCACGCCGACGCGGCGATGTACCACACCAAGGATTCAGGCCGGAACGGGCATACCTTCTTCACCGAATCCATGCACGTCAGCGCCAACCGCCAGCTCAAGCTGCTGCAGGAGCTGCGCCGCGCGATGCAGCGCGACGAGATGGTGCTGCATTACCAGCCCAAGTTCCGTGCCGACGGTGGCGGCGTGATCGGCGCCGAAGCGCTGGTGCGCTGGCAACACCCGGGGCTGGGGCTGCTGGGGCCGGACACCTTCATTCCCATCGCCGAGCGCAGCGGCTTGATCCTGCAGCTGGGCGACTGGGTGCTGGACCAGGCCTGTGCGCAGCTGCGGCAGTGGCATGACGCCGGGCATCCGGACTGGTCGATGGCGGTGAACCTTTCGCCGCTCCAGTTCTCTTCCACCAACCTGCTTGAAACGGTGAAGAACACGCTGGAAAAGCATGCCTTGGCGCCGCACCACCTGACCCTGGAAGTCACCGAAACCACTGCGATGCAGGACGTGGAAGCGAGCCTGCAGATCCTGCATGGCCTGACCGACATGGGGGTGAAGATTTCCATCGACGACTTCGGCACCGGGTATTCCAGCCTGCTGTACCTCAAGCGCATGCCGGCCACCGAACTGAAGATCGACCGCGCGTTCGTGCGGGATCTGGAAGACAACGCGGAAGATGCGGCGATCGTGTCTTCCATCGTTGCGCTGGGCCGTTCGCTGCAGCTGCAGATCGTGGCCGAGGGCGTGGAGACCGCCGGGCAGCGCGCGTACCTCAATGAGCTGGGTTGCGACCTGCTGCAGGGGTATCACCTGGGCAGGCCGGTAGACGCCGAAGAGTTCCTGCGCAACGCGGCGTGATGCATGGAAATGGAGAGATGCGTCACCGGTAGGGTCGGTTCCCAAACGACCGCCGATAGCGATGCCAGGTTCGTTAACGCATGACCTCCAAACGAAGGCGCGTTTCCGTCACAGGTCATGCGTTACCGGACGTTGATGCGTTATCGGCGGTCGTTTGGGAACCGACCCTACCGATGCCTCATCTCATGCAATTACAAACAAAAAGGCCGCCCTTCCGGGCGGCCTTTCTGCTTGCGCGACATCCGAAGACGTCAATGCATCATGTGCACGTTCATATTGTGCATGACCCACAGCGTGCCGGCGACGATGATGCCGATCACCACGACGGTGAAGGCCGCCGCACTGACGTTCCAGCGCTGTTCCGACGAGCGGTTCAGGTGCAGGAAGAAGATCAGGTGCACGAAGATCTGCAGAATTGCCGCCACGATGATGATCACACCGGTGGTGAACACCGGCAGGCCGCCCTTCATCACGGCCCAGAACGGGATGATGGTGAGCACCGCCGCCAACAGGAAACCGACCAGGTACGACTTGACGCTGCCGTGGCTCTCGCCAGCGGCGCCGTGGCCGTGGTCGTGTGCGTGATTGTCATGTGCCATTACAGCGCTCCCTTCAGGTAGACGACGGAGAACACGCCGATCCAGATCAGGTCCAGGAAGTGCCAGAACAGGCTCAGGCACGCCATGCGGGTCTTGTTGGTCGGGGTCAGGCCGTTCTGCTTGATCTGGATGAACATGATCAGCAGCCACAGCAGGCCGGCGCTCACGTGCAGGCCGTGGGTGCCCACCAGCGCGAAGAACGCCGACAGGAAAGCACTGTGGTCCGGACCGAAGCCCTCATGGATGAGGTGGTTGAACTCCCACACTTCCATGACCATGAAGCCGAAGCCCAGCAGCCAGGTCAGGCCCAGCCACAGGTACATCTGGCCAACCTTGTGCTTGTGCAGCGCGATCATGCCCAGGCCGAAGGTCAGCGAGGACACCAGCAGCAGCGTGGTTTCCCACGCTACGAAGGTCAGGTCGAACAGGTCCTTCGGACCCGGGCCACCGTTGGTGCCGCCGGCCAGCACGATGTAGGTCGCGAACAGGCTGGCGAAGATGAGGCAGTCGCTCATCAGGTACACCCAGAAACCGAAGACGGTGTTCTCGCCGGTGTCGTGGTGCTCGTGGTCGTCGTGGCCATGGGCCGCCGCGTGTGCGGCGTGCCCGTGGTTCACGGTGTTGGCGATAGTGCTGCTCATGCCTGCAACTCCGATTTCACCAGACCCTGCGCCTGCAGGTGACGGCGGTGCTCAGTTTCGATGCGCTCCACTTCGGCAGCCGGCACGTAGTAATCCGTGTCCTTGTCGAAGGTGCGCCAGATGAAGGTACCGATCATGCCGACCAGGCCGATGATGGCCAGCCACCAGATGTGCCAGATCATCGCGAAGCCGAACACCAGGCTGAAGGCGCCGATCACCACACCGGTGCCGGTGTTGCGCGGCATGTGGATATCGGTGTACTTCGCCGGGCGTTCCCACGCCTCACCACGCTGCTTGCGCTCCCAGAAGTCGTCCAGTTCGGTGACCTTGGGCAGCGAACCGAAGTTGTAGAACGACGGCGGCGAAGAGGTTTCCCACTCCAGCGTACGGGCGTCCCACGGGTCGCCGGTCAGGTCGGCGGTCTTCTTGCGGTCGCGGATCGACACAGCGATCTGGATCACCTGGCACAGGATGCCGGCGCCGATGATCGCCGCACCGAAGGCAGCCACGATCAGGAACGGCTGGTATTCCGGGTTCGGGTAGCTCTGCATGCGACGGGTCATGCCCATGAAGCCGAGCACGTACAGCGGCATGAAGGCCACATAGAAGCCGATGAACCAGCACCAGAACGCAGCCTTGCCCCAGGTTTCATTGAGGCGGAAGCCGAACATCTTCGGCCACCAGTAGCTGATGCCCGCGAACATGCCGAACACCACGCCGCCGATGATCACGTTATGGAAGTGCGCGATCAGGAACAGGCTGTTGTGCAGCACGAAGTCGATGGCCGGAATGGCCAGCATCACGCCGGTCATGCCGCCGATGGTGAAGGTCACCATGAAGCCGATCGTCCACAGCACCGGGGTGGTGAACTGCACGCGACCGCGGAACATGGTGAACAGCCAGTTGAAGATCTTCACGCCGGTGGGAATGGAGATGATCATTGTCGTGATGCCGAAGAAGGCATTGACGTTGGCACCCGAACCCATGGTGAAGAAGTGGTGCAGCCACACGATGAAGGACAGCACGCCGATACAGGCAGTGGCGTACACCATGCCCTTGTAACCGAACAGCGCCTTGCGCGAGTAGGTCGCGATCACTTCCGAGAACACACCGAAGGCCGGCAGCACCAGGATATAGACTTCCGGGTGACCCCAGATCCAGATCAGGTTGATGTACAGCATGGCGTTGCCGCCACCGTCATTGGTAAAGAAGTGCGTGCCCAGGTAACGGTCCAGGGTCAGCAGCACCAGGGTGACGGTCAGCACCGGGAACGCAGCGATGATGAGCACGTTGGTGACCAGCGCGGTCCAGGTGAACACCGGCATGTGCATCAGCTTCATGCCCGGGGTACGCATCTTCAAGATGGTGATGAAGAAGTTGATACCGCTCAGTGTCGTACCCAGGCCTGCAACCTGCAGGCCCCAGATGTAGTAGTCGACACCTACCCCTGGGCTGTACTCCTTGCCCGACAACGGCGGGAAGGCCAGCCAACCGGTCTGCGCGAACTCACCGACACCCAGCGAGATCATCACCAGGCCCGCGCCCGCCACGAACAGCCAGAAGCTGAGCGAGTTGACGAACGGGAAGGCCACGTCGCGTGCGCCGATCTGCAGCGGCACCACCACGTTCATCAGGCCGGTGATCAGCGGCATCGCCACGAAGAAGATCATGATCACGCCGTGGGCGGTGAAGATCTGGTCGTAGTGATGCGGCGGCAGGAAGCCTTCGGCGCCATTGGCGGCGATGGCCTGCTGGGCACGCATCATGATGGCGTCGGCAAAGCCGCGCAGCAGCATGACGAAGGCGACGATGAGGTACATCACGCCGATCTTCTTGTGGTCGACCGAGGTGAACCACTCTTTCCAGAGGTAGCCCCACAGCTTGAACTTGGTGATGACCGCCAGCAGGAGCAGACCACCGATGCCCGCGCCTACCAGCGTGGTCATGATGATCGGGTCGTGCGGGATGTCAGCGAATGTCAGTTTACCCAACAGATTCATGCTTATTCTCCCGAGCCCGCGTGGCCGGCGTGACCGGCGGCGGCGTGCTCGTCTGCAGTGTGTTCGGCATGGTCGGCCGCGTCGGCACCTGCCGGAGCGGCAGCTGCGTCGTGGCCTTCATGGTCACCGGCCGGCATTTCATGGCCTTCGTGCGACATCGCCTTGTGGTCCATGCCGTAGTGCTGGTTGTTGCCCATGTGCTTGGCGATGACCCAGTCGAACAGGCCGGCTTCGCTGGTGCCGAAATAGGTCACCGGGTGCCAGTCGTGGTTCTTGTCGTCCACCAGGGCAGCAAAGGCGGTCTTGTCCAGCGTATTGGACTCGGCGCGTACTTTGGCCAGCCACTGCTGGTACTGCTCGTTGGTCACCGAATGCGCCGTGAAGTGCATCTTGCTGAAGCCCGCGCCGCTGTAGTGTGAGGACATGCCCGGGAACTCACCGATCTCGTTGGCGATCAGATGGAGCTTGGTCTCCATGCCGGTCATCGAGTAGATCATCGTGCCCAGCTGCGGGATGAAGAACGCATTCATCACCGAGTCGGACGTGATCTTGAAGTTCAGCGGGGTATCGACCGGGAAGGTGATCTCGTTGACCGTCGCGATGTTCTCTTCCGGATAGATGAACAACCACTTCCAGTCCAGCGAGATGGCTTCGATCACTACCGGCTTGGTGTCCGACTCGAGCGGTCGGTACGGGTCGAGCGAGTGCGAGGAGCGCCAGGTCAGCACTGCCAGCACCAGCACGATCATGCAGGGGATCGACCACACCACCACTTCGATGGCGGTGGAATGCGACCACTTCGGCTCGTAACGGGCCTTGGTGTTCGAGGCACGGTACTTCCAGGCGAAGGCGAGGGTCATGATGATGACCGGCACGACCACCAGCAGCATGAGCACGGTAGCCGTGATCAGCAGCGTCTTCTGGTCATGGCCGATCTGGCCCTTCGGGTCGAGAATGGCCGAGCTGCAGCCCGTCAGGAACACGGACAAAGCCAACAGCAGGCCCGGGCGCAACCAGCGCCCAAGGGGTTTCAACGGAATCATCGGTCGATCCAATTGCGTAGGGAATGCCATCTCAAGCGCGCCCCGCCAGCCAAAGGCAGGTGTACCGGTCCCAAGGGGCGGCACGGAGGACGTACATGTCAGCCCCCTGATTTTATGCCGTTATGCACCATTTAAGAAGTCCATTGACAATGATCCAGCGCAGGAAGAGGCCTGAATTGGCTGCGACACGTTGTCGCACTGCGCGGGCAAGTGACGAATTCGGCAATCCTGCGCACATGTATAGACATGAATGACGGCGGGGCGTCGGCGTGGCCCGGTCGGCGTTGCGTCCCGCCCTGGCTACCTACCGGGTAGAGCCGGGCTCTGCCCGGCTGAACGACCGACGCAACCCTCACCGAGCCTGCGCCTTTCACGACACCACCCAAACCGATCCACGTCGAGGCTGTCGCCACGGCCGCCACCCCCAATTGTGCCCACGGTCACACCCCAAAGCACCATTTCACGCGCTGCACGGGTCAGTCACGTCAATCAGTAGGCACAGCCTATCGAAATCGAAAATTCAACAGAAACAATCACTTTGCCTCGTCGGGCAGATCTGCCGAAGGTCGGCCCCGGAGCTCAAAACTCCGCAAGTCGAAACTAGTGGTGTCCCATGTCGGGAGGGCGGCTAATACAAGACCCTTCACGGGGAATATGCCCGCCGTATGACTTGCACGGTTTTGACCTCCCGACGCCCTCGCCCTAAACGGCGAGGGCCATTCCCTTGATGGAGGCAAACACATGACGCTCGCTCCGGACCAGTCGCCCCTAGAACCGCCTACCCCGCCGTTGCCACTGCTGCCCCGCTACCGGCCCCGCTACGCCCACAACATCCGCGCCGTGCCGCAGATCGACGAGCACTGCCGCGACGAGTTCGGCCCCCTCCCCCTGATCACCCTGAGCGGTGCCTGGATGCGGACCTTCGGCTTCGCCGTCGGCGCACAGGTGCGGATAGAAGCCTTCCAGGGCCGGATTGTCATCACACCGTTATGGAACGGCGAGCCCCTTGGGCTCGTGAATGGCGAGCCCGAAAAACCCGCCGTCCGTTACACCGGCGTGGAAGACCGGGAGGCAAAAGCTGCGTAGGCAGTCGCCCTCCTACTCCCAAGTGGATGCCAATGGCTACTCGGATGATCCAGAGAACCGTCGCCGTCGCCCCGATCGCGACGACGCCCTCAAGCGGGCTCGCGAAAATACCGCATACACCGAACCTCTGCGCCAAGGCATGCGGGATGCACGTGCTGATCCCCGTCCGGCCTTGTCCAGGGAAGAAGCTGCGCGGCACATGGATCAGGTTAAGGCCGGCCTGCAGGCACGCCTCGACGCCGCCTTCGCGGGCAAGAAGGACGCGACTGAGTGACGGTCATTCCAAAGCTGCCTAAGCAGCCGACACCCTGTTACTGCACTCCACTCCATTGGCGAAGTCGGCCAGGTTGCCCAAGGTGATGCTGCAGATTTCCTGCAGCGCCTCGACCGTGAAGAAACCCTGGTGACCGGTCACCAGCACGTTCGGGAACGTCATCAGGCGCTGGAACAGGTCATCGTCGATGATCTCGCCCGAGAGGTCCTGAAAGAACAGCGCGCTTTCCTGCTCGTACACATCAATGGCCAGGTGCCCGAGGTGGCGTGACTTCAGTGCGCGCACCACCGCATCGGTATTCACCAGCCCACCGCGCGAGGTGTTCACCAGCATCGCGCCGGGCTTCATCCGCGCCAGCGATTCCTCGTTGATGAGGTGATGGGTCTCCGGGGTCAGCGGGCAATGCAGCGAGACGATGTCCGCGCGGGTCAGCAGCTCCTCCAGCGCCACCGCTTCGCCAATCTGTGCAAACGCGGGCGACGGGTACGGATCGAACCCCAGTACCGTGCAGCCCAAGCCCTTCATGATGCGCGCAGTAGCCAGCCCGATCTTGCCGGTGCCCACGATGCCCACAGTCCGGCCATGCAGGGTGCGGCCCAGCAGCCCGTCCAGCATGAAGTTGCCCTCTCGCACGCGGTTGTAGGCTCGATGGGTCTGCCGGTTGAGCGTCATGATCAGCGCCGCCGCATGCTCGGCCACCGCCTCAGGCGAGTACGCCGGCACCCGCGCCACGAACAGGCCCAGCTGCTCGGCCGCCGCAACGTCCACATTATTGAAGCCCGCGCAGCGCAGCAGCACCGCACGCACGCCCAGGGTATGCAGGGCGCGCAGCACCGGTGCATCCAGGCGGTCGTTAACGAATACGCAGACGGCCTGGCAATCCTGCGCCAGCGTGGCAGTTGCCAGGTCCAGGCCCACATCGAAGTACTCGAACGTGAAGGCATCTGCCGTACCCCTCTGCTGGTTGGCAGCTTCCAGGAAATGGCGGTCGTA